>CAIUAN010000044.1 GCA_903897145.1 uncultured Bacteroidia bacterium | reverse complement strand
CTGGCTTGGAACCACCTCAACCGACTGGAACATTGGAACCAACTGGTGTGGAGGCACAGTACCCACTTCGTCTACGGCTGTTGTTATCCCAGCTTCGGGGACTAACTGGCCAACCTTATCAACAGGCCAAACAGGTAATTGTAGTAGCCTAACATTCAGCGGAGCAGCAAGCAGATTGAATTTTACGGGTGGAAACCTTGTCGTTGCCGGCAATGTATCCTTTACAGCCGGAATAATTAACAGTAGCACTTCTGCATCTACCTTATCGGTCGGAGGATCATGGACCGGAACAGGGACGACCTTTACACCTAGCACCTTTTTAACTGTTGATTTTACCGGCGCTACGCAGACTATTCCTCAGCTAGTGAGTAATTATAACAACCTTACCCTTTCTGGAAGCGGAACAAAAACCATCGGAATTACGACTGGTACAATCAATGGCAATTTTACATTAAACGGAAGTTTTACCGCCAATTCAGGTGGGGCACAGGGCGATGGATTGACTGTCGCAGGTGATCTTTCTTTAACCGGTTCAAGTATCTTAAATATGAGTAATGCCACTCAGGGTATTACTGTCAATGGCAATGTTTCAGTTGGTGCTGGCACCCAATTTAATCTTCAAAACGGTACGGCAAATTCAATTGGTGGTACATTTACTGTTGATGGCGCCTTCACCCGATCAGTGGCAAATTCATCAGGGTCTTTGGGGATTAGTGGGACCACAACGATCAATAATGTAGGGAGTTTTACAGTTTCCACTTATTGTTCGTTAACTTTTAATGGACTTTTAACCCTAAATAACGGAGGAGGCTATAGCAATTCCACAACTACGGGGGTTGTTTTAAAGGGAGGGATTACAAATGGTAGCTCCGGCACATTTTCAGCAGGAACTGGAACCTATACGTTTAACACCAACTCGCAGGAAATCAATGGTATTTTAGCTATTCCAAATGTTACTATAACCGCTAGCGCGATATTGACAATTACGAGGAGCTCGGCACTCACTGTCTCAGGAACGCTAACCAATTCAGCCGGGAATGGTGGTCTAGTCTTACAGTCGGATGCCACTGGCACTGCCTCACTCATTCATAGTTCAGCCGATGTGCCAGCAACCGTTCAACGATACATCACCGGATCTGCCGAAGCCTGGCACTTCCTCTCTTCCCCAGTAAGTGCACAATCCATAAGCGGCGACTGGCTCCCTTCGGGAACTTATGGAGGCACAGGCGGAACAGGTTATGATCTTTACCTGTGGGACGAACCCAAGAGCTGCTGGAAATATAAGCTGAATGCCAAATGGGATTCCCTCAATGGAGGAAGCAATAATTTCAATGTTGGTCGTGGATACCTCTATTCGGTGCAAGCCACCAACCCAACCAAAACATTTAGCGGAAATCTGAACAATGGAACACATAGCATTGCGCTGAAATATGCAGGGACTGATCTAACCGTGAAGGGCTTCAACCTCGTTGGCAATCCCTATCCATCTTCCATCGACTGGCAAGCATCATCGGGATGGACCCGCACCAATCTTACAACTTCGGGAAGTGGTTACGACATGTGGATCTACAATCCTGCAACGAGCAACTATGGTGTTATAAACTCGGCTTCAGGCACTGGAACCAATTCGGTTACCCGCTATATCGCCCCGATGCAAGGGTTCTTCGTTCGGGCAGCCAGTAGCGGAACGTTGGGAATGACCAACGCCATTCGCGTGGCCAACGGTGCATCCGATTGGAAGAGTGCCTCTTTCGATCCCGATGTCCTAAGCATTACGGTAGCTTCCGAACAAAATAGTGGCTCCGATGAGGCCCGACTACTTTTTGGCTATCCTCAAAATCAGGAGGGAGCACCCAAACTATTTAGTCCCGCAACCACGGCCCCTAGTCTCTATCTAGCAGAAGGGACTAAAAACTACACCCTGCGCTATCTCTCCGATACGCTAGTCAATCGTGAAGTGGCGGTGCTCTTTAAACCAGGCACCACTGGACGATATACCTTAACCTTTGATTTCGATCCAGCCCTCTTTAAAACGGTAATCTTAGAAGATCGTCAGGCGAAAACAGTTCAAAATTTAAACAGCCAATCGACCTACCGGTTTAGTGCCTCGGCAGCCGATCAGCCCAACCGGTTTATGCTCCATTTTGCCCCTATTAAAGCCGATCAGATCTTAGAACTGCCGGCGAAGATCTCCTCCGATGGAAACCATATCTTGGTAGATCTCACCCAAGTTGACCAAGCTGCTCAGGTTACCATTTACGATATCCTCGGCCGCAAAGTTTACGAACAGCAGCTTGGCTCAAACTCACAGCATCTGCTCAATTTCAATCCAACCAAAACCCTGCTGGTGGTTAAGTTAAACAACCAACAAGGACAGATGGTCCGGAAGGTTTGGTGTAACAATTCATCTCCATAAATATAAAAACTCTAAAAAACCCGGAAAGCAAAAAAGTGACACCCGTAATCCGACAGGTAAGCGGCCTAGCGAACCGACTTGATGCTCATTACCAGGTAATGAGAGCAAGACATTGAGGCAAAACCATTCATTTTAATTCTTACAAAACAAAAAAACAAAAAACATGAAAAAATCATTTCTTCTTTTCGCAGCTATCGCTATGAGCGTAAGCTTCTCAACTGCCGTAATGGCGCAAACTTCTGCAACAGTTGCAGCTACCCCTGCAGGTGCAAGACTTATTGTTCCAATGGCAATTACCCAAGACCACTCGTTACATTTTGGCACCATTAACCTTTTAGGTAACAGCACTGCTGGGACTGTTGTGCTTTCTGCAGTTGATGCAGGGCGTAGCTATACCGGTGGAGGCATTATTGGGTCTTCGATAGCACCAGTGGCAGCAAATGCAGCCTACCATGTTACAGGTACTTATAATGCAACTTATGCACTCACATTACCATCGACTGCTATTACGGTAACTGAAACTATTGGAAGTACTACTATGACCATAACTAATTTCAAGGCAAATTTTAATACCGCTACAGAAGCGTCTTCATCTAATACAAGTACTCTTAGCGCAAGCGGAGCCGATTATTTCACGGTTGGAGGGACCTTGAATGTTGCCAGCGGACAACAAGGTGGAATCTATGCAGGTACTTTCCCAGTGATTGTTGACTACAACTAAGATTATCCATATCCATAAAGGGTGGTGTCTTTTTTAAAGGCACTCCCTTTAGGTTTAAGAAGTTTCAGATACCTGAAATCAGTAAAAACCCAATTCTTAAGTGCCATGAAAAGATCTTTAGTCCTCCTAGTATTCGCCTTGCTAAGCAGCAGTCTGCAACTTATTGCCCAAGGCGATCTTTTGATTACCCCGCGTCGTGTGGTTTTCGAGGGAAACAACCAACACGAAGAGCTGAGCCTCGTAAACACAGGGAAAGACACCACCACCTATTCGATCTCATTTGTCGAAAAAAATATGAAAGACGATGGAAGTTTTATCTCGCTTGATAAAAAGAGCAATCAAAAGATGAGTGCAGAGCCCTATCTTCGGA
The DNA here is from genome assembly GCA_903897145.1 of uncultured Bacteroidia bacterium. GTDB lineage: Bacteria > Bacteroidota > Bacteroidia > Bacteroidales > Prolixibacteraceae > JAAFHB01. The sequence continues at coordinate 76,078 of CAIUAN010000044.1, read as the reverse complement.
TATTCCCACGTACCATAACCTTGGCCCCAGGCGAGCCCCAAGTGATTATGTTGCAATGTCGACGAACGCCCAATATGGTGGCAGGAGAATATCGATCACATCTCTATTTCCGGTCTGAGAAAGATTATAGCCCATTGGGATCAAAAAATCCGTTCAAAGATACCACCTTGGTCAGCGTCCAGTTAATTCCAATCTTTGGAATCAGCATACCAGTTATTGTGCGAACTGGAACACTTAATGTGGCCTCCACCTTCACAAATCTTAGACTAAGCGTAGTCAATGACACCATTCCAACGCTCGATTTTACCATCAACCGGGCGGGCAACTGCTCCACCTATGGCGATTTAGTGGTCGAATACATTTCAGGAAAAAATAAACCCATTGCCGTTGGTCTGATAAAAGGAGTTGGCGTCTATACCAACCTCGATCATCGGAATGTATCGGTCAAGTTAAACCAAGTGAAAGGCGTCGTTCTCAAGGCGGGGAATCTCAAAGTTCGCTACACCACACCCGATGATGCTAAATACATGGTTTACGCAGAGAAAGAGGCTAGTGTAGAAGACCTACAACGAGCAAACTTAGCTGTAACGACCATAAAATAAGAAGTTAAATCGGTTGTCTCCATCAGGCAACCGAAGATGGCATGAACATTCAAACTATTAATCAGGGTGCAATGAGCGCAGGAATTATCTATAAAAAGTTCAGAAAAGGGGTGCTTTCAATCCTTTTTTTAACCCTCTGCGCAAGTGTGACTTTTGCCCAGCCGGTGCTACCCCAACGGACGATCACCATAAACCCTAGCCAAGGGATTCATTTCGGCACCTTCTGCTTAACAAGTGGAGCAGGAGGGACCGTTTCGGTCGGATGGGATGGAAGCCGATCAACAACGGGATCTGTAGCGCTCCTCTCGATAGCGCCCACTGCGCATCCGGCAATCTTTGAGATAAAACTTTGTGAAGGACGTACGGTAAACATCGATTTTCAAGATCAAATTACACTAACTGGATCAAATGGTGGTTCGCTTACGCTGAATCTTGGCCCTACAGAAAAAGGGGTTAATCATTCGACATTTTTCACCAATAGCGACTGTAATTTCGTCACTCCATTGCGGATGGGCGGAACACTAACGGTACCTGGAACCGCAATTCCAGGCGAATATTCAGGAACATTTAGCATCACCTTTAATCAGGAATAAGTCATGAAAAATTCCACCGGCATAGACCCTTTTATCCCCAAAACAGCAACTGAGGGGAGTCTGTGTTTCGTTGGAATCACACGGATCGTGGTTGCCTGGTTCGTACTGATTAGCCTAACCTTCACTACACAGGGGTTGCCACTCGCGAATAAGGTCAATGCACCACTAACGGCTTACGAAGAGGTGCCGGTGCGCGTGGTGATTGAAGGGTATAAGATGTTCTACATCGATGCCATCTACGGCAATAACAAGCTGCTATTTATCAACATCGAAGATCTTTTCAATACGCTAAACATCCCTTGTGTAGTCGCCAAAGATGGAAATTCGGTGAGTGGATTTATCGAAAAAGAGAGTCAGGTCTATTCTATCGACCTAAAAAGCAAACAGCTTAAAATTGGCAATCGGACTATCGACACCCAGTTTGGAGTGACCAAAGAGCTGGGGGCCTTGTATATGGAGTCGTCGCTCTTCGACGAGGCGTTTGGCATCACGCTAACCTTTAACTTCCGATCGTTAACGATCTTACTAAAATCGAATTTCGAGCTACCTATTTTCAAACAGTTGCGAATCGAGAAGTTGCGCACCAATGTATCGAAAATCAAAGGGGAAATGGTGGCCGACACCATCATCAAACGAAATTATCACTTTTTTAAATTTGGATCTATCGATTGGGCCGCAGCCTCGTATCAAACTTGGAATGGGCCAACCAATCATCTGATGAGCTTGGGCGTTGGAACTGAATTAGCAGGTGGAGAAGCAAATGCGTCGGTCAACTATTACACACAATACAAGTTCGATAATCGACAAGTCAACTACCTGTGGCGCTGGATTGACAACGATAAATCACTAATCAAACAGGCTCAATTAGGGAAGATCTCGAACCAGACCATCTCGTTTATCAATGCGCCGGTTGTGGGAGCCACCATCCGCAATTCGCCCACCACCGTTCGTAAAGCCTCGGGTTACTATACCATCAACGAACGAACCGAGCCAAACTGGAGTGTCGAGCTGTATATCAACAATGTGCTGGTCGACTATACCAAGGCCGATGCGTCGGGACTATTTCAGTTTAAAGTCCCTATTGTCTATGGGTATACCACCCTAAAATTGAAATTTTACGGTCCCTTAGGCGAGGAACGAACCGACGAACGGACGATGAACATGCCTTACTCCATTATGCCCAAAGGGGAATTCGAATATGGGTTATCTGGCGGAGTGCTCGAAGATACCCTCTCGAGTCGTTTTGGAAAAGCCGAGTTTAACTATGGTTTAAATCGCGTGTTAACCCTCGGTGGCGGAGTGGAATATTTGTCGTCCATTGCACAGAATCCTTATATCCCTTACGCTAAATTAACATTTCAGCCCTTTAGTCAGCTTACCGTCAATGGGGAATATGCGCATGGGGTAAGATCGAGAGGTGTTTTAGATCTCTATTTTCACCGCGATGCCCTCTTGGAACTCGACTATGCCAAATATGAAGCAGGTCAATTAGCGACTCAGTTTAATGCCCCAGAGGAGCGAAAAGCGAAGCTCTCGATACCGCTACGGATAAAGAAACTCGCTGGTTTCTTGCGGATGGATTACACTCAATTTGTCTATTCGGCCAGCAACTACAACCAGGGAAACATGATGCTTTCGGCCTATTATCAGCAGTATACAGCCAATTCGACGACCATGGTGAACTGGACCAATGATATGAGCCCTTATTCAACATCCGATTTAGCGCTCTCGTACCGTTCGAAGAGTGGCTACACTTTCCGACCATCGGCGCAATACAATATCCGGGATGGGAATGTCATTACGGCTAAGTTAACGATTGAAAAATACATCCCAAAAGGGAATTTCTCCGTATCGTATGAACGCAACATCCTTTACAACGACAATTTCATCACCGCAAACTTCAAATACGATCTTCCTTTTGCGCGGAGCAATCTATCTATATCGCAGTCGGGTGGTAGCACCATTACCTCGCAGAGTCTGCAAGGCTCACTGGCTTTTGGTGGCGACAATGGATATGTCTATCACAGTAGCAATTCGGCCATTAGCAAAGGTGGACTCTTACTCTATCCATTCCTTGATTTAAACAACAATGGGATACTCGATCAGGGAGAACATCTGGTTAAGATCACCAATGTGAATATCATGGGAGGAAGGGTACTCTTCAACGATAAAGATTCGATTGTGCGCGTTCCCGATTTAAATGCCTTTACGACCTATTTAGTCGAGTTTCAAGACAATGATTTGGAGAACATTTCATGGAGGTTCAAAAAGCGGACCTACCAGGTACTTATTGATCCCAATCAGTTTAAGCGCGTCAACATTCCTGTGATCGCTGTGGGTGAAGTATCTGGTATGGTCTACTTGAACAATGAGCAAATTTTAAAAGGATTACAGCGTGTGGTGGTGAAGTTTTACAAAAAACACCCGAGTCTAAATATCAGAAAAGGAAAACCTGATCCAGAGTTGCTCCTTTCGGACAAGCCCGTTGCTGAAACAATGTCAGAGGCCGATGGGTATATTTATTATATGGGATTAGAACCCGGTGATTACATTGCCAAGATCGATCCTGATCAACTTTCAAACTTAAACATGACTGCTTTACCGCAGATGATTCAGATCAAGATCAATCAAAATAAAGAGGGAGATATAGTCTCCGGATTAGATTTTATCCTTAAGAAAAAAATGGATATGACAATGGATAGCACCACGATGTTAGCTCCCACGGTTCCACAAAACAAGACACAAGATCATAGTCAAGCAATTCCAGTTGGGAAATCGAAGAAAAAAGCTGGAGCGGATATTGTTTCCAAAGCAAAATCACAAAAGAAGGCGATTCAGGTAGCCGCATTTTTAAAGCAAGAGCATGCCGTCGTGTTCCAGCAACTATTAAAGAAGCAGTATGGATATACTCCCATGGTGGTGTTTGAAGGGGGGTATTATAAAGTGCGCTTATTGGAATTGACGGATCCAAAGAGAGCGTTGCTATCGCTACAGAAGCTTTTCAAAGAGGGATTTAAGGAGGCCTTTGTTGTAGATGCGTAAGATCAGTGTGCCTCTTCTCAAGCTCGATTCTTAATCAATCACGGTGTATATGGTATTTCTCAATCTTCGCATTGAGGGTAGGTCTAGTGATTTCGAGGATCCTTGAAGCTTCCAATTTATTCCATCGGACCTGTTCTAAGATTTGTTTAATATGATATCTTTCAAGATCTGCTATTGATCGATAGCGACTCTCTTGCGTAGGCTTTTTGGAAGGAAGGTTTTGGTTCTGGCTTAAGGTGATGTTATCAAGTTCTAGCACATCGTTTGTTGAGAGGACCATCGCTTTAAGAATGGTATTTTCCAATTCGCGCACGTTTCCAGGCCAGTCGTGGCTCGACAATAGGTCGATTACTCCAGCTCCGATCTTAACCACATTACTGTCGAATGTTTTGTTTAGTTTAACCAGTAGGTGAATCACCAGATCCCGAATATCCTCTTTTCGATCTCGCAGAGGGGGAATTTTCAGGGTGAATACTTTGAGTCGATGAAATAAATCTTCCCGAAATTCACCGTTCTGCACTAAAGTCTCCAGATCCTTATTCGAAGCGCATATTAGTCTTGCGCGCAGCGGTAATACCTCTTCACCGCCAACCCGCTCAAACTCCATTTTCTGAAGTACGCGCAACAGTTTAGCTTGGAGGTTCAGCGAAAGTGCAGAGATCTCATCTAAGAACACAGTTCCCTCACCACCAAGTTCAAATTTTCCCTTTTTATCCTGAGCCGGATTGGTATAAGCTCCCCTATTCTCACCAAACAGTTCGCCCTCTAGCAGCGATTCAGGAACCGATTGGCAGTTTATTCGGATAAAAGGATGATTGGCCGAAGTTCCAGAATAATGGATTAGTTTGGCCACTAGTTCTTTTCCCGTTCCGATCTCTCCCTCGATGAAAACGTTGATTTTACTATGGGATATTCGACCAATACTTTTATAAATCTCTTTCATCTGAGCAGTTTTTCCAACCAAGGTGTATTGTTCAAATAACCCTTCGTGAGCCTCGCTAGAGACCTCACTTAAGCCTCGACTTACTTTTGCTGACACTAGTGCTTTTTGGACCGTATTACGCAGCTGACTCGGATCGATCGGTTTTTCCAAGAAATCAAATGCTCCCCTTTGAATCGATTTGATCGTTAGAGGAACATCGCCATGACCAGTGAGAAAAATTACGGGCAATGCGCTATTGAGTTTATGAATCTCGGTTAGAACCTCAAGCCCATCGATCCCTGGAAGCTGAAAATCGGTGATCACCAAACTAGGACGAATGGATCGAATCATTTTAAGTCCCGACTCACCATCTTCAGCTTGACTAATTTGATATCCCGAACGTTCAAGGATCTCCCTAATCAATTTAAGGCTTAATTTGTCATCATCGATAATCAAAATTTTTTCCATGGCGGAGAATATCTAATTAGAAACTTCACATAAAAGGATTATGCTTGAAATTGCATTCTATTTTGATCTTTCACCCTTAAATTTACACCATTTTAGTGAAAAATCACAATTTATTTTGTCTAATCATGTAAATTCTTTTACACTATTTTAGGGTTATTCACGATCACTTGGGATGAGTTTAAACAATTAGAATCATTCTACAGTGTGATCTGAAAACGATTTTGCATTTAAAAATTAAAATATAATTTCTAATTTTAGGACTCCTAAAAAGATCATTTTACGACGCCAACTGCGCCTCGTTCCTAACATCTTAAGCATTGAAATATAATCAGATAGTGTTTTTTATTTTATAAACATCCGCAACGGCCAGGATCCATTGTTAAATCAGATTTTTAATTCAGTTGTGACTTTATTAAATTTTCTAGTTTTTCAACAATCAATTTGAACAGGCCGGAGTTGGGTTTTATTTTCTTTACTTGAAAGGTTCAGTTTCTAGATCTAGTTATAAATTATTTTACTCTTAAAATTTTTAGTTTGAAAAAGCTACTCTTCTTAGGCCTTATCACGATGGCTTCATTGGCATTAAAAGCTCAAAATGTGCAACTTCATTACGACATGGGTGACACACGTAAATTCTTAACCTCTACGGTTGAATCTTTTAAAACCGACAAGCACGGGAGCACATTTTATTTTATTGATATGGACTATGGGAAAGATGGTTCAGGAGTGCAGGGTCCTCAGCTCGCTTATTTTGAAATTGCACGTGGGATTAAGTTCTGGAATAGTCCGTTTGAGCTGCATGTGGAATACAATGGCGGATTTGGTCAATACAAAGCAAATCAGGCAAATAATGCTTACCAGATTAATGATGCTTGGTTGTTTGGTGGAAATTACACTTGGAACACAGCAGATTTCTCAAAAGTTTTCACGCTTCAAGCAATGTATAAGAATATCAGAGGCAAAAATGACATGTCGTTTCAGTTGACAGGCGTATGGACAGTGCAGCTATTTAAAAACAAGTTAACCTTCTCAGGATTTGCCGATTTCTGGAGAGAAGACAACATCGTTGGGGTAGGTGCGAACACAAAAGCAACTAATTATGTATTCTTAACCGAGCCTCAATTGTGGATAAATTTCACAAAACAATTCTCAGTGGGTAGCGAAGTTGAGATGAGCTCAAATTTTGCAGGTCACAATGGATTTATGGTTAATCCAACGATTGCATGTAAGTGGAATTTATAACTCACCATAAAATCAAACGATGCTCGAAAAACTATTCAAACTAACAGCAAACAAAACTTCGGTCAAGACTGAGGTTATTGCGGGGATCACCACGTTTATGACGATGGCGTATATCCTATTTCTGAATCCAAACATCCTCTCTTCGACGGGTATGGATAAGAATGCAGTCTTCTTTGCAACGGCTATCGCAGCCGGTTTCGTAACTATTGCAATGGGTTTAGTGGCTAACTTCCCCATTGCTCTTGCTCCTGGAATGGGATTAAATGCCCTTTTTGCTACCGTAGCTCTAGCGGGTGTCGGAATGCCTTGGAGAATTGCCTTAGGTGCCGTATTTATCTCCGGTATCATCTTTATTATCCTTACGGTGACTAAGATTCGACAGATTCTAGTGGTTGCAGTGCCGAACTCGCTGAAACGAGCGATCACAGTTGGTATCGGACTATTTATCACCATTATCGGGTTGAAAATTTCAGATGTCATGGCAGTCTCTACCAACTTGATTCCGCCAACAATGCAGTCCTTGGCCAAAACAGGCGGACATACCACGCTTCAATTTTTCGAATGGAACATTGGCATGGGAAGTTTTCACAATCCAAGTATGGTGCTGGCTCTGATCGGTCTGGCGATAACCGCCTTGCTGATGGCACGTAAAGTAAAAGGGTCTTTATTAATTGGAATCGTGGTCACCACCATCATCGGTATTCCAATGCATGTGACTCACCTACCTGAGAATTTAGTATTCTTCTCTTTGCCAAACTTAAGCAACCTCGCGGTCGGACAATTAGACATCATGGGTGCTCTGAATATGGGTATTTGGACTGTGGTGTTTACCTTCACGTTTGTTGAACTCTTCGACACCTTTGGAACACTTGTAGGAACAGCCAGCAAGGCAGGACTTATTGGTAAAGATGGCAATTCACCCGTTATTGGAAAAGCCATGTTGGTTGATGCGGTTGGAGTATCGTTTGGCGCCTTTATGGGCACATCAACGGTAACGGCTTATGTGGAGAGTGCCGCAGGAATTAGTGAAGGGGGCCGGACTGGTTTAACAGCTGTAACGACAGGTTTTCTTTTCTTGCTAGCCTTGTTAATCTCCCCTATTGCAGGGATGATTCCAGATGCAGCCACAGCACCAGCCTTGATTATCGTAGGGGTATTAATGGCCTCTTCGGTTTTGGATATCGACTTTAGTGATTTCACCGAAGGCTTTCCAGCTTTTATAACATTTGTCTTGATGCCCTTTACCTACAGTATTGCCAATGGTATTGCAGGTGGAATAATTTTCTACACCATCTTAAAAGTCGGCACAGGCAAAGCAAAGCAAGTCCATTGGATGATGTATCTGTTATTTGCCATTGTGGTTACCCGCTATCTCTTCTTAAGCGAATAATCTACTCTAATACTTTAAAAGCGCTCCATTATCCGATGGGGCGCTTTTAGTTTAGAAAAATAGTCTATTTTTGACGGCACAATAAATAAAGGGTTGTTAGCTCAGTTGGTTTAGAGCACTACCTCGACAAGGTAGGGGTCATTGGTTCGAGCCCAATACGACCCACTTTATTATTTTGTATATTTAAGGATACATTGGATGTGAGCCAATGGATGAACCACTTCATCTAAATAAAATGTATACCACCTACGTTTTATATTCTTATAAATTCAATAAGATTTATATTGGATTTTCGGGCGACATCACCAATCGACTGCTGGCTCACAACGATCTGAATCACACTGGTTGGACCGCTTAATTTCGACCATGGGAGCTATTCTATTTTGAAGAATTTAGTACAAAACCAGAAGCGATGAAACGAGAAATAGAACTTAAAACCTCTAGAGGAAGAGCCTTTATCTGGGATAAAATAAAACCACTAGAATTACTTTAGTTCATTAGCATGTCCGTCCCCCGATCCTTGATCTCCTAAAGGCATTGTATCGGGAACTTGCAAAAGAGAATATGGCACATACAGGTAAAAGACGCTCGAATATTTGTTGCATATATCAAATAGTCGTATGATAAAATGTATATTTGCATGGAAAAGACGTTCGAATAAATGTATTAAAGCCAATTTGCTATGGAAAGAATTGCCATGAAGGAGCTGGTATCGTGGAAAAATAAGCCCGGAAGAAAACCCCTGATTATACGTGGAGCCCGTCAGGTTGGCAAGACCTGGTTGATGAAAGAGTTCGGTAAAAATGAATATAGCCAGACGGTCTATGTAAATTTTGAGAGTTCGAAACTCCTGAAAACGCTGTTTGTCGATAATTTCGATATCAACCGGATTATAACCGCCTTACAAATTGAAACCGGAATTCAGGTTAATCCGGACAATACACTAATTGTTTTTGATGAAATTCAGGAAGCAGAAGGGGCGATAACTTCATTGAAATACTTCTACGAGAATGCTCCGCAATACCATGTTATTGCTGCGGGTTCCCTGCTTGGGGTGGCCATGCACAAACACACCTCTTTCCCTGTCGGAAAAGTTGAATTTCTTGATCTTTATCCGCTCCATTATACAGAATTTCTGATAGCGCTTGATCAACAACCCTTGCTTAATCTTTTGAAAAGCAACGATTGGACACTCATAAAAAGTTTCAAAGAGAGATACATCCAACTCTTACGGCAATATTACTACATCGGGGGTATGCCGGAAGTTATACTTTCATATCGGACACAAAACGATTTTAAGGAAGTTCGCAATATTCAGAAACGAATACTTACAGCATACGAACATGATTTTTCGAAACATGCGCCAAGCGACATTGTTCCTCGCATTAGGATGCTTTGGAACGCTATTCCATCACAATTGGCGAAAGAGAATAAAAAATTTATTTATGGAGCAGTTAAGCCTGGCTCTCGGGCAAAAGACTATGAGTTGGCATTATCCTGGTTGATCGATTGCGGTTTGGTTCACAAAGTTTGCAAGGTATCAAAACCCGGTATTCCATTGAAAGCCTATGAGGACTATAATGCCTTTAAGTTATTTATCCATGATGTGGGCTTAATGGGAGCCATGGGAGATCTTGATGTTCGAACTTTAATAGAAGGGAATGTGATATTTGAAGAGTTTAAAGGTGCCTTGACCGAACAATACGTTTTGCAACAATTAATCACAATACCCGATTTGGTGATTTATTATTGGTCAGCAGAGCGATCTATCGCTGAGATCGATTTTTTGATTCAGTATTCGGGCGAAGTAATTCCTATTGAAGTAAAAGCAGAGGAAAATTTGCAGGCAAAAAGTCTGAAAACATTTTGTCAGAAATATTCCCCAAAAACGGCGATCAGAACTTCTATGTCAGATTTCAGAAAAGAGAATTGGTTAACGAATCTGCCTCTGTACGCAATTAGTGAATTAACCCAATTAGATTAAATAAGTCGATTAACCGATTCATTTAATCTATTCAGTTTTGCTATTTTTTGTGTCTTTGCTTAAGTATTACGGATCAATTATTTGCAAATTAACGATCAGTATATAAAACGGCAAGTTCTTCTGAAATTAAATAGGTAAAATAAAGACATACAGCTGATTACAATTAGTAGTTTAAATCCAATACGTCCCACTTTATTTTTTCTTATAAACCTTCACGTAATCGACGACATATTTATCGGGGAAAATAGTCTTGCTAATCTCTTTCTTCTCTCCAGCGATCTCCATACTTAGAATAATATACTCCTCAATATTAGAGATCCCCTGTGTCACTTCGTAATATTTATATCCATCGACATAGAAGATATAGCGATCGGGAAACCACTCGACACCAAACGTATGAAACCCCTTGCTCACGCCCTTCAGATAGCTTTGCATGCCATGTGTAGACTGTTGATGCGGACCATAAGCCCAGTGAACATTGTGCGAGACAATATCTTTCCCCAATTTCTTGAAGCACTCCATGATATCAATCTCGGCGCCAAACTTGGCAGGATCTTCGCCCTTAGAAATCTCGGTAGACTGGATCCAAAAGGCGGCCCACACTCCAGGTGAATGTTGCAGTTGTGCACGGCACTCAAAATAGCCATATTTAGTCATATAACGCCCCTGTGTACCAATTGCACTAATAAGTATACTATCGCCTTTTTTTATGGCAGATAACGTAAGATAGCCATCTTTTATTTTGACCGCTTCGGGCGAAACAAATCCAAGTGCTCTAGCACCAACTCCTCGGACAGCCCATTTTGAATTATCTAGCCTATCTCCATTAAATTGATCTTCCCACGCTAACTTATAGCCATTTAACAATGGTGCAAACTTCTCTTTTGACATAGGGTTCTGAGCCGGACGCTGTCCAACAGATACCGTGCAACATAGCAGTACAAAGATTACGAGTAAGAGCTGATTTTTCATAGATTGAATGTCTTGTTATGATATAGACGGAAAAATAATATTTAAAATTGATTATTAGGTTCTTTTAGACCCAATCCAAAGATGTAAACTTAATTTGAAATTTAATCTACTTTTTAATTAGTCTTAATATAAATTGCTAAATATCAGTGGATAAACAGCCATTGTGAAAGCCGATCAACAATAGTCCAATTACAACACCCATTTCAATTTATTAAGTATTGAATTTCAATTTATTACAATTCAATATGGTCTCTAAAATCGGGTCGCAATGTCACTCAGGCTAATTGGTCTAAAAATTCCATTTTTTAGACCAATTATGAGTTCAGAAATGGATTAAGAAGAAACCTTAATTTCAAATATGCGATCCAATGATCACACACTAAAGAGCTAGCAATCTGAATTTTGATTTTTGATTTACGAAGAATAGTACCATCTCATTGGTTCCTACATTCACACAAAAAGGGTCCAATCCAAACGCTCGAAAATCATCATAAAGTGCACAATACTTGCTATTTATAACAGTTCTAAATTTCCCAAGCCAACCCGTTCTCAAGAATCTCCTCTCAGAACAATTGTAATTTTGTAGTTAAATCATGTTGCGATCTAATTTACATTCGAATAATTAATGTGTTTATAAACCGATAGAATACCAAAATGAATATTATGTTTTTATTAATAGGGGTAAGTTTATTGGCCGCTATGACGTTCTTAATCCTCTTTATCTGGGCCGTAAAACGAGGTCAATATGACGACACCTATACACCCTCCGTTCGGATCTTATTTGACGACGATCTGATCGAGGAGTCCAAAGCTCCAATAAAACCTGAATTTGACCCAAAGACAACTTAATAAAATATAAAACAAAATAAATCAGACAGATATGGAAGTACAACAATTTAATTATGATAATAAAATAGTCAAGTATTTTATTATCGCCACGCTAGTCTGGGGGGCCGTGGCTTTATTAGTTGGATTACTGATTGCCTTGCAACTGGCATTCCCTGCCTTTAACCTTGGGCTAGAATACACCACTTACGGTCGTACCCGTCCATTGCATACCAACGCGGTCATCTTTGCCTTTATCGGCAACGCGATGTTTGCCGGGATTTATCACTCCATGCAACGAGTATTAAAAGCTCGGCTGTTTAATGATACCATGAGTAAGGTCCATTTCTGGGGATGGCAAATTATCATTGTCTTAGCAGCCCTAACCTTATTAGGTGGTTTTACAACCGGTAAAGAGTATGCCGAACTAGAGTGGCCAATCGATATCTTAATCGCACTTGTGTGGGTTGTATTTGGTGCAAACATGATTGGAACCATCCTTAAAAGAAGGGTTAAACATATTTATGCATCAGTCTGGTGGTACCTCGCCTCATTTTTGGGTATTGCCGTTTTACATATCGTTAACAGCATTGAACTTCCTGTCTCTTTACTAAAGAGTTATCCGATCTATGCAGGAGCACAAGATGCTGTGGTCCAGTGGTGGTACGGCCACAATGCAGTGGCATTTTTCTTAACAACACCATGGCTTGGATTGATGTACTACTATCTTCCGAAAGCCTCAAACCGCCCAATTTATTCCTACCAGCTTTCAATCGTTCACTTTTGGACACTGATCTTCTTATATATGTGGTCTGGACCTCACCACTTACTATATCAAGCATTACCTGACTGGGTTCAAGCACTTGGCGTAACCTTCTCAATCATGCTGATCGCTCCATCGTGGGGCGGTATGATCAACGGGTTATTGACCCTACGTGGTGCCTGGGATAAAGTACGCGACCAAGCCGAATTGAAATTCATGGTCGTGGCCCTAACTGCTTATGGGATGGCCACATTTGAAGGGCCTATGATGTCATTAAAAAGTGTCAACGCCATCAGTCACTTTACCGACTGGACCATTGCGCATACCCATATAGCAGGAATGGGTTGGAATGGCGGCATGATCTTCGGAATGCTCTACTGGTTAGTTCCTAAGCTATTCAGAACAAACTTATACTCTAAGAAATTGGCCAATGTCCATTTCTGGCTAGCCACTTTAGGCATTCTTATTTTTGCTATCCCATTATATTGGGCAGGCATAACTCAGTACCTGATGCTGCGTGAATACACAGCAAATGGGCTACTAACATATCCTAATTTCTTAGAGACAACAACGCAAATTATGCCGATGTACCACGCTCGTATTTTGGGTGGTTTACTCTTCTTCTCCGGATTCTTGCTATTCTTCTACAACATGGTTAAAACCATTCAAGCTGGAAGCTTAGTCGATAACGAAGCTGCGGAAGCACCTGTGCTTGTCGACTCCTCATCACGCAGAGCGGGAGAAACGATCCATCGTCTAATTGAACGGAAAGGTGTTGTCTTTGCAGTACTTATCGTAATTGCGCTTGTTATTGGAGGCGCCGTAGAGATCATTCCAATGATGAAAATTGAATCGAATATTCCAAAAATTGCGGCAGTAACACCTTATTCGCCTTTGGAATTAGCGGGTCGCGACATCTATATCAGCAACGGATGCTACAACTGTCATTCGCAGCAGGTGCGACCATTGCGCTGGGAAACTGAGCGTTATGGGGAATATTCTAAGATTGGGGAATTTGTCTATGATCACCCATTCCAATGGGGTTCTCGACGCACTGGACCAGATCTTGCGCGGACAGGATGGATTGGCAGCTCAACGTATAAAACAGCCATCTGGCATTACAACCATTTCACCAAGCCTAAAGAGATGAACCCGCAAACAATTATGCCAGCATATCCTTGGTTTACAAAAAATACTGTTGATCTAACGGAGATTCCAACTAAGATCAGAGCCATGCAAACCTTAGGTGTTCCATATGCCAAAGATTACGACAAACAAGCGGTGGCTGATTATCGAGATCAAGCAGGAAAAATCGTGAACGAGCTCAAAGCTGCGGGAGTAGAAGTCGCTCCGGATAAAGAGATTGTAGCGATGATCGCATACCTGCATAAACTAGGTCGCGACATCTCGACAGCAACAAAATAATAGTCTAATCTAAGTTGAAATTATGAATTTTGTAGGGAATGTATTACGCGATGTCAATGGGATCCAAGCCTTTTATACCATTGGATTGCTAATTTTTTTAGCCCTCTTTGTCGTTATCCTTTATCGTACGATTCGGATGCCGCGAGAAGACTTAGTAGACTTTAAAACTTCAATTTTTGAAGTAGACGAACTGAATCAGAAGGAATAAAACTAAGGGTTTATCCTAAAAACGAATAAAAAGTAACACTAGAAAACAGAGGTTATGGCAAAAAAAACAACTATTAACAGCAGTCCTGAAGGGCTAGATCATGATGATGATTTTGACGGTGTAAAAGAGCTGAATAATCCAGCACCTAATTGGATTATCCTGGTCTTCTTAGTGACCATAGGGTTCTCACTTTTTTATGCCATTCGTTATTTTGGATACCCAGGTAATGCCAAAGATCAAGCTAGCGAATATGCTCAAAGCATCACTGCAGCAGATAAAGCCAATGCCGCAAAGCCTTCAGCTGGCGGCGCCGCCTCACAAAATGAGTCGGAGATGCTTGCCTCTGGAGCAACCTTATTTACCCAGAAAGGGTGTATTGCCTGCCATGGAGTTAAAGGTGAAGGAAACCCAATCGGACCGAACCTAACAGACAATTATTGGTTAAATGGCTGCTCATTACCAGCTATCAATAAAATGGTGGCAGAGGGGAAACCCGAAAAAGGGATGACCCCCTTTAAAACAATGATGACGCCCGATGAGATTCAAAGCGTTAGTCTGTTTATTGCAAAAAAATTAGTCGGCAGCAATCCGGCAAATGGGAAAGCGGCGCAAGGGGTCGAATGTAAACCTTAATTGCGCTAGGTTCCCGATTACTGAATTATTTTTATGCTCCTAGAGACTCCACGGACTTTTCGCGACCGTCCAATTAACATCAACGATCAAGGTCAGCGCAATTGGATTTATGCCAAGCAACCTAAAGGGAAGTGGTATGCACGACGCACAGTTGTTGCGTGGATAGCCATTGCCTTTCTGGTCTTCGCCCCCTTCGTAAAAATCAATGGCAATCCGTTGATGCTATTCGATGTTGCCAATCGACGCTTCTCTATCTTTGGACAAATGATTTGGGCCCAAGACTCTTACCTCTTGGCGTTGATCATGACAACGACAGTCGTCTTTATTGTACTATTTACAGTAGTCTTTGGTCGACTTTGGTGCGGATGGGCCTGCCCACAGACCGTCTTTCTTGAGATGGTTTATCGACGAATTGAATACTTTTTCGAAGGAAACTACCGCACTGGCAAGCCACAAAAGGAGATGACAACCAAGATATTCTTCTTAAAACTAGCCAAGCACGCTACCTTTATCCTAGTCTCCATATTCATTACAAATATCTTTCTCAACTGGATCATTGGACCCGAGAAATTGTGGGCTATCATCACCGAACCCATTCACGACCATCTATTTGGTTTTGTAGCCATGATCGCACTCTCGCTATTTTACTATTGGATTTACGCCTACTTTAGAGAACAGGTCTGTACCATGATCTGCCCTTATGGCCGTCTTCAAGGAGTACTACTCGACTCAAAATCCATCGCGGTCATCTACGATTATAAACGCGGAGAGCCTCGCGGAGCAAAAGCGAAAGGCGACTGTATCGATTGTCACCAGTGTGTTTCAGTTTGTCCTACCGGGATTGACATAAAAAATGGGAGTCAACTCGAATGCATCAACTGCACCGCCTGCATCGATGAGTGCAACATCGTGATGAAAAAAATCAATAAACCGGAGAACTTAATTCGTTTTGATTCGGTCCAAGGCATTGAGACCGGTAATAGCAGTATATTCAATGCGCGAACCTATGCCTATTCAGCTGTATTAGGAATTTTATTGGTTATCTTAGCAGTTACACTGGTTAATCGGAAACCAATCGAGACCTCCATGTTGCGTGTTTCAGGATCGATCTATCAAAAAGTCGATTCAGTAACCTATTCAAATATTTATTTACTTAAAATTATCAATAAGACACTAGTTGACAAATCATTACAGATTAGACTCATTGAACCAAAGCGCGGAAAAATTCAATTAGCGACTGGTCAAACACTCTTAAAAGCACAAGGAATACTAGAGAGCGTAATGATTGCAAACATCGAAACGCAAGATTTAAAAGGGAAAAGCACACCCATCCAAATTGGGATTTATGAAGGAGAGCATCTACTCGGGGTATACACAACTAATTTCTTAGGACCAGCCAACTAGCGCAGTCAGCAAGATCGCAGCCCCTGATTGAAGGAGAAATCCTTCCATTCAGTTTAAGCTTTGCTCAGCGTAATAATTAATCCAATAAATCAATCTGTAAGAGTAAATGTTAAATTTGAGAAACTTTAAAACGAATTAGCATGTCACAAAATCTAATTGCATCGGAGGGACTTACTCCTGATCTCAGATTTAAAAATATTTTCTCAAATCTATTTAAAACCCTTGTATTGGCTTTAATCTTGAACATTATTGCCAGTTCAAGTTTCGCCATTATCCCCTTTTTATTTAAGAGTTCAGACCCTCATACGAATCCCTTTAATGGGAAAAATTTAACCGGATGGGGATACCTTGAGAAGCAGAGTGACAAAACTGTTTTTGTCTCCTTCGATGGCCGAGAAGAGTCTTCAGATAGCCGCTTCGCTGGCAAAAAAGGGATCTTATCAGTAAACCCATGGAACCAAGAAAAAGGTCCACATTGGATTAGCCTTTGGACTGTCCAGGAGTATCCTGAAGACTTCACTTTATCGCTTGAGTTTCGCGCATCTGTAAATGCCGACAGTGGAATATACTTGCGTGGAAAACAATTACAATGTCGCGACTATCTGGTAGCGGGTCCTTATAAAAAGCTTCAGAAATACAAGGCTCAAGAGTGGAACCTAATTGAGGTGACAGTTAAAAATAATGTAGCCAGATGCACGTGTAATGGCGAAATCCTAGAAGAGGCGATGCAACTTCCGACAAGCGGACGCTTTGGACTTGAAGCTGATCGAGGACTCATGGAATATCGAAATATTAAGATCAAAAGCTTAAAATAAATACGATGAAAATAAATTGGGGAACTAGCATACTTCTTGTTTTTGCACTCTTTTTGACTGTTATGATCACCTTTATTGTGTTTTCCTTGCGACAAAATACCGACCTTGTGAGCAAAGATTACTACGAAAAAGGGGCCAATTATACCCATCAAATGGAGATTAATACTCGATCTGCAAGCTTCCGCGATAGCATCCAATTAAAGATTATCGATCATCAGCTTGTTGCTCAATTCTCAAAGTCAATCTATCAACGATCCGATACCATGCAGGTGACTTTTTATCGTCCATCAGATCAAAAACTCGATTTTACAACTCAAGTCTTAGTTAAAACCGCCACACAAACATTCGACCAGAAAAATCTGATCAAAGGACGCTATGTCGCAACCTTCGCCTGGATGATTGGCAAAGAGCAGTATCAAGTCGAGAAAGAGTTAATTCTTGAGAACTAATTTGCAACGTACACCAAGAGAATGGAGATCTTAATCACAGCTTTGGCGCTCGGACTTATGGGAAGCATGCATTGTATCGGCATGTGCGGACCCATTGCCTTGAGTCTCCCATTGCGTGGCCATAATTTAGGACAAAAACTTGGAAGTGGAGTACTTTATAACATTGGACGGACCACAACCTATGGCATGATGGGACTATTCTTTGGACTGATTGGCCAAAGCTTTTCGATGCTCGGCTTTCAACAAGGAATATCGATCACAATGGGCTCGATCATGATTGCAACGATCCTCCTTCCTCTGATTTTCAAGAAGCAATTTAAGGTCAATATAGATTCCCTAACAGCACCCATTCGACGCGCCATTCAACGCTTATTCCAAGACCGCTCCTACAAAGGACTTTTCTTGATTGGTTTAGCGAATGGACTTCTTCCTTGCGGTTTGGTATACTTAGCCATCGCGGGTGCAATTGGAACTGGAAGTGCAACCTTAGGCGCACTCTTTATGATCGTATTCGGACTAGGTACTTTACCAATGATGATGCTTATTGGTTGGGTGGGGAACTTTGTTACTGCAACGGCTCGAAGTCAGATGAATAAAGCAATTCCATATTTAACGCTGCTTATTGGGGTGCTGTTTATTCTTCGTGGACTTACCCTGGGCATCCCTTTTCTCAGTCCGCCAAAAGAGAAGTTAACACCGCAATCACATCTTATACAGGAAGTTTCAAAAACCAATCAGGATGCGGTAAAAAATGCGTGCTGTGAGCCCGGAAGTGAGACAAAGCCCCAGGATAAAAAAGCAACGAAATAACGTGAAAACAGGATCAAAAAAAGTCACTAGATGAGAGAGAACGCCTGTATTCATTGTGGGGCCGACTGCGGCAAGGAGCCGATTACGTATACGATGCAGAACTTTTGCTGCATCGGCTGCAAGCAAGTCTTTCAGCTATTAAATGAAAATCAGCTTCACCAGTATTACGATTTCGAAGCTACGCCCGGGGTTCGAATTAGTGATCCTGCGCACAAATCAAAATATGCTTTTTTAGATCAAGAAGCGGTCAAGCAAAAATTATATGAATTCTCAGAGGGACAGATCGCCCGCGTAACTTTTTACATCCCTTCGATCCACTGTGTTTCGTGTATTTGGCTCCTTGAGCATCTCGGCAAATTAAATAGTGGAGTTAAACAGTCGTCGGTAAATTTTGTACGAAAAGAGGTCACCGTTAATTTCAATAGCGACGAGATAACCCTGCGTCAAGTTGTCGAATTACTAGTTTCAATCCATTATATCCCCGATATTTCCTTAAAAACCCTTGAAAAAACGGAGGTTCACGCCATAGATCGGACCTTGCTTTATAAGATGGGTGTTGCAGGATTTGTTTTTGGGAATGTGATGATGTACAGCCTTCCTGAATATTTCAATGGAAAATCGTTAGGCGAAACACTCGGTTCGTTTCTTCACTACATCAGTTTTATTTTGGCGCTTCCCTTGGTGTTTTATAGCGGCAGCGATTATATTATCTCGGCCACAAAAAATTTACGCAAAGGGATCGTCAACATCGATCTACCCATCGCTCTTGGCATCCTCTCGTTATTCTTTGTCACTGCTTATGAGGTGTTTACCTCTAGAGGTCCAGGATATTCAGACACCTTAGCCGGATTCCTCTTTTTTCTCTTAATCGGAAAATGGTATCAAAGTAAGACCTATCAATCGCTCTCGTTCGACCGCGATTACAAATCATACTTTCCTGTTGCAGTAACAAAACTTATTGACGGAGTAGGTCACAGCACCTTATTGGAAGAGGTCACAATTGGCGATCTGATCTTGTTACGCAATAAAGAACTTATTCCTGCCGATGGCATCTTAATCGATGGAGCTGCCATGATCGATTATAGCTTTGTAACGGGCGAATCGGTTCCCATAAAAAAATCAGTTGGCGATTTCGTCTATGCTGGCGGCATCCAAACTGGAGGCTCAATCACGATAAAAGTTGAGCGGGAGGTGAAACAGAGTCACCTCACACAACTCTGGAATCAAAATGAGCCTAAGCAGTCGACGCAGCGCTCTCTCACTAGCTTAATTGATGCTATTAGCATCTATTTTACCATAACGATCATCATCATTGCACTCCTCGGATTTGGGTTTTGGATGATTCGAGGTGATTTTCATACGGCCATCATGGTGCTAACCTCGGTACTTATTGTCGCTTGTCCCTGTGCCTTAGCCATGTCGCTTCCATTTACCTTAGGGACCTCCATGCGCATTTTAGGACAGAAAGGGATGTATTTAAAGAATATGCGGGTGATTGAGAAGCTAACGCGAATTGACACCCTAGTTTTTGACAAGACAGGAACCCTCACAAAACCCGATGAAAATCAAGTTGAATTTATCGGAGACTCCTTAACCGAATGGGAGTTAAGCGCCGTAAAAACAATGGTTCAACAGTCGACGCATCCACTGAGTCAAGCGATAGATCGACAGCTCTCAAAGGTAAAAACACATGAGTGCACTGGATTTACGGAGATGTCGGGGAAAGGTATTTTTGCCACTATTGAAGGTAAATCCATTCGGATAGGATCGCTGACATTTGTAGGAGCAACGGGAAGCTCAGTCGAGCAAAAATCATCAGGCGTTTATCTCGCGATCGACAATCAGATGAAAGGTTATTTTAAGATTAGCAACCAATATCGACCTGGATTTAAAGATGTGATCGAAAAGCTCGGCAAAAAATTCGATTTATATTTGCTCTCAGGAGACAATGATTCAGAGAAAGAGACCTTGCAGCACTATTTCAGTCCCGATAAGATCTATTTTAATCAAGAGCCTCAACAAAAGATGGAGTTTGTGGCAAACCTCAGAAGTCAAGGTCGACAGGTGATGATGACGGGTGATGGATTGAATGATTCAGGGGCATTTATGCAGAGTGATGTGGCGCTTTCTATCGCCGATGATATTTACCATTTCTCGCCAGCCGGAGATGCCATTATAGAAGCGACGAAATTTCACCAACTCAATGATTTTATTGGATTTGCACGTCGTTCGTTGGTGATTGTAAAGATCAGTTTTGGCATCTCATTCTTCTACAATCTAATTGGATTAGCGATTGCCTTATCCGGAAAGTTATCCCCAGTTGTCGCGGCCATCTTAATGCCCATAAGTTCAGTGACAGTTGTCGCCTTTGCCACCTTCGCTACCCGCATCTTAGCCCGAAAGATGATTAAAAAAGCAAGTAGATAGTAATCCTCCAGGAGCAACGAATACCAAATCAACTTAGACTTTCAATTTTGAGATTAATAGGGATTGCAATAAATTTCTATCTTTGAAACCACTTAATAATCTAACTAAGGTATGTTAAAAGGAATATCCCCCTTAATAAGTCCAGAGCTACTGGGTGTTTTAGCTCGAATGGGTCATGGTGACGAAATCGTCCTTGCCGATGCTCATTTCCCTGGTGAGACTTTTAATTCAAACGTGCTGCGTGCCGACGGACTGCAGATTACCGACCTTTTGGCCGCCATACTCCCACTTTTTGAACTCGATGCCTATGTCGCTTCGCCCCTTTCAATGATGCAAGCGGTGCCGGGTGACAGTCTGGATCCATCGGTTGAAAAGAAATACCTTCAGAGTATTCATCTGACCAATCCCAATGTGGCTCCCATTGCGCGTGTCGAACGATTTGCCTTTTACGAACGTGCCAAGAAAGCTTTCGCGGTTGTGATGACTGGCGAGACAGCCAAATACGGAAATATCATCCTAACCAAAGGTGTTACTCCAATAGTTTAAGACGAATCATAACTAACCCCTCCGTAGATGAGGGAATAACCCTAATTAAAATTCAACGAAAAAATGAAAAAATCACTACTCGCACTGCTTATCCTTGCTAGTTCATTGATGACAATGGCTCAGGCTAAACCCGACAAAATGGACTGGTGGAAAGAGGCTAAATTTGGACTATTTATCCATTGGGGCGTATACTCAGTTCCTGCAGGTGTCTATAATGGGAAAGACATCAATGGTATTGGCGAATGGATTATGAACCATGGAAAGATCCCAAAAGCCACCTACCAAGAGTATGCTAAACAATTTAATCCTGTGAAGTATAATCCTCAAGCTTGGGTTAAGATGGCCAAAGATGCGGGGATGAAATACCTGGTGATTACCTCAAAACACCACGATGGATTCACCCTATTTGGTAGCAAAGCGTCGAAATGGAATATTGTTGAAGCGACCCCTTATGGCAAAGATCTTTTAAAACCTCTAGCGGATGAATGTCACAAGCAAGGAATCAGACTAGGATTTTACTATTCACAAGCACAAGATTGGAACAACGTAGGTGGCGCGGCTAGCGGTGGTCATTGGGATAAAGCACAAGATGGATCGATGGATGACTACATCGATAAAGTAGCAGTGCCACAGGTTAGGGAGATCCTTTCTAACTATGGTCAAGTAGATATTTTATGGTGGGATACCCCTACCGATATGACAAAAGAACGTGCGGAGAAATTCCTACCAATACTCGCAGAACATCCAAATCTTATCGTTAATAATAGATTAGGTGGTGGTTACAATGGCGACACTGAAACACCTGAACAATTTGTCCCTGCTACTGGCTTCCCTGGTCGCAACTGGGAAACATGTATGACCATGAACGATACGTGGGGATTTAAATCGAAAGACAACAACTGGAAGTCTCCAACAGTTATCATTCAAACCTTAATCGACATTGTAAGCAAAGGTGGGAACTACCTTCTTAATGTAGGACCTACCTCCGAAGGACTAATTCCTCAACCGAGCATAGAGCGCTTAGCTGAAGTTGGAAAATGGATGAAGGTTAATGGCGAGGCTATTTATGGGACATCGGCTAGTCCATTTAGTTTTCTACCTTGGGGCAGAAGCACACAAAAAGGGAATAAGTTGTACCTACACGTATTCGATTGGCCTAAAGATGGCAAGATCTCTATTCCGCTTAAAAACAATGTCTTAAAAGCCTACTTATTAGCCAATCCTTCAAAAATACTAACCGTTGTTAAATCGAAAAATAACAATACCATTACACTGCCAGCTGAACCATCAGATAAGATTGCCACAGTTGTGGTGCTTGAACTAAAAGAGGCACCTATGGTTCTTGCGGCGCCATCAGCAGGTAAAAGCGCAAAGGCCTCTTCAGAAAAAGAGGGCACCTCAGCAAAAAACCTTTTCGACGGATTACCAACTAATAAATGGGAACCAACAGCTGACGACAAAGATCGTTGGGTCGAAGTTGATTTAGGCGAAAACACGAAGATTGGAGCCTTTTCGGTTGTAGAACCTTGGCGTCCATGGCAAAACAAAGGTCAAAAAATTGAGATTCAATATAAGGCTGGAGGGGAGTGGAAAGTAGCAACCACTGTTACCACCAATGGATCAGGTACTACCGCATCTTTTGCTCCTGTTGCTGCTCGCTATTTTCGAATTAAACTTTTAGAAGCAAAAGAACCAACGCTAAACGAATGGGTTCTACTTCGCGCTGAATAAACCATATTTGCTAAAAAGTATGGCTCTATTTTATTATTGAACTCATTAACACCTCAAATCTAAAGGGTTAGACTTTCCGTTAAATTACACGGCGTCTAGCCCTTTAAATTTAGTTTTAATTTGAAAATTTAACATTTTAATATGTCTTTCCGAAAATTTAACACCTAAAATTACGCCGCGTCTAACATCTAAAAACCTGAAAATGAGAAAACTTAAGATCTATTTATCGACGTTTGTCTTAGCGAGCATGATCTCACTCACGGTCTTTGCTCAAAATCCTACGATCAGTGGGAAAATTATGAACAGCCAATCCAAAGAGAGTATTGAAGCCGTATCAATTGGTATCAAGGGTACCTCAGTGGGCACTTTTTCGAATGACAAAGGGGACTTTAAACTGTCCGTTTCCCAAAAATTTCCAATCACCCTTATCATAAACTCTATTGGGTTTAACCCACAGGAATTGGTGGTTGAGAGCGCTGTGCAAGACTTGAATGTACAATTACTGACCAAAAGTATTTTGGGTCAAGAGGTGGTTGTATCGGCAAGTAAAGTACCTCAAAAAATATTAGAATCTCCAGTATCCATTGAGCGGATTAGTTCAGCCAGCATTAAAAATTCTGCTGTTTCGTCTTATTATGATATTCTTAGCAGCTTAAATGGAGTCGATTTTACAACTTCATCACTTACGTTTAAAACGCCCTCTACTCGAGGATTCAATGGTAGTGGTAGCACGAGGGTGAATCAAATTGTCGATGGAATGGACAACCAAGCACCAGGTCTTAATTTTGCTGCAGGTAGTATTATTGGACTTACGGAACTTGATGTTGACAATATGGAATTATTACCTGGAGCATCCTCCGCATTATAAGGACCGGGAGGAATGAATGGTACTATTTTAATTAATAGCAAGAACCCATTTAAATACCAAGGCCTCTCCTTCCAAGTAAAGATGGGAGCCATGAACATTGATTCTCGCTACAGGACACCTTCTCCTTATAAGAACGTATCATTCCGCTGGGCTCAAAAACTTTCTGCAAAAATTCGCCTATAAAATAGGGGGTGAGGTTATTGAAGCAAAAGACTGGTTAGGCTACGACAAACGAAACTATGCGCGTACCGGAACAACTGGTCAAGTAATCTCAGGAGACCGAGCTACAGACCCGAACTACGATGGTATTAATATGTACGGGGATGAAACGACAGCGGATATCAGAACTGCCGTATTAAATACGATCGGTTCATCAGCTGCTCCATTCTTGAAAAATTTCATTGATAATTTAAATGATGGTCAGCCTATCAATGTTTCTAGAACGGGTTATGCCGAAAATGAAATTATTAGTCCAAACACTTCTAACTACAAAATAAATAGTGCGCTGCATTACAAGATTACTCCAGGCACAGAGGCTATTTTGTCGGGATATTGGGGAATGGGTAACACCGTTTATACCGGAAGCGAGCGTTATAGCTTAAAAAACTTATGGATGGGCCAATATAAGTTCGAGCTAAACAATAAGAACTGGATGGTTAGAGGCTATACGACTCAGGAAAATTCAGGCGAAAGTTACAATGCAACGGTAACTGCCCGTTTATTTAATGAGAACTGGAAACCTAGTGGAGGCTCAACTGGATGGTTTTCTCAATATGCTCAATCCTATTTGGCAAGCCGTTTAGGTGGAATGTCTGACAATGCAGCCCAAGCCTTAGCAAGAAGCACGGCTGATATTGGTCGACCAGTAGCTGGAAGTGCCGCCTTTGCAGAAGGCTTTGATAAGGTAAGAAACATCCCTATTGGTGCTGGAGGCGGATTATTCGTTGATCGAAGTGCCCTATATATGCTGGAAGGTCAATATAATTTAACTGAACTTACGGGTAAGTTTGCTGATGTCTTGGTCGGTGCCAACTTTAAAGAGTACGATTTAAGCAGCAATGGGACACTCTTTGCCGATGGTGGTGGCATTATCGCTATTAAAGAGTATGGCTCCTATTTGCAGGCTAGCAAAAATCTTTTCGATGAGGCTGTGAGGCTATCCCTTACTGGCCGATATGATAAGAATGAAAATTTCAAAGGTCGATTTACTCCAAGAGCCTCAGCCATTTTCCGCGTTGCAAAAAACAAAAATATCCGACTTAGCTTTCAAACAGCTTATCGTTTTCCAAGTACGCAACAGCAATGGATAGATCTTGATGTGGGCTCAAGCACAAGATTATTAGGTGGCGTACCCTATTTCCAACAAAAATATAGCCTCAATGGGAATAGCTATCAGCTAAGCACCTTAACCTCTTCGAGCACCCCATTCACCATTACTCCATTCAAACCTGAGTCTGTAAACTCTTTGGAACTGGGCTATAAAGGACTAGCATTAGATGATAAATTGATCGTTGATTTTTATAGCTACTATGGTCAATACCAAGACTTCTTGTCTCGTACGTTATTGGTAAAACCAAAAGCGACCTATAGCTTGGCAAGTATAAACAATGCCATTGCAACCCATTCAAGTGTTGCCAATGTAGCTGATATTTACTCTATTCCGGTTAACTCCCCTGAAAAGGTTAAGAACTATGGTTTTGGAGCTAGCCTAAGCTATCAATTACCTGCAGGTTATTTGGCAAGTGCGAATATCTCTTCAGATGATCTTACCGATGTGCCAACTGGGTTTATTGCCTATTTTAATACGCCCAAATATAGAACGAATCTTAGCTTTGGGAATAACGGCTTAGGAGAACGGAAATTGATCGGATTTAATATTGCCTATCGCTGGCAAGACAAATTTTTATTCCAAGGTGATTTTGCAAATGATAATTTACCAGCTATTCATACGCTGGATGCTCAGATTAGTTATAAGATTCCTGCAACAAAAGCCATGGTTAAGATTGGGGCCAATAACTTACTGAATCAATATTATGTCAATGCAGTTGGTAACTCAATTGTAGGTGGATTGTATTATGTTAGTTTCGCTTACAACGTATTCTAGATTGATCATTATTTCAAAAATATATCCTTATGAAAATATTTAATTCACTAAAAAGTGCAAGCTTAATCATAGTTTCTACTTTGCTAATTGTTACATCCTGCAATAAAGCGCCCCTTGATCCGACGCCAATTGTATTGCCCGCACAGGCTACCTCTCCGACTCTAGCATCACTGCTAGACAATAGCGAATTTTCAATTCTAAAAGCAGCGGTTGATAAAGCTGGGTTGTTAACTGCCATAGGGAATACCACTTCTCGGTATACTTTATATGCTCCTAACAATAATGCTTTTATTCTTGCGGGAATCCCAAGTGCGGCCGTAATCGGTGCCTTGCCAGCTTCAACCGTAGCAGCCTTAATAAGCTATCATATCAGCCCGCAAAAGATTACATCCTCAACGATACCAACTGCAGCATTTTCAAATTTTGAATATCCAACGCTATTGAATCCGACTGCAGGAACTCCTGCCTTTAATCCACTTGTCAGTTTAACTACATTCCCTAGCAAACGTGGGTCTGCAGGTTGGTTAAATAATGTGCCACTGACAGAAATGGATATCAGCGCCGTAAATGGGGTGATGCATAAAGTCTATACCTTAGCTAGTCCTCCGACTAAATACCTGTGGGACTCTATCTCAGTCAGTAAAGATTTGACCTTTCTTAAGGCAGCCATTGTTCGAGCAGATAGTGGTGTAGTGGTTTCAGGACAGTTAAGAACAGCCGTTAGCAGCTTTGGCGCAAACCTAACAGTTTTGGCTCCAACCAACTTGGCATTTCAAACCTTACTAACCGGAGCTATATATCAGGCCTTGGTTAGACAAGGGATGCCTGCAGCGACCGCTTATCCAACCGCTCAATATTTAGCATCGACACCTGACGTATTCTCAAATCCAACTTTGTATGGTGCCCTATCGGCTCAAACGGTGAAAGGAATTGTGGTATATCATATCTTAGGGACTTCGATACCCGGTAATCGAGTATTCTCGGTGAATCTTCCATCGACACCAACCCTGATTAAAACATTACTTAATTCGGCCATACCTGCTCATCCAGGTGTTTTAGCCCAAGCAACTTTCGCCGGTCCATTTGTGGGAGCCGCAAGTTTTAAGGGTGCTGCTAATGCAACAGCCTCAAATGTGATTATCAATCCGCTCAATCCATTCCTTACCGATCAAAATTATGTGAATGGCTCGATGATGAAAATCGACCAGGTGCTTTTGCCGAAATAATTTTATTTAAGAGATAATTTAAAAAAGCTGGTCCATTTTCGACCAGCTTTTTTAAGTAGAAGCAACTCTCGCTTAGAATCCTAAATAGATAAGACGAGTAACAAAAGATCAAATTAATCAGACTAACAGTCATATAATCAGTAATTTGAGTATTTTGCCGGTTGGTTTTCATTCAAATTTAGAATTTGATGCGACTTCTGACTGTAAAAAAAAAGAAAATTACATTTAGGACCCTATTCTTGACAGCCAAGTGCCTAATGCATTGAGCCTTATATGAAAATTTATTTTTTAAGAACCATCGGATTCAAGGGAGTCACAAAGAAATAGTTTGAACTTCGGATTTGATTTTCTTTACTTTGCACAAAATTTAAAGCCCACAAATCATTCTTTAATCCAATGGAAGAGAATCTGGTAATCGTCGAATCGCCTGCTAAAGCCAAAACAATCGAGAAAATTCTAGGTAAGGATTTTCTGGTTAAGTCAAGCTTTGGTCATATCCGAGACTTGGATAAAAAAGATTTTGGCGTTGACATCAATAATCAATACCAACCGAAGTATATTATTTCGGAGGATAAGAAAAAGGTGGTCGCTGAGTTGAAGAAATTCGCTAAGACTGCAACCACGATCTGGATCGCTTCGGATGAGGACCGTGAAGGAGAAGCTATTGCGTGGCATCTTATGGAGGTACTAAATCTTGATCCAGCGAAAACAAAACGGATTGTCTTTCATGAAATTACAAAAGAGGCCATTCTTCATGCCATTGCTCATCCGCGTCTTTTAAATAAAGACTTAGTCGATGCACAGCAGGCTCGAAGGGTATTAGATCGTTTAGTTGGATTTGAGATCTCTCCCGTCTTGTGGAAAAAAGTAAAGCCATCACTTTCTGCTGGCCGAGTACAATCGGTATCGGTGCGATTAATTGTGGATAGGGAGCGTGAGATCACGAATTTCAAAACTGTACCCTATTTTAGGGTGAATGCCATTTTTGCTGTTCCTGAGAAGAACGGAAAGATCACGCAGCTGAAAGCAGAGCTTAACAACCGGTTTGATTCGGAGAAAGCAGCTCAAGCATTCCTAGAAAAATGCCAAGAGGCTAAATTTACAGTTGCTGATATTGTTACCAAACCAGCGAAGAAATCACCTGCGGCACCATTCACCACTTCGACTCTGCAACAAGAAGCAAGTCGCAAACTTAGCTTCCCGGTTGGATTAACAATGTCGGTGGCTCAGAAACTCTACGAAGCAGGCCACATTACCTATATGCGTACCGACTCGACGAATCTTTCGGAGACCGCATTAGAGGCAGCTAAGAAAAAGATTATTATATCGTATGGCGACAAGTATGTCAAGATACGCCATTATAAAACCAATGCCAAAGGGGCGCAAGAAGCTCATGAGGCGATCCGTCCAACCTATTTCGATCAAGAAGAAGTAGGTGGTTCACCCCAAGAACAACGTCTTTACAGTCTGATCTATAAACGGACGCTCGCCTCTCAGATGGCAGATGCCGAAATTGAACGGACAACAGTCAACATACATATATCAACGGCAACAGAACATTTTGTAGCTGCAGGAGAAGTGTTACGCTTCGATGGGTTCTTGGGCGTCTATATGGAATCATCAGATGATGAAGGGCTCAGCGAAGAGGAGAAAGGGATGCTACCGATTTTATCGGCTAACCAGATATTAGATCCTGAATCTATTCAAGCCCTAGAGCGCTTCTCACAAAAAGCGGCCCGTTATACTGAAGCAAGCTTAGTGCGCAAACTAGAAGAACTTGGCATTGGCCGACCTTCGACTTATGCACCCACGATCACCACGATTCAGCAAAGAGCATATGTGGTAAAAGAGGACCGCGAAGGGAATGAACGTTCTTATGTCGCGCTAACCTTAACCAAAGGCACTATTGCAAAAGAACTTAAAACAGAAATTACAGGAACCGAGAAATCAAAATTATTCCCAACTGACATTGGTCTAGTTGTAAACGATTTCTTAGTTCGATACTTTGAGCCAATTGTCGACTTTAACTTCACCGCTAAAGTGGAGAAGCAGTTTGATGAGATCGCCGACGGACAGTTGGTATGGAATGAGATGATCGACACCTTCTACCGTCCTTTTCATCTGAAGATAGAAGATGCTTTAAATAATTCGGAGCGAGCAAGAGGTGAACGAGCGCTTGGCCTTGATCCAGCAACGCAAAAACAAGTATCGGCAAAGATCGGCCGCTTTGGACCTTTTGTGCAAATTGGTGAGTCAGTGGAAGGAAGTGAAGAGAAGCCTGTCTTTGCGAGCTTACTAAAAGGACAAAGCATCGAGACCATAACGTTAGAAGAAGCCTTGAAACTCTTTGAGCTTCCTCGCGACTTAGGACTCTTTGAAGATAAAAAAGTGATCGCTGCCATTGGCCGATTTGGGCCATATGTTCGTCATGATGGAAACTTTGTGTCTCTTAAAAAAGATCTTGATGACCCAATGACGGTGACCCTTGAGCGCGCCATTGAGCTAATCGAAGAGAAGAGAGATAATGCGATCAAATCGGTGCTCAAAACATTTGGCGACGATCAAGAAATACGTGTTTTGGAAGGTCGTTGGGGACCCTATATCTCCTATAAAAAAGGGAATTATAAGATCAAAAAAGGGACCGATATTGAAACGCTTACTGCTGCTGACTGCGAATTAATTATCGAAACAGAAGGAAGCAAACCAAAAACGAGCAAAAGACGTTTTAGTAAATAACTTAAGCAGACACCTAAAAGAGCAGGTTAGGCATGATAATTGCCTGAATCATAAATATTATAAAAGATCAAAACCTATAGCAAGTATTGTGAATTAATGAACTAGAATTATGCTTAACGACCTCATAATACCTGCAAAAGATTTAGCTGTTGTTAAAACATATCAAGGTGCTGAAAACCAGATAGGTTATCACCTGAAAAAACGAATATGGGACTTAAAAAATCTTCCTAACGTTGCCATTTTAGGGATTCCCGAAGGACGAGGATCGAAAGGGGAAGAGCTCTCTATGAGTCCCGAACTTATCCGAACTCATTTATATTCCCTGGCAGCATTCCCCTCAACCGCAAATATTGTTGACTTAGGCGACATCAAATGTGGCGCAACCTTAAAAGATACCTATGCCGCCGTAAAATTGGTCGCAGAAGAGCTATCGGGGTTAAACATCCGTCTTTTAATCCTAGGAGGGTCTCAAGAACTAACCGTTCCTTTATTGCATGGATTCGAAAAAGAAGAGCTTGAGTTAGTCTTGGTTGACGACCGAATTGACAATAGACAAAATGAGGTCGCTTCAGCCGACGAATTTTTCATTAATAACCTACCCGATAGAACAGCTGTAACGCTGCTAGCAGGACAATCGTATTTCATTGGAGAACAATGGCAAGATCTTTTAGCCGAGGGGACCAATGGCGCTTTACTTACCTTAGGAGAGATAAGGGCGGACTACAAGGAGATAGAACCCTTAATACGAAGAGCAGACTTAGTAAGTTTTGATTTTGGTGCCTTAAAAGTTGCAGAAGCTCCGGGGCAATATAACATTTCGCCCAATGGTTTAACAGGGGAAGAAGCTTGTCAAATTGCATGGTATGCAGGTCTTGCGACTAATCCAGCATGGTTTGCGCTTTTTGGTTATTATTCGCCCAACGATCCAGCCTCTTTAGGAGCGATGATGGCAGCACAGATAAGCTGGTATTTTATGCATGGTGCAACGAAAAAAATTGATGAGGAACCGATCGAGGAAGCAACAAATTTTGAACAGTTTGTTCTCGATATTGAAGGGCTTGATGAACCCGTGACGTTTTTGGTCCACCCAATCTCTCAGCGTTGGTGGATGGAGGTGCCAAGTGAAGACTGTACGCTTTTCCCCGTCCGAATCCCTTGTTCTCACAAAGATTATTTAAAAGCCTGTAACAATGAAATCTCTGAGAAGTGGTGGAGTTATTTCAATAAAATTTAGCGACCAAAGTTATATCTTTGTTAAAAATATAGTGTGATTAATATTAAGGCAGCCATCGAAAGTTATAATAGAACGAATGATTGATAAACTTTGCAATATCAAACTATCGGCCCATAGACTTTTGAAACGGTTTATAGTATTTCTGATATTCATAAATATTTGTATTTTTGCGGCTCATGCTCAGCAAGATCCACAGTTTAGTCTGAATAAATACAATCAGCTAACTGTCAATCCTGGCTTTGCAGGCTCTTCGGGGTTGATTAACATATCGATGTTAAACAGGTCTCAATGGGTTGGGTTTCCTGGGGCACCGGTGACTTCGGTTTTCAATACCGATGCAACATTCCATTTAATTGGAAAGAACGATGGATTGGGATTTTCGATCGTTAGCGATGCGATAGGTTTTGAAAAAAATGTGTCGGTAGGTCTTAATTATGCCTATCGTTCTAAATTAGGTGATGGAATTTTAGGCTCAGGACTTTCATTGGGGTTGATGAATAAAAACCTCAATTTTGCACTGGGCAGTACTGATGGTGGAGACTTGGTAAACCAGTCGGATCCAGCCCTTCCAACAGGTAAAGCTGGTGGAATAATGGCTGATATCGGAGTTGGGTTTTTCTATCAAGCTGGTGATCTTGAGCTTGGAATGTCAGGAAAGCACCTCAATAGACCATCAATAACTTTTAATCAATCGGGTAGATACACCCTGACACGGTCGTATTACCTTAACGGAAGTTATACCATGCACCTTGCAGATGAGCGCTTTGATGCCATTCCATCGCTCTATTATAAGAGAGATAGAGGCTCTTGGCAAGCCGATGCAAGTTTGACCATCCAATATAATAAACAGTATTGGGGAAGCTTTGGTTATAGATTTGGGGATGCGCTGATAATCAGCGGTGGAACTGAATTATGGAATGGAATAAAGTTTGGCTATGCTTATGATATGAGTATCTCCGGACTAGCAAAATATAACGGCGGGTCGCATGAATTCTTCCTGGCGTATTCTGTATTATTATACAAAAAGCATAATCATAAGTACAATAGTGTTAGATTTTTGTAACTTTGACCTGAATTTGCATTAAGAAATTGTTGTCTACAACACATATAAAAATATGAAGCGAATATTCATCTTAGCTAGTATATCGTGCCTGTTTCTACTGACTAGTTGTCACAGAAGTGGGAATGGCGAATTAACAGGGGTGCAAAAAAGGGGCAAGTATTTTGAGCCTTCGCCACTTGGCATGGTCATGATTCAAGGCCAGAGCTTTAACATGGGCCCTGGAGATCAAGATATTGTGTCTGGATCAACCCCTACACGAACAGTCGACTTATCCTCTTTCTGGATGGATGATACGGAGATTACCAATAACGAATATCGACAATTTGTTTACTGGGTGCGTGATTCAATGGCTCGTCAAATACTTTCTGAACGATTTGAGGAATTTAAGATTACTCAAGATAAAAAAGGAAACCCTATAGAACCGGCCATACTTAATTGGAAGCGAAAAATTGATCTCCGGAACCAAGAATATAGAGATGCGTTGGAACCAATGTACTATGGTGGAAACGACCGCATCTTAGGTCGGAAAGAACTAGACACCCGTAAATTAAACTATAGCTATTCATGGGTTGACCTGCAGCAAGCTGCACTAGCTCAAAATGCCTATGACTACAAAACTCAAAGCTATAAAGGGACTGTAAACGATTTAAATGGAAAAATAGTTCCCATCGCCGGTCGCTCCAGCTTTATCATGAACGACGCCGTAAATATCTACCCCGATACACTAGTCTGGATACGCGATTACTCCTATGCATTCAACGATCCGTTAACCAGTAAATATTTCTCCCATCCTGGATTTGACGACTATCCCGTTGTCGGGGTTACCTGGAAGCAGTGTAAAGCATTCTGTATGTGGAGAACAAACTTTAAAAATACCACCCTCGCTTTAAAAGGTGAGTTTGGCGTTCAAGACTATCGTCTTCCTTCTGAAGCGGAATGGGAATTGGCGGCACGTGGTGGACTCGCTAATTCGATGTACCCGTGGGGTGGTTACTATACCAGATCTAAAAATGGTTGCTTTTTAGCAAATTTCAAACCTATGCGCGGAAATTATAGCGATGACGGTGGAAAAACAACTATCAGTGTCGCAACTTACGATCCGAATGGATATGGTTTGTATGATATGGCCGGAAACGTTGCCGAATGGACTATCTCGGCCTATGACGAGTCGTCGTATAATTTCATGCACGATCTAAATCCAAATTTTGAACAAAATGCCTTGCCATCTGATCCTCCAGAAATGAAACGAAAAGTTACCAGGGGTGGATCGTGGAAAGATATTGCATACTTTATTCAAGTTGGTACTCGAACTTTTGAATACCAAGACACTGCAAAATCTTATCTTGGGTTCCGTTGTGTTCGCTCTTCATTTAGAGACGATAATCAAGGGCCACAGAAATTTAAATAATTCTAATCCTAATCTATAAATACGAATTTTACCATGGCCGTATTCGAATTTACACATTCCGAGAAATGGAAATCTTCCATGAACTTCTTATACAGCATAGGCGCTTCTGTCGTGCTGCTTGGTGCCCTTTTTAAACTCCAACATTGGCCATTTGCAAATATTATCTTGCCAATAGGAATGCTCACCGAGGTTGTAATCTTTTTCTTTTCAGCCTTTGAGCCATCAGTTGATATCCCGGATTGGGGGAAAGTACATCCACAGCTGCGTAAAGACTATACTGGCGGACCAGCAGAAATCATTGAAGTGCCGCGTCAAGGTTCAAGCAATATTTTCGATCAAGCAGATATCTCTCCAGAGTTGCTCGCCAAAGTAAAAAAAGGTCTTCAAGATCTATCCGCTACGGCAAGTGGCATTGCGGATATCTCGAGTGCCACTTTAGCAACGAATACGTATGTGAAAAATATCACAGAGGCTTCTGAATCAATGTCAACCTTTAAGGAAGTTAACACACGAGCAGCACATTCAATAGAGAAATCAACGAATGATCTTGTTTATTCATACGATCAGTCTACGCAAATTCTAGGTGATTCCTCAAAGAATTTAGCCACTACCTTCAACGAATCGTCTAAGAAAATTAATGAACAGCTTATTTCAACTGGCGATTCCTTAGCGACTTCCTATAAAAAATTCAATGAATCCATCAACAAAGACCTGGCGGCACTCGGTGATCATACAAACAGCTATAGCGCTGGACTTGCGCAGATAAACACGAGTCTTTCGACTTTACATACCTCCTATGAACTCCACCTTCAGCATACGAAGAAAGTAGCTGCCGCCTCTGCGGAAGCTCTTGACACTCATGCGAAGATGGCTGAACTGGTGAAAAGTGCTCTTGAAGAGGCTAAGAAATACCAGAACCAAACCGAACAGCTAAATAAGAATCTCGAAGCACTGAACCATGTCTATGGTAATATGCTAGGTGCAATGAATGCTAAAGGTTAATTCGTAAGATGGGAACTAAATACTGTCCGGAGGCTCCACGGCAAAAGATGATCAGCTTGATGTACTTGGTCTTAACGGCCATGCTGGCTCTTAATGTCGATAAAACTGTCCTGGATGCTTTTGTCATGGTTAACCATAACTTCATGCAATCTATCGAAAGCTCGAAAGCCAAGAACCAACGAGTATACGATGATTTTGAGAGTGCGGCAAAAGAAAATCCGAAAAAAGTTGGTGAATTAAACAATGCCGTGAAAAAGGTAAAGGTTAGTTCCGACTCACTATATCAGTATATTCATAGTCTTAAAGAGATGATCGTAAAGAAAGCCGATGGTCCTGAAGGAAATTTAGAAGATATAAAATCTCAAGACGACCTAAATTATCCGGCCGAACTTATGATTAACAAAAAGCACGGAACAGAGTTAAAAGAGGCTATTGCGAAATACAGAAAATCCCTTATTTCGCTAGTTGATACTTCAAATACCGAACTAATTGCCTCTATCAACAAGAGTTTAGATACTTCGGATCCCATGGCAAAACAAGGGCGCACCCCAACTTGGGAAACTGAGCGCTTTGAAGGCTATCCTTTAATTGCCGTCATAACACTAATGTCAAAGATACAGAGTGATGTCCGGAATGCAGAGTCAGATGTGATTAACAATTTATATGCGAAGATTGATAAGGCTTCATTTAAGTTTAATAAACTTCAGGCTCAGGTAGTCTCAACTTCCGATTATGTTCTTCAAGGCAACACCTATGAAGCTAAAGTATTCCTATCGGCTGTAGATACAACGGCAAGTCCAACCATTCTTATTGGGGGATCAACCTTGCCAATGATACCTGGTGAAAACGCGGGATTATATAAAACGACCGCAGGCAAAGAAGGGAAAATGACCTATACTGGATCGATCAACTATAAGAACCCCTCTGGTATCATCGTGAACTATCCATTCAAGCACGAATATGAGGTAGCAAAGCCATCTATGACTGTTTCTCCAACAAAGATGAATATTTTCTATGTAGGACTAGCAAACCCAGTCTCTGTCTCAGCTCCAGGTATTTCAGCTAAAGACATTAAAGTTTCAATTACAAACGGGACGATAGAACCATCTTCTCCGGGTAATTATATTGTTCATCCGCAAAAAGCAGGAACGAAATCAGTTGTGTCTGTTAAAGCAACGATTGATGGTAAACTAAAAGACATTGGATCGATGGAATTTCGTGTGAAAAGAGTTCCTGATCCAATTGCTTCGGTAGCAAATAAAATTGATGGTGCCATATCAAAAAGGGAACTAGAAGCCCAACAAGGCGTTTTAGCAGCCATTCCAGATTTTGATTTCGACATGAAATTTACAGTTCTTTCATTTGTAGTCTCTACGTCCAAAGGAGGATTTGTGGTTGATAAGCCAACGAAAGGCAATAGATTCTCACAAGAGCAACGCGATTTAATGAAAGGATTAAATCAAGGCAGCCGACTTTACATCGAAAGCATTATAGTACACGGCGATGATGGAACAACTCGTAATTTACCTGCGATAAGCTTTAAAATAATTAATTAAAATGAAAAAGATATTCCTATTCATTGCATTAGTCATAGGCACTTCACTTGGTTTTAATACCTTGAGTGCTCAAGTGATAGACGGCGCTTACGCAAAAAAGACGATGCTTAATCGTAAGCCTGCACCGCTACCAAACGTAAGAGAATCAGATATTATCTGGTCAAAAACGGTCTGGCGTATCATCGATCTGCGCGAGAAGGCAAATCAGCATCTATACTATCCTATACGAGAGATACAAGGTCGTAACAATCTTTTTATAACCTTATTAAAAGGGATTGAAGCAAAGCGCATAACGGCCTTTGATGCTCAAGGATCTGACAGCGAATTCAAAGAGCCAATCAGCTTCAACCAAGTAAAACAACAATTTGGGGATACTGTAAAAACGATTAAGGTGGCGGACATTAATAGCGGTGCCGACAGAGATACCACAATTCGCACAGACATCCCATACAACGAGATCAAACAAATAGAAATTAAGGAATTTTGGTATTTCGATAAGCAGAAATCAACACTTCAGGTACGCATCTTAGGTCTATGCCCTATCCGAGTATACAAGAAAGATCAAAATGATAGCCTATTTGTGCGCAAACGTATATTCTGGGTCTCGTATCCTGAAGTTCGTGCATTGCTAGCGAAACATGAAGTTGTCAATGAGTTTAACGGATCTCGGAGTCTGAGTTTTGATGATGTATTCTTGAGTCGTAATTTTGATGCTTATATTATTAAAGAAGAAAATATCTACAACAATAGATCTATTGATGAGTATGCGGCAGGTGATTATGCCTTTAAAGAATCAGAACGAATCAAGAATTCAATTTTTGATTACGAACAAGATCTTTGGGAATATTAATCTCTTCACATATCATCGTTCAAAGCGGGCATCTACTCTTAGATGCCCGCTTTGTTTTTGTTCAAAAGGATAAACATTATTATTGCTAGTTAAAATCTCCCCTAGATTTGTAAGACCACTCCTTTAAAGGATCCAATCATAACCCGATTTATGCTGGCAGAATCGCCTGCTTCGCACTCCCATTGTCGAATTAGCAATATGTCAGTATTTTAGAAGCAAGATCAACTCCCTTGATCAACCGCACCAATAACGATATCCTGCCATTATACCTCTAAACTTTGCCGTTGATCTCCAGTTTACCAAAGTATCAAAACGATTGAACCACATGACTTAATAGTTGATTTAGACTGACTTAGCTAGACGAACATTAAGTTAAGTATCTGAATTCCAATATTTATGACAAAAGTCATTTCTTTCAAAAGGAATACGCTGTAACTTGAAACATCATGTTGTTTATCAGGGAGGGTTCCTTAGTCGAACAACCTTCTTACGACAAGCGGGATGGAGTTAATCAATCATGTATATAATCATATTGATCAACAAAAATGTTGCAAACACAAATCAAACTTAATCATTTTTCACACTCTGCGAACAATCCCTGCAGAGGTGTACTCGTTTCTAGATCTAAGAATACAATAAGATATGAATGATCTAAAATTACTGCTTTAAACGTTTTTAAAATCTCACTAAGCTCGGAACCACGAAAAAAGAGACCGTAAAATTAAAGGTCCTCAAAGGGGGACAGAAATTAAACTCCAAAATGATATCAAAGGGAATACAAAACCTTTGGTGCTTAAGTTAAGTAGAACAAAAAAAATAATGACCCAATTCCCAGATTCACAATTACTGAATTATTAATTTATTAATTAAAAAAAACAATCCATGAAAAAATTAATGTTAGGCTTTTTAGCTTTAGCCCTTGCTATTACGTCGTGCAACAAGTATGCGAATGATTTTTCGGCACTTAAAGATCAGATCAATGCTCTTAGCCTTAAAGTTGATGGTGTAGTTGCACTTCAGACACAACTTGCGACCTCAATGACACAAGTAAGTGCTCTCCAAACGGCGGTTGCAGCTTTACCAAACTCAGCTTCTATAGCTGCTTTGTCAACTGGATTAGCGACTGCAAACACGAACATTACCGCTGTACAAACAGCCTTAACAGCACTCGCCACAACAGGCACGGCTACCAAAACAGTCGTCGATGGTTTAAAAACCGATCTTACTGCTTTAGCAGCTACCGTGGGGACAAACAACACCGCATTAACAGCAAAAATTGTTGCGGCCCAGGCTTCATTAGATGCTTTGACAACTTTCACAGGAACGCTCGCAACGCAAGCAGTTGTTAATGCATTGACAGTAAAAGTAGACGCTGCTCAGGCAGGGATTAATACTTTATTAGCTGCTGCTGCTGTCTATGCAGGAAACATATCTATTACAACCGATAACGAAGTTGACTTTATTGCCCCTTCATTTGCATCACTGGGCATGATCAATGGGAATTTAACGGTTAATACAACTGCGATCTCTGCTGGTAAAATCGCAAAACTAAATGGAATCTTAAACAATTTAGTCGGAGCTTTTGGACCAACAACGATTAGCGTGACAACAACTGCATTAAAGCCATTAAGTTTTAATAATCTGGCTGCGATCACAGGTAATTTAACCGTAATTGGAGGAAACTTATCGTCTGTTTCTACAGTTGTATTCCCACTGCTAACAAGCGTGACAGGAAACATGTCGTTAGCTCTTGATGGTCCATACAACTACACTTCAACGATTGCAGTAGGCGGGAACCTTGGGTTAACACCATTTACCACTACTGGATCAACAATAACAGGTACAACTGCGGTTAGCCTTCCTAACTGGACTGTTGTTGGGACCGTAAATGCTGGCACAATTGCATTGCCCCTTGCCACAACCATTGTTATGCCTATAGGCGTTGCAACAAGCGTTACTGCGGCAATTGCTACTTCTGTAACACTAAAAGGAGATATTCCAGCTGGATTAAATGTTGATGCCCCACTAGCTACAGCTATTAATATCAATGCTGCAACAGCGGCTGGAAACATTGCAATTGGCGGTGTAAATCCAAGTACGGTCGTCGGAACGGTGAGCCTACCTTTTCTTACCACCATTGGAGCAAATACTTTATCTGTAGCTTCTACAAATAAAGCAACTACTTTTGCAGCCCCTATGCTAGTAACTGCGTCAGCTGTTATTGCGAACTTCGGAACTGGAGCTGGGACTGTTGACTTATCAAAAGTTGCAACCTCCACTGTAACAGTCACAGGGCCTATTTCACTTACATTACCCCTGTCAGTTTCTGGTCAGATTACTTCTACAACAGCTAAAACAGTTACTTTGCCGCTTCACCGAGGCGCTTTAGCTCCTGCGCTTGCTGCTGTTGAGACTTTAACGATGGGCAACCTTGATAATCCAATAAATCTTGCCTCTTACACGACCTTAAAAGTCGCTTCAATAACTGGGAAAACGGCAACTGCAAGTGTTACCACTGCGACTGGAGCACCTGCCTTAACTACTTTAACGTTAATTGGCCCAATGGTTTCAGCAATAGTTAGCAACAATGCATTGCTAACATCACTAAACACTTCGGGTGTGATCAACTCTGTTACGATTGACATGAATTTAATATTAGCAGGCGTCACTCTTGCTCATACTCATGCAACGGGTGGAAATGGATCCATTTTAACAGTCACCAACAATGCGGTCCTTGCCTCGTTAACAACTTCAACGGATTTTATGGCCTCACTAACCGTAACAGGAAATCCATTATTAGCAGTAGCTAATTTTGCATCTTATGTAACTAAAACATTTGTTGGAAACCCAACAATTACTATTGGGACCAATAAATTTACGGCAGCCTATACGAATGCCGTTGCTATAATTCCGGCAACTCCTACTACTGCCATCGTACCTTACGTAGAGACAACAATTACTTCACCAGAGTTGCATTCTTTAAAGGCTTATGTTGCATTATACACCGCACCCGTGCTGCTAGTTAACTTAGATATAGTTAAAATAGGCGCAGGTACTGCAACAACCTTAGATGTTAAAATGTCCGCTGATGCAGCACGTCTTCCAGTATTTGCGGCTCCTGGATTAGGGATTACGACAAAAGCTGAATTTGCTCTTGTTCAATAACAACCTAGTTGAATTAACAAAATTACCTTGCAAAAAAAGAACCCTCCTAATCGAGGGCTCTTTTTTGCCATATAAAAAACAAAGAGCATTTTAAAAACATTTTTGACCTTAGATAGCATTGAATCTAACAATCGCATTTTAATGTTAAAAATAACTTGCTAACCATTTACAAATAAATAGGTTAATCCCATTATTACGATCACAAATCAACCAAATTAGGCAGAATAACGTATGATTAATGATTGCAGAATCATTAAAAACTACGATAAAATTCAATACTAGAACGATAAAAATAGAAGATCTAAGCTGTTAAAAAACTAATATTAAATTTTGATACAGAATTACTACCAGTAATTAACCCAGTAAACATTGAGATTTATTATTTAATATCTGATTCTTTTCGGCACTGAATTAATCACTGAAATATAATTATCTTAATTTTCTTAGGTTACTATAAATAATTAATGAAACTTTACATAATAATAATAATTACTAATTGATTTTAAATTATCTGGTAATTATAAATTAGCGCTGAACCTATAAAACCAAACAACCATAAAAAATGCCAACAGTAGTAATCATCAATGACCAAGAAAATGCTCTTAATACCCTAATCGGTATGCTTGGCAATTTTAATTCTCTACAATTGAATATTACTGGGTCCGCAAGCCATCTTGAGGAAGGGGCAAAATTAATCGAGCAGCAAAACCCAGATATTGTATTTTTAGATATCGACCAGCCTGAGCAAAATTTAGACTCCTTTTACTCCCATTTTAAAGAGCCTTCTTTTAAAGTCATTTTGGTTACTGCCTATCTACAAGATGCGATTACAGCATCGAAGAACTATGCATTTGACTACCTTCTCAAGCCCCTAAATCTAAACGATTTGCAAATTATTCTGCAACGGATTTCACAGCAGGTGCTAATTGAGCAAAAAACACAAGAGATCGATTTCTCCTATCAAAACGAGGCTGCAGCGCCATCAGGTGGTGCCAATGTAATTTTTGATGTCGAGAATGGATTTATCTTTGAAAACACATCCAATATTGAATATTGCAAAGCAAATCAATCCAATGCATTGGTGATTCTGCATAACGGGAAAGAGATACAAATTGCAAAGTCATTAAAGCAACTTGCTGACCAATTTCCTAGCGCCTCTTTTTATAGAGTGCACAAAACGTACTTAGTAAATATTTACTATATCCGAAGATTTGTCAAAGCAAAGGAGAGCTATGTAATATTAAAAAATGGATTACGCATACCTGTTGCGGTGCGCATGAGCACGCACATAACCAGGGATATTAAAGAGATGATTAAGGGAGGCTCTGGCTCTTAGCAATTCGTCCAAAATATTTGTTTGCTTTGACTTTTAAACGAGACTATAGGGGACTAAAAAATACCTTATTGGAACTTAATCTTTGGAAGCAGCGAATAGGGTTCGGATCATTTTTTCAACACGCTCGATCTGGTGAATCTTGATATCGAAACGTTTAAAATCAACACCTTTATTGTATTTCGAGAGGTAGATCTCCTTAAAACCTAGCTTCTGAGCCTCCGCAATGCGCTGCTCAATCCGGTTAACCGGTCTGATCTCACCCGTTAAGCCCACCTCACCCGCAAAAGCAATCTGCTTATCAATGGCCACATCAAAATTAGAAGAGAGAATAGCGGCAATAACGGCCAGATCCATGGCTGGATCATCAACTCGTAAGCCACCTGCAATATTCAGAAACACATCTTTGGTCATCAGTTTAAAGCCAGCCCGCTTTTCGAGCACCGCCAAAAGCATATTCATCCGTCGCAGGTCGAAACCAGTCGCCGAACGCTGTGGATTACCATAAGCCGCCGAGCTCACCAACGCCTGAACCTCAATCAGAAAAGAACGCATCCCCTCCATGGTAGCTGCCGTTGCCGTGCCACTTAAGCCATCGTTATGCGATGATAGTAACATCTCCGAGGGGTTATTCAC
This sequence comes from uncultured Bacteroidia bacterium, assembly GCA_903897145.1. GTDB lineage: Bacteria > Bacteroidota > Bacteroidia > Bacteroidales > Prolixibacteraceae > JAAFHB01. The sequence goes on along the minus strand of CAIUAN010000044.1, from coordinate 33,646 downwards.
CTCATGTAACCCATCTTGTCGCATCTCAAAAATCCCCAGTTCGGCGGTCGAGCCAAAACGATTTTTTACCGAGCGTAAGATACGGAATAGGTAGTTGCGATCGCCTTCAAATTGAAGGACGGTATCGACGATATGTTCGAGGACTTTAGGTCCAGCCAGGCTCCCCTCTTTGTTGATATGACCAATTAGCAACACCGCAATCTGTTTTGCCTTGGCTACCTTCATAATGCCCACGGTGCATTCGCGAATCTGCGTCACACTGCCCGGCGACGACTCGGCCATCTCGGTCGAAACCGTTTGGATCGAATCGATGATCACCAGATTGGGCTGTTCGGCCTCCATGTGCGAAAGAATCGTCTCTAGCGAAGTCTCGCAGAGGAATAGACAGCTGTTAGGCACTCCATTTAAGCGGTTGGCACGCATCTTAAGCTGCTGTAGACTCTCCTCTCCAGAGATATATAATACTTTTAAAGGGGCTAATTTGAGTGCGACCTGCAGCACCAAGGTCGATTTTCCGATGCCCGGCTCACCACCCAATAGGATCATTCCGCCAGGAACTAATCCACCACCTGTTACTCGGTCGAACTCGGCATTACCGGTTACAATTCGCTCTTGCTGATCTAAGTCGATCTCAGAGAGCGTAAGAGGCCGCTGAGACTCTTTAATCCCTTGAGGAGCATTGGAGGTTCGTGCAGCTACGATCTCCTCTAAAACAGTGTTCCATTCGCCACATACGTTGCATTTGCCCACCCACTTTGGAGATTGAGCGCCACAACTCTGACAAACGAATACGGTTTTAGTTTTTGACATATTTTTATTCTTACATTACTAGGTCCCGAAGGGACGAGTTACAAGAAGTTAAAATTACGTTGACAGGTCCCGAAGGGACGCTATCAAGAATATTATTTAACAAGTTTATTGGTCAAGGTATCGGGGAAGATCATACGCGGCTTGAAGGTTTTGGCCTCCTCGAAATCGATGGTTGCATAAGAAACGATGATCACGACATCGCCCACAGCAGCCTTGCGAGCAGCCGGCCCATTGAGGATAATCTCGCCACTCCCCTTTTCGCCACGGATGACATAGGTGTCGAGACGTTCGCCATTATTGATGTTAACCACTTGGACCTTCTCATTTTCGAGAAGGTTAGCGGCAATCATCAGCTCTTCGTCGATGGTTATACTACCCACATATTGAAGGTCGGCGCCGGTTACTGTCACCCGATGAATCTTTGATTTACAAACTTCTATAAACATAGCTATATGCTTTACCGATTAAATATAAGGTTGTCGATGAGTCGGACTTTGCCAGCAAACACCGCGATACAACCTACTTTGATTCCACTTTCGTCCCAGCTTTGAATCGCTTTTAGCGAAAGTTCCTCGACGAGTTCGAAATATTCTAATTTTAGGAGATTGGCATTTCCGATCTCCTGGTTCACAAAATTTTTCACTTCAGCCACCGAATGGCTCTTGGCAAGATTTTTCGCTTCACTGAGAATGCGATAGATCTGAGGTGCGCACTTCCGATATTCGGGAAGGAGCAATTTATTACGAGAGCTCATCGCCAGTCCGTCAGGCTCGCGCACAATGGCACAAGGTACGATCTCGACAGGCAAACTTAGCTGTTTGACCATCGCTTTAATAATGGCCAGCTGCTGAAAATCTTTTTGTCCAAAGAACGCTTTGTCTGGATTCACCAGGTCGAAAAGTTTACTAACCACTTGAGCGACCCCATTGAAATGACCAGGTCGGAATTTTCCTTCCATCACCGTTTCGAGTTCTCCAAAAGCAAAGATACGATTATCTGGCTCAGGATACATCGTCTCGACGGTTGGAACAAACACTAGATCGCACCCCTGTTCTTCCAGCATTTTCAGATCAGCCTCTAACGTCCGTGGATAGTTAGCCAGGTCGTTCGGATCGTTAAACTGGGTTGGATTTACGAAAATCGAAGCCACCACGACCCCACATTCTTGACCAGCCTGCTCGACGAGCGAAAGGTGCCCTTGGTGCAAGGCGCCCATCGTTGGGACAAAGCCAATATTAAGACCTTGAGCTCTTGCTTCTGACAGAGTCTTCTGAATTGATAAGGGATCGGAATAAACCTTCATAAATCGCTAAAAACAGGGTGCAAAGTAACAAAATATCTACATACCACGAAAGGTTTTAACGGGTGGTCAAAATATACAATCCCTTAAAAGCATGAATATTCAGTATTTTTTATATATTTTTGCAAAACTTATTTAAGTTGAGGCAATGGAAAAAATGAAGGTTTTATTTATCTCGCAGGAAATCACGCCGTATTTACCTGAGACAGAGATTTCCGAGATTGGGAGATACCTGCCACAGGGAATCCAAGAGCGAGGGAAAGAGATCCGTACATTTATGCCCCGATTTGGGTGTGTTAATGAGCGCCGGAATCAACTACACGAAGTAATTCGGTTGTCTGGTATGAATTTAGTCATTAACGACAATGATCACCCGCTAATCATTAAAGTTGCATCGATTCAGGCAGCGCGTATGCAGGTCTATTTTATCGATAACGAAGATTATTTCCAGCGTAAATATACCGTTGCCACCGATGATGGCGTGGAGTTTGACGACAACGATGAGCGGGCGATATTTTTTGCGCGTGGAGTGTTAGAGACGGTCATTAAGTTACGTTGGTCACCCGATATTATTCATTGTCATGGTTGGTTTACAGGCATGGTACCTTTGTTTGTAAAAAACACCTATAAAGACAATCCGCTTTTTGCCAATTCCAAAATTATATATTCAGTTTATGATGATGGATTTCAAAAAACGCTATCTCCAAATATGGCCGCGAAGATTGCTGAAGATGGCATCTCACTTAGCGATATCTCAGTGATTAATGATCCATCTTTTGTGAACTTGAGCAAATTGGCTATCGATTATTCAGATGCGACAATTAAAGGGTCTGAAAACATCAATGCGGAGGTTGAAAATCACATGAAAGAATCGAAGAAACCATTCCTTGATTACCAGTCTAAAGAGACTTACATCGATTCGTATTTCGATTTCTACAACACATTTTAATCGCACAGCTTGGCAAATAAAATACTCATACTGGTCCTAGTCATCATTGGGTATCTTACCTTTTTTACCTCGTGCGCCAACATCGGAATGCCATCAGGAGGGATGAAAGATAGCATCCCGCCCTATGTTATTCATAGCGTTCCGGACTTCAATCAAGCCAACTTCAACGATCAAAAAATAAAGATTACATTCAATGAATTCGTTGTTGTAGAAGGTCTTAGCGATAAGTTTGTCGTCTCGCCTCCAACAGAAAAAAAGCCGATTATTCGCACGAAAGGGAAATCTATTGTCATTGATCTGAACGAGAAACTCAAGGCAAATACCACCTATTCATTGGATTTTAAAGATGGGGTATCTGACAACAACGAACACAATCCACTTAAAAACCTACGTCTTGCATTCTCCACGGGTCCAGTCGTCGATTCACTGCGCATAGTCGGATTTGTAAAAGATGCCTTTAACCTTGAACCGATAGCAAACGCTTATATTTTACTCTACAAAGGGAAATCCGATACGCTTGTTTATACCACGAAGCCTGACTTTGTGGCAAAGACAGATGTCAAAGGATTCTTTGCCGTAACCAACTTACCTGCCGACACGTTTCAAGTTTACAGTCTAAATAGTTCATCTGGCACTTTGAAATTTAACCCAGGCGCTGATTCCATCGCTTTTTACAGTCAGCGCATTGCACCAACTGCCATCAAACGTTCTGAAAAAGATTCGACGTATGTCGCAGCCGACTGTTTAGTTGTGATGGGCCGCACGAGGTTTGCTCCAGGTCCACTTTATCTAATGCGTTTTGGAGAGGACTATTTCAATCTTCGACTTGATAAATACAATCACCCAAATCGTAAAACCATCGATTTTACGTTTACCCAATCTGTAGACAAACACTTTAATATTGAACCCTTAAATTTTGTAGGCAAAGAGGACTGGAAATTTACTGAGATGTCGGCGAAATCTGATTCAGTGCGCATTTGGCTTACGGATTCGGCCATCTACAAAAAAGACACCTTAGTCTTTAAGGTTAGCTATCTGCAGCAAGATTCTCTTAAGAAATTTTACACGAAGCAAGACACCCTGCGTTTCTTCTTTACCGATGTTGTACAGCAGGTGAAAAATAAGCACAAGGAACGTCGTAAAGTTGCTGATCTGGTCAGTACCATTAGCTTAAATACGAATACAAAGAGCGGTTTCGACGTTTACAATAAACTTTTAATTGAATCCCCAGAGCCCATACAATCCTTTGATACTGCGAAGATAACGTTACTTGAAAAGCGCGATACGCTTTTTCATCCAATCAAATTCGTTGTAAAGCCAGACAGTATCAATAAACGGAAATTTCACATCGCCTACCCATGGAAATATTCGACAACCTACAAGTTAAAAATTGACTCTGCTGCTATTGTTACCATTTATTGCGCAGATTCAAAAGCCATTAAAACGGAATTTAAAACTCAAGATGAAGAGCATTATGGGAAGTTATTATTGGACATGAAGAATATTTATGGTCCAACCATCGTGCAATTACTAGCTGCAGATAAGAAAGAGACCGTGCTTCAATCAATGTCACTAACCAAAGATCAGATAGTAACATTTAAATTTCTAGAGCCTACTAAATATATGCTTAAAGTTATTTTTGATCGAAATAGCAATGGGATCTGGGACCATGGGAGTCTGAAGGAGAAGATACTGCCTGAGGAAGTAGACTATTATCCGACTATGATTAAAGTGCGATCAAACTGGGATATTAAAGAAACCTGGAATATTTCGAGGCAACGTACGTATAACAAACAAATATACGATGAAGAATTTGAGCTTCAAAAGCTTAAAGACTTACAAAACAGGCGAAAAAAGAAAAGTGCCTTTTAATAAAAGGGAAGTAAGATAGAGTCGGAATGGCATCCCCGATACTAAATGTGATGTTTACACTTAATATTAAAGATTATGGCTAACGTAAGACGTTTGAAAAAAGAGATTGAGATTATGTCATCTCAACTTATTGGTGACTGCATCGATTTTCTAGATACTTTCGAGGATAAGAAAGAGACAAGCATCCTATCTATTATTGAGGAAGCGATTGCGTTAAACAACAACATGATCGAGCGCATTTGTCATCCTGACGGGAAGGATAATCCGAAATTAGTGAAGGCTCACTACCGCAAGATCAAAACTGATTTCATCACTGGTCTAGACCAGGCATATGCGAAGTTAGAGGCGCTGGTTAAGCAATCGTAATTATTGCCTATTTCTGATCCTTGAAACGCATTCAAAGACTGGATCGGAATAAACCAATAGTCGTGCCGAGATGATTGAATTACCATCAGCTTCAACTCCCAAATGGGCTAGAAGCTGATGGTCTATTTCCAGTTACAAAAAAATCAACCAAATCGCAAAAAGAGGGGAAGAAAAGTTAATTAACTTTATCTTTTCGGGTGGTAGCTAGAACCATTTTCATCTCAACCTTACTTCCAATTTGTAACACATCGACAAGTGCCTGCACAGCGATGGCATTGTCACAGCGCACAATCGCATGAACCTCTGCATTACCGAGCTTTTCCTGGCGTAAAGCAGGTTCTATTTCGGCAAATTGAACTTGTTTGTTGTTGATGTAGTATTTCAAATCTTTAGTCACCGAGATAGCGATCTCTTTGGGTGGCTTGTTCATCGATTGAGTCTGATTTGCTTGGGGCAGGATCAGTTTGATGGTACCCGGAGTGATCATGGTCGATGCAATCAAGAAGAACAACATCAAGAAAAACATGATATCGCTAAATGAGTTTGAGAAGATCTCAAATTCATGCTTCTTAGCTCGTCTGAAATCCATATTACTTGTTGTTTATCAAATCAATAAAACGAACACTCTGGTATTCCCATTTCTGAACTAGTTTGTTCACCTTGTTGTTTAGGTAGTGATATCCGACATACGAGATGATACCGATTGCCAATCCTATTCCAGAGGTGATTAACTTCTCATATAGACCTCCAGAGATCAGTGAGATGCTGATATTATCGGCTAATGAGATATTATAAAAGATCTTGATAACCCCAGAAATGGTTCCGATAAATCCCATCATAGGAGCCACACCGGCGATAACACCAAGGAAATACATGTTTCCTTCGTATTTGTAGACCTCGAGCTTTCCTTCCATCTCCATCTGCTCATGGATATCGCGCAATGGTTTACCTAAGTTTTGTAATCCTTTACGTAAGATTTTTGCTTCTGAGCTTTTAGCTGCATTACATAGCGACAAGGCGGTATCAACCTTTCCATCCGATACGAGTTCTTTAATTCGGTCGAAGAAGTTGGCATCGATTTTCCGTTGTCCTCTGATGTAGATTAGACGTTCGCAGAAGATAAACACAGCGATTATCGAAAGCAAAAACAATGGATACATCAACCATCCGCCCTTCAAAAGAAGTTCAAAGTACGAAATTTCGGTAGCGATTTGAGCAAGAAAGATCATTCAAGAAAATTTAAGTGAGTTTTAAATTTTTATTCAAGGCTAAAAGTAATACATTTTACACTAGGTCAAGCGCGTCAAAAAAAGAATTCCTCCAAAAAAAGTTAAAAAATCAACCTCCTTAACAGAGAGAGGCTAAAACTGGTTGGTTACAAATATCCCGAAAAGAAAGAGGCTGATCTCCTTAAAGATCAGCCTCCATTCATAAGCTATATTTTTATTGTGGTGAAATGATTTACATCATTCCGCCCATGCCACCACCACCCATGCCGCCATGACCCATGTCGACTGGTTTATCTTCTTTCTCTTCAACAAGGACACATTCGGTAGTCAAGAACATACCCGCAATAGATGCTGCGTTCTCAAGGGCTACACGAGTGACCTTAGCTGGATCAATTACACCTGCTTCGAAAAGATTTTGGAAAATATCAAGACGTGCATTGTAACCAAAGTCGCCTTTCCCTTCTTTAATTTTCTGAACGATTACTGCGCCTTCAAGACCTGCATTGAAAACAATCTGACGAGTTGGTTCTTCGATTGCGCGTTTTACAATCTCGATACCTGTTGTTTCGTCTTCGTTGTCGCCAACCAAACCTTCTAAGCTTGCAATTGCACGTAGATAAGCGACGCCGCCACCAGGGACGATACCTTCTTCTACAGCTGCACGAGTTGCGTGTAATGCGTCATCAACACGGTCTTTCTTCTCTTTCATCTCAATTTCTGAAGAAGCGCCAACATACAATACCGCTACTCCACCTGAAAGTTTCGCAAGACGTTCTTGTAATTTTTCACGATCGTAATCAGAGGTTGTTGTTTCGATCTGTTTTTTGATCTGCGTTACACGAGCAGAGATATTAGATGGATCACCAGCACCATTAACGATGGTGGTAGTCTCTTTATTCACAGTTAATTTTTCTGAACGACCCAACATCTCGATTGTTGTATCTTCCAATTTCATCCCTTTCTCGTCTGTGATTACCACAGCGCCAGTCAAGATAGCTAGATCTTCTAACATCTCTTTACGACGATCGCCAAAGCCAGGAGCTTTAACCGCACAAACTTTTAAGCCAGCACGTAACCGGTTTACAACCAATGTTGCCAATGCCTCACCTTCGATATCTTCAGAGATAATCATCAACGGTCGGCCAGACTGGTGTGTAAGCTCCAAGATTGGAACGAGTTCTTTCATAGAACCAATTTTCTTATCGTGGATCAAAATAAATGGATTCTCCATCTCAGTTGACATCTTCTCAGTGTCAGTTACGAAATAGGGAGAGATATAACCACGGTCGAACTGCATCCCTTCTACAAGGTCTACATAGGTCTCAGTACCTTTTGATTCTTCCACGGTGATTACACCTTCTTTATTGACTTTTTCCATTGCCTCAGCAATCAGTTTTCCAATGCTTGCATCGTTGTTCGCTGCAATACGGGCCACTTGCTCAATCTTACCATAGTCGTCACCAACAGACTGAGACTGAGCTTTAATGCTTTCAACAACCTTTAAAACCGCTTTGTCGATACCACGTTTCAGATCCATTGGATTTGCACCAGCAGTAACATTTTTCAATCCTACACTAATGATTGATTGCGCTAAAACGGTTGCAGTTGTTGTGCCATCGCCAGCGTCATCGCTAGTTTTTGAAGCTACCTCTTTCACAAGGTGAGCACCCATGTTTGCATAAGGATCAGAAAGTTCGATCTCTTTCGCTACCGATACACCATCCTTTGTAACGTGAGGAGCGCCAAATTTTTTCTCAATAATAACATTGCGACCTTTAGGTCCTAGGGTAACTTTTACAGCATCAGCCAATTGGTCAACCCCTTTTTTAAGCCTTTCGCGAGCTTCTATATTAAATTTAATCTCTTTTGCCATGGTGTTAATTTTTTAAAGTAAGCACTAGTTAATTTCGTTAAGCGATAAAAAGAACATCCGATTGAGAGATCAGCAAGTAATCTTCGCCATCGATTGTTAATTCAGTACCTGAATACTTGCCATAGAATACGGTGTCTCCAGCTTTAACTTCCATCGTTTCATCTTTTTTAGCAATGCCTACAAGCACAACTTTGCCTGCAAGAGGTTTTTCTTTTGCTGAATCAGGGATAATGATACCACCTGCGGTTTTTGTGATTGCTTGCTGTGGCTCAACTAGTACTTTGCCGGCAAGGATCTTTCCTTTAAGTTCTGACATTTTAAATTTTATTTATGATTAGACAATAGTTTTTCATTTATAGTAGTTCAAGTAACAGAAAATATGCCAAAGCAGATTTTACCATGATCTGTCGTTATTCACAAGACAATTTTACATATCCGCATTTAAAATTAAAGCTCAAAATGCATGTAATTTGCTGATTTAATGTTTCTTACAAAATAAGCAGCTATTAATTATCGCTGACAACATGACACAGCAACCGGTATGTTGTCAGTTAAAGTCGCAAAAGCCCGGTTTGTCGAAAGATAAATCGGGCTTTTGCAACTATTTAATGTTATTTATGATCCGCTAGCATAGTTCACATAGCTCAACGGAAGAAGTGCAGTACTAATATATTCCTTATTTCTTGGTCGAATCACGAGCGGCCTGAGGAAAATTCGGAACCTGAGTAGGATCTTGCACTTGCTGGATCTGTTGATCGATGCCGGATTTCTGCAGTTCACCTTTACGCGGAAGAAATGCGGTTGAGCTAATTGCAAGCACTGCTAAAGCAATAGCCAATATCCAAGTTGCCTTCTCTAAGAAATCGGTCGTACGACGCACGCCCATAACCTGATTCGAGCTAGAGAATGAAGAGGACAGACCCCCACCTTTTGAATTCTGAACCAAAACTAATAGTACAAGTAAGGCACATACAAGAAAAATGATAACAATAAGAAAATTGTACATTGTTTTATTTATTAAGCAGATTTGTAACTTCTTCGATTTGTCGCGCAAAATAAGCACTTTTTTCGGGATATTTCAAACTTAATTTTTCAAAAGCGTTGATTGCCTTTTGATAAAGTCCCTGATTCGTATATATTCGAGCCAATGTTTCAGTAATAAATTCTTCCTGTTCCGATCTCTCCTCGCGTGCAGAGCGCTCCTCAAGACTCGGCTCTGGAGAGTCAGCTGACCGCACTGAAAATGCAGGATTATCCTTGATAAAACGAGCAATTAACTCATCTTTCTGATCCGCTTTTGCGCTCTTTTTATTGGTCATAACAGGATCAATTTCTTCAAGTTGATCCAGGGAATATCCACTCTGTCCTAACTCAAAATTAAGACTCTGAGAATTTTGGGTTGACTTGCCATCTGCGTCCTCATGCATGACCGAAGTCGCATTAACTTCAAGCCCTTGATCAACGCCAGCACCACTTTTTGTTAATCCTGAGTTTAATAGATGATACAAGACTGTTCGATCGGTGGCATAAATAGCGCTAGTCTTTAACTGTGAAGCAAATCGAAAATTATTTTCAAGCTGTAGATTTCGAGCATACAAAAGATGAGCCGTTTGAAAATAGGGATACTCTTCTAGAATTTCCCGCAACTCGCCCAGGTTCCGCTCAGAGAGTACGGAGGGATCAATCAGAAGACGAAGCATTTGATCACGAGTCATCGACATTGCAAAATCTTTTAAAAGTTTAGGCGAGCCTAGGCTACCAGTTGGCAACCGATTTATTAAATATATCATCCATCAGCTGGGCAACAATAACCTCAACCGCTGTACTTTCTACGCTGTTTAATGAACGTGTACTCTCCCAGTCGTAATAAGCAGAAAATGAGGTGTTGAAATCCTGTGTATGATCCTTATTGTTAGTAAACACCACTTTGACAGTGATCGTTAGTCGGTTCATAGAAGCAAAATCCTGACCTTGTGTACCCTGCTGAATCGAGAGCGGTCGCACATCATAACCTGTGATATCGCCTGAAAACTCAAGATCACCTTGATCACGAGCCATTGACAACCCAGCCTCATTGATAAACTTATCCTTCATCGCTTCTGTAAAGGTCTGACTCAATGTCGGGTTGACAACCCTTGCCCGATTTGCGAAGTAGTCAACGAAGACACTCTTGACTGCTGGAGAAATAGAGGCACCCGAGAATGAATAGCCTATCTTACAGCTATTCAATAAAAGCGATAAGACAAGCAGCAAGGCAAGCCCTGACCCTATCCGAATGGTTGATTTTATCATCTACTCTCCGATATTATATTCTTTAATTTTCCGATACAATGTCCGCTCTGAGATTCCAAGCTCATTCGCTGCTAATTTACGCTTTCCATTGTGCTTATCGAGCGATTTTTTAATCATCTCGATCTCTTTGTCTTCAAGTGATAGCGACTCTTCGACAAATTCCTCCGTATCTTGAATATCATCGTGATGGGATGTTTTTAAAATCACGGGGGATGGGAATACCGCCGAATTTGCAGGATACTCAACATCACTCTCGCGGTAGAATTTACGAATTAGCTGGTCGCCTTCTTCGTGAATCTTTGCCCCTTGCTTATCGGGAGCGAGCTCATGCACCAAGGTCTTAAGATCATTCATGTCCTTTTTCATATCGAAGAGGATCTTATACAAGATCTCACGCTCGCTAGTAAACGTTTTGTCATCCATCATCTTATCATACAAAGCTGGCAAAAGCTCAACCTGATCAGAAGGGAGATAATGGACTAAATCAGCAGCGGTAATCTCTCGAGCGATCTCAATAATGGAGATCTGTTCGGTAATATTTTTTAATTGCCTTACGTTGCCTGGCCAGCGGTAATTCAAAACCACGCGCTGCGCATCCTCTGTAAGTCGAATCGAGGGCATTTTATATTTCTCAGCAAAATCGGAAGCAAACTTGCGAAATAACAGCAATGCATCTTGTGCTCGTTCGCGTAATGGCACCACTTTAATCGGAACCGTATTCAAACGATAAAATAAATCCTCCCTGAACTGACCTGCCCGAATCGCCTTTGTGAGGTCGACGTTGGTGGCCGCAATGACGCGCACATTCGTCTTCTGAACAGCCGAAGAGCCAACACGGATAAATTCACCCGATTCTAAGACCCTTAACAAGCGCACTTGCGTCGATAGAGGAAGCTCTCCGATCTCATCCAAAAATAATGTTCCCCCATCAACCATCTCAAAATAACCCTTGCGATCGGTCATCGCTCCAGTAAATGATCCTTTTTCATGACCAAATAATTCAGAGTCAATGGTTCCTTCAGGTATTGCACCGCAATTTATTGCGATAAACTTCGCGTGCTTACGATGCGAAAAACTATGAATGATTTGAGGAAACGACTCTTTACCAACGCCACTCTCTCCGCTAATCAGCACAGATAAGTCAGTAGGGGCAACCTGAATTGCAACCTCAATCGCGCGGTTCAATTCTGGAGCATTGCCTATAATTCCAAATCGTTGTTTAATCTCTTGAATATCCATATTTCCTTAACCAAAATTAGGAATTACAAATTTACAATTTAATCCCGAAATATTTCCGTCATCTTATTTAACCAATTTTCGTGTAAATTAGTCAATCGGAGACAAAAAAAGTGAGAATCTATGCAATCCAACGATTCAATCTGTTATTTTTGACAAATAATTTAATTAAACAGTATGAATTTTATCGGCATCATCCCATCTCGCTATCAATCAACTCGCTTCCCTGGCAAATCACTAGCCGATATCGGAGGAAAGACGATGATTCAACGGGTATACGAACAGGCAAAAAAGGCCTTAGACGATGTTTGGGTTGCTACAGATGATCAGCGCATCGTGGATGCCGTAGAAGCCTTTGGCGGAAAAGTTGTGATGACTGGAGACCATCATCGTAGCGGGACCGATCGGTGTGCCGAAGCGGCCCTTAAAGTTGCAGAAACAACTGGCAAGACATACGATGTAGTGATCAATATCCAAGGTGACGAACCTTTTATGCAACCTCACGAGATCAGTCTGATCCGGGATTGTTTTACAAAATCAGCCAATACGCAGATTGCCACACTCATCCAGCCTATTCTAATCAACGAAGATATCTTTAAGCCCGTGATGGTTAAAGTTATTTTAGATAAAGACTCAAATGCGATAAGTTTTAGTCGCTCCCCAATACCCCATATTTTCGGTGTCGACCAGTCGAAATGGATCGAACACTACCCATTTTATGGTCATGTAGGACTTTATGCCTATCGCTTTTCGACCCTGCAAGAGCTGGCACAGCTTTCAGAGGTGCTGGTCGAAAAAGTAGAATCTTTAGAGATGTTACGTTGGCTAGAGCATGGGTATAAAATCAAAACTAATATCACCGACTCCGATAATTTTGGCATCGATACCCCTGAAGATTTAGCGAAAGTGCTGGCCGATGGGATTGAAAAGTACTACCGCTAAGCAAACGACTTAAATTGGTTTTGATTTTGTGCGTCAGACTCCGAAGATTAGACTGATCCTCCTTCAGAAAGGCAATAATGTTCAGATAGTTTCTTAAATTTGTACTACGGACACTCGTTAAAAAATCCATTATGAATTTGCCGGAAATTATCAAAAATGATCCTTACCTGCAGCCCTTTGAAGCTGATTTTCGCCGTTGGGAGGATAAATTTAACGATAAGAAGGCATCGCTGCTAGGCGAAAAATCGGTCGCTGAATTTGCGGCTGGTCATCATTATTTTGGACTATTCAAAAATCCTTCTGGCTGGGTGATCCGCGAATGGGCACCTCATGCCACTAAGCTATACCTAACTGGATCGTTCAACAATTGGCAAGAGCTAGAGGATTATCAATTTACGGCGGTGGGGAATGGGTGTTGGAAATTAAAACTCGGCCCTGATCAACTTGCTCATCAAGATTTATATGCCTTATCGATCTACTGGAATGAAGGGCAAGGGAAACGTATTCCCGCCTGGACTCAAAGGGCTGTTCAAGATCCAGAAACACTTATTTTCAATGCACAGGTCTGGGCGCCGGAGAGACCTTACGTCTGGAAAAACAAAACTTTTTCACGCTCTCCCGAAGCCCCTCTGATCTATGAAGCCCACATCGGAATGGCGGGAGAAGAGGCCTCGGTGCATAGCTACAATGAATTTCGGCACAACATACTTCCGCGCATAAAATCGGGCGGATACAACACCATCCAGCTGATGGCTATTCCGGAGCATCCTTATTATGGAAGTTTTGGCTACCATGTATCTAGCTTTTTTGCCGCTTCTTCTCGCTTTGGAACCCCAGAAGAGCTGATGCAGCTGATCGACGAAGCACATGGCATGGGCATTTCGGTGATCATGGATATCGTTCATTCCCACGCGGTGAAAAATGTCGTCGAGGGATTAGGAAATTACGATGGCACCCGTTATCAGTTTTTCCATGATGGGAGCAGAGGTGAGCACCCAGCCTGGGATTCGTATTGCTTTAATTACAGCAAAGATGAGGTGCTCCATTTTCTCCTTTCTAATATCCGCTTCTGGCTCGAACACTATAAATTTGATGGTTTCCGCTTCGACGGCGTGACCAGCATGCTCTATTTCGATCATGGATTAGAGAAAGCATTTACCAGCTATACCGATTATTTTACCCCCAATATCGACGACGATGCCATCGTCTATTTTAAACTCGCGAACACCCTGATTCACGAACTAAATCCGAATGCCCTATCCATTGCAGAAGATATGAGCGGTTTGCCTGGCTTAGCTGCACCACTGCGCATGGGCGGATTAGGTTTCGACTACCGCATGTCAATGGGTGTTCCGGATTATTGGATTAAATTAATCAAGGAGCATAGCGACGAAAATTGGAATGTCGGTCAGCTATTTCATGAACTAACCAGTCATAGAGGCGATGAAAAAGTGGTTAGTTATGCAGAGAGTCACGACCAAGCCATGGTGGGCGATAAGACGATTATCTTCCGATTGCTAGATAAAGAGATGTATTACAGCATGCGCAAAGATCAGCCAAATCTGGCTGTCGATCGTGGCATTGCGCTGCATAAAATGATTCGACTGGCGACCATTACTTGCGCAGGAGGCGCTTATCTTAATTTCATGGGGAATGAGTTTGGTCATCCCGAATGGATCGACTTTCCCCGCGAAGGGAACGGCTGGTCGTATCAGCAAGCTCGACGCCTTTGGAGTATCTCCGAGAATCCAGAATTGCGATTTCACTGGCTACTCGATTTTGATCGAGACATGATCAACTTGGTTAAGCGCGAGAACCTTCTTGAAGAGCCTTATGTGCAATGGATAACCGACAATCAAACCGATCAGGTTTTGGCCTTTAAGCGGAAAGATTTACTGTTTATCTTTAATTTCAATCCATCGAAATCTTATGAAGGGTATGGCATTCAGCTAGAACCATCCAAATACAAGATTATACTCCAGACCGACGCGCATGCCTATGGCGGATTTAATCGGATCGATGATCGACTAACCTATTATTCCATTCCAGAAGCAGGACTTGGATCGACCCATTATTTGAAAATCTATCTCCCTTCTCGAACGGCTATCGTACTAAAACGAGAACCGTATAAAAGCATTCGCTAACTGGCTCACCTAATGAATCATAACGCATGAGGATTTTTACCATTGGCGAAACCACCTTTGACCTCTCGTTTAAAAACGGTCAGCCAGCAGGAGCCTGCAGTGGAGGAAGCGCGTATAATTCAGCTATTTCACTGGGAAGAGCTGGTCTTCAAGTAAGTCTAATAACAACCTTTGGAAATGATCAAATTGGGGATCTCTCGTTAGAATTTCTGAAGCAGAACAGAGTCGACTGCAGCTATGTGAAGCGCTTTGAGGGTCGGTCGCGGATTGCGCTGGCCTTTTTCGATGAGCGAAATCAGGCGAATTATTCTTTCTACCCAGCCTCTCAAGACATCTTTCCTAATTATCCTATCCCGTTGGCAAATGACATCATCTTACTCGGCTCGTCATTTGCTCTTCGTGATAATGGCCGGGAAGAGCTACTCGGATTTTTAACCGTGGCTCAAGAAAAGGGAGCCTTAATCATCTACGATCCCAATGCCCGACAGTCGATGTTGGATCAGCTGGAGAATCGTCGCAAGATCTATGAAAATATTAGCTTGGCGACCATTGTAAAAGGGTCGGATGAAGATTTCAAAAATATTTTCGATAGTTCGAATGGCGAAGAGGCGTACCAAAAAATAGCGGAACTAAGAACTTCTTATCTTGTATATACCGAAGGGAAAAAAGGGGCACAACTTTTCACCCCTGCGAACAGACTTGCGGTACCAGCAGTTGAAACAACTGTGTTAAGTACCATTGGAGCAGGAGATAATTTTTCAGCTGGAATTATTTATGGGCTCATACAACGATTAGGATCAACTCAAAAATTAGCAGAACTCGAAAAAGAAGACTGGGAAATTATTTTAAAATATGGATCGCACTTTGCTTCGGCTGTTTGCGGTTCAATGGAGAACTACATCCCCGAAAATTTTCTCCGTTAAGCTTCGTTGAAGACTGAAAAATTGCAGTATCTTGTTGGTCTCATAAATGCTCATTAATCAATTCAAATCATGAAGAAAAACAACGAAAAAACAACTGTGCTGTTTCTTGAAAATGGACCTATCCAAGTCTCTGGTTCTCTTCAAATCACTGGTCAATATGGCGAAAAAGATTCTGAAGCACCAATCTATTTATGCCGCTGTGGCGAATCCAAAAATAAACCCTATTGCGATGGGGCTCATAAAGCAAGTGGTTTCAAAGGTTAATTAACTTCAGAAATCAAAAAATGCCGAGTTTCAAGATGAACTCGGCATTTTTTTATGTCAAAAGGATCTATTACATAAAAGAGACGTTTGAATCTAATGCATCGGAATAGCCAAATTCTTGAGTGCTGTGATTAGGCGAGAATTAACTTTACGAGGAACTGCAGAGAGACTAATCCAAGGATAATCAGCAATTCCCTCCGCTACTTTTACAGACAAACGGAACTCTGGCTTTAATCCTAATAAGGTATTTCTGACCTCAACGCTATGCAATTTATCAACCGGTATTTCAACCATAGAAAAAGAACGGTCAAAAGCGAAAATGGAGTAATACCGAATAACTATAGTCTCCTGTTCAATGTTGATTCGAAGATATTGGAAGCCAAGTAATCCAACAAATGCTAAGGTAACAATGAACAATCCGATCAAAATCACTGCTGGTGTAAAAAAGTCAAAATAGATCAATCCAGTGATCGTTAAAATCCAAGAAAAGCCAACGATTAGAAAAATAATCCGAAGTCGTTTAGTCCATTTAATGCTATTAAAATCCATCAGATACGTTTTTATTGCGCATACGCTGCACGAATTAGAATCCAAGATAGCAAAATATTTTAACTTTGTGACAATAATATTGCTTGTATGAACAATTTTCCAACCTATAACGCCTCCATTATCGTCACCACGAATCTGGAGGTCGAGCTTGGCAAGATTCTATCACGTTACCCTGAAGATAAACTCTTTTTGGTTACGGAAGAGACTTGCAATCGACTTTGCGTGCCGCTAATAGCCTCAACGCCAGGATTCAGCAAGTTTAAAAAGGTTGTGATTCCTTCTGGAGAGTCAAATAAAAAACTCGCCTCAGTTGAGAAGATCTGGCTATTCCTAAGTCAAAATGGGGCTGATCGCAAATCATTGGTTGTAAATCTAGGGGGTGGAATGCTGACTGACCTTGGTAGCTTTGCCGCCTCAACGATTAAAAGAGGGATGGATTTTGTGAATATCCCAACCACACTGCTTGCTCAGGTTGATGCTTCTGTTGGAGGCAAGACAGGCTTTAATTTTAACGGATTAAAAAATGAGATCGGGGTGATCAATCAGCCGATCAGTGTAATCATAGACACACGCTTCTTACACTCCATCGACCAGCCTAATTTCATCTCCGGGTATGCCGAGATGATCAAGCATGGTTTGATAAACTCTGTTGATCACCTTCAAGAGGTCCAGAATTTCGATCCTAAAAATCCTAATTTTGAAACTCTAATAGGTATTATCGCTCGTTCGGTCGCCATTAAAGATGAATTTGTTTTTCAAGATCCGAACGAACGCAATGTGCGCAAAGCACTCAATTTTGGACATACCATCGGCCATGCTTTTGAGAGCTATGCCATGGAGATTGATCAGCCAATTTTACATGGATATGCTGTGGCTTATGGGATGCTTGCAGAGCTCTATCTCTCGCATAAAGTGTGCAATCTTCCGCTTGAAGTGGTCAACGAACTTTCCACTTGGCTCTTGGCTCTTTATGGGAAATATACCATCGAGGAGAGTCGCTATGAAGCACTATTTCAGCTGATGACTCACGATAAGAAGAACGAAGGATCGCGGATTAATTTCACCCTGATCCCAGCTGCTGGAGAGATGGCCATTAATCAAAATTGCGATAAGAAACTGGTTTTCGAAGCCTTAGAGTATTTTAGAAATCTTAATCGTTAAGGTCATTCTGCTATGCATTATTTGATCTCCAAAGCCGACAACACCCTTCAAGGTGAAATTTTACTCCCTTCGTCGAAAAGTATTAGCAACCGAGTATTGATCATTAACTCGCTAAGCTATTCGCCATATACCATTGACAATCTTTCGGATAGCGATGATACAAAAGTGTTAGACGAGGTATTAAATGCCAATTCCTCTGCGTTCAATATTGGTCATGCCGGCACCGCGATGCGCTTTCTGACCGCTTTTCTATCCAAAATCGCAGGAGAATGGACCCTCACTGGCTCCGAGCGCATGCAACAACGGCCTATTGGCATTCTTGTTGATGCGCTAAGGCAACTTGGGGCCTCCATAGAATACATAAATCATGAAGGCTATCCACCGCTTCTAATCAGGGGAAGTGCTCTAAAAGGGGCTGTTATTGAGCTCGACGGCAGCATCAGCAGTCAATATATCTCGGCCTTACTAATGATTGCACCAACGGTTAAAGGGGGAATGATCTTGCGGCTATTAAATAATACAACTTCGAAACCTTATATCCTTCTAACTCTTGAGTTAATGAAAGAGTTTGGTGTTGATCACGCCTGGAGTGGAAATGAGATTCGCATCGGACAACAAGAGTATACGCCAGTCCAATTTTCTGTTGAAGCCGACTGGTCTGGAGCCTCTTATTGGTATGCCATGGCGGCCTTATCGGAGCAGCCTGATCTTCTCTTAAAGGGATTGCGCATCAAGAGCCTTCAAGGAGATTCAATCCAAGCAGAGTGGTTTCAGAATTTCTTTGGTGTGCAATCGAAGCAAGAGGGGAATGATGTGCGCCTAACCAAGCTTCCGATGGAAACTCCGAAGAAGATTGTGATTGATTTTATCGAAAATCCAGATATTGCTCAGACCTTCGCGGTATTAGCTGTCTGCAAGAAAATACCGTTTCATTTTAAAGGGTTGCTAACTTTAAAAATCAAAGAGACAAACCGCATCCTTGCTCTTCAGCAGGAATTAGCAAAGTTTGGTGCTATGCTTACGGAGCCAATAGAAGGAGAATTAGCGTGGAATGGGGTTTTGGAAAGTTCAAAAGTAGCGCAGATTCCAGTAGTGGAGACTTACCATGATCATCGTATGGCCTTAGCTTTTGCCCCCGCAGCCTTAACTTATCCCCAAGTTGGCATTGCAGATCCAATGGTCATCACCAAATCGTACCCGAACTATTGGAACGATTTAAAGATGCTTGGATTTAAGGTAAACCAGGAATAGTGCCGTCTGGCTTGGGCGCAAAAAATTGACTTGACGTTTTTAACCTTCCAGTCAGGTCCTCTAATTCAGCTGTTTTATTGCACTAAAGGTACATTGCTATACAAATGATATTCACCTGGCTGAAGGGTTACATTATAGGTTGAATAAGTAAGATTGATGCTTGTCCCAGTAAAATTATCATACCAAATTCCATTAGACGGAAAGGTTATAACCGTCGTTTGGGGTATCACATCAAAATTACCAATTACCTCAACATTTGCAGTTGGATCTTTTAATTGAATAGTTTTGACTGCTCCTCCAAGATTATAGCTAAAAATTTTCGACGCAAAAACTGGATTTTTTAGCTTCATATTGATCATCTTCGAATACACACCAAACAGATGCATCCGGGTGGGGTCAGTGGTATAATTCCAAAGAATCGGTTTATCGCCCAATCGACCATTGTAATCTATTGAAACATCATAACCCAATTCGCCAAACTGCCAGATCATCTTAGGACCAGGAGACGAGAACATAAAAACAGCCCCCATCTCATCTCTTTTTAATCCTGTACCAATAGTCTTTGTGCTATAGCTACCAGAGGCATTGCCATATGTTGCATTTTTATATTGAAGTCTTTCCTGATCATGACTTTCAAAATAAGAGATGATATTGTAAGCTGTTGATGCGTTAAATCCATTAAACTGGTCATAAAATAATCCAGAGATATCCCAACTTGGATTCGTGGCATATCCCATCGTTGCCTGCTCTGCGGATGCGCTTAAGTTATTCCACATGATGAATCCTTGTTGAGCCACAACTGCCTGTTCCGTTGAGACAGTCCAATACTCTCCTGTAATTAAGAATTTAGGATCGAGGCTTTTCATGTAACTGATATATTTAGTCCAGATGGCTACCCTGCCAGCGTCGTAAGCGGCATATGCGGCACCATTACTCCCAGAAATAGTTTGTGTAAAACCGTCACCCATATCAAATCGAAATCCATCGATATGGTATTCCTGCATCCAGTATTTCATCACATTTTGAGCATAATAAACTGTTGCGGCACTCTCATGGTTCATCTGATGACCCACGGCATATGGCGTTCTACTGGTCTGATTAAACCAAGGATTATTGGCCGCTGGCTGATTGGAGGCTGCATTCCAATACATCTGAACCATAGGCGAAGAGCTAAACTGATCTTCGAGCACAATATCTTGCAATACCGCAATTCCCTTTGCATGACAGGCGTCAATTAAGGCCTTATAAGCATTGGGAGTGCCGTAATATTTATCCAAAGCGAACATATAATTTGGATTATAACCCCATGAGTCATTCCCTTCAAACTCATTGACAGGCATCAGCTCGATGGCAGTAACACCTAATCGAACAAAATAATTTAAACTATCGGTAATAGTCTGATAGCTGTGTGTTGCGACAAAATCTCGTACCAAAATCTCATAAATAATCAGATTTTTAGGATCGGGCCGGGTAAACGAGGTCGTTTGCCAAGTATATGGAGTGGGAGAAGCCTGCATCACGCCCACTATTCCGGTGGTAAGACCTGTAGGATAAGCTTTTAAATTTGGATATACACTGGCAGGAATGTATTTATCATTGTCGGGATCCAATATCTTCCGACTGTATGGATCTGCTACTTTCAGTGTTCCATCGATTAAATATTGATAAGCATATTCTGTCGTAGCAACTAGATTATCGATCTGAACCCACCACCGATTCCCATCGGTTGAATTGGTCATGGTATATTTTGCACTCGCTGTCCAGCTATTGAAATCACCGATTAATGAAACGGACTTTTTACCCGGAGCATACAGGTTGAAGATGGCAGAAGTGCCTCCATTAATAAATGTCACACCGTCGCCTGCCCCTGCAGGAACATCTGTTTTTGTAGGACCAACTGGCGGAGGAGGAGTCGGAGCGATCGAAGTACCCTTTTTGCAGGATACCAAGCTGATTGCAAAGATAAAGCTCAGTAAAAAGGTGAGATTTCTGATGTTCATGGATAAAATTCTATGCTATTCGTGAAATAAAGGTACCTAAACTATTCAAGGTATGAGTTGATTCAAACAGATGGAGCGATCGAAGAGATATAAAGACGATGAAGCTTAAAAAGAATTGCGCGCGGCAATGGTTAAAATAAAAAAAAGCTTACCCATCCAGCAATGGATAGATAAGCCTTCAAAAGCATGAAATTAATTTTTTGTTACCGTTGCAACACGAGTCCATGGATCTAATGTAACCGTGTAGCTTCCTGATGAAGCAAAGCTAAGGTTACTGCCATCTTGAGCAAGAGCATTAAGAGCACCTCCAAAATTTATTGGCCAGTCGTGGTTTGCTCGGAATTTCCAACTTCCTGAAGCTGCAGCAGTGACTGTTGCGGTAAACACATGATTCGTTGCATCCCAAGTCATATCTGCATCGGCACCCCAACTATTGAAATCCCCGATTAGACTCCATCGATTGGTGCTATAAGTATAAACATTAGGGTGACTTAAATCCAATGTAATTGCATAATCAGCAGTTGCATTAACCGAGATATTACTTCCGGCACCATAATCTAACGTTTTGCCATCACCTGCAGTATTTCCAAAATTCAAACTCCAATCAGAAGTACCTCTAAACTTATATCCACCACCAGCTGTCAAATGCAAGGCCAATGAGAAATTTAGTGGTGTGGGATTATAAACCAAATCGGTTTGCGAAGCCCAGCCATTATAATCACCCATGATACCCCAAGTTGTTTTTGTCAAGGTGTAGGTCATGGTTGTTTGATTTGCCTTAATCAAATAATATCCTGCGGAAGGAACAGCTATATTATGACCACCCCCAACATTTGAAAGTTTTCCGGTATTCGTGCCATCATCACCAAATGTATGCGCATCGTCCCATGAATGGTTGGTTGCAAGTTTAAACTCTCCAGCTGCAGTAAAATTGACATAACCTTCTGCATTAGCTCCTGTTGCTGGAGTATTGATGATGAATAATGCATTATCACTATTATCCCATCCATTATAACCACCTACTATCCAAAATTTAGTGATGTCAGCTAAAGTTGTGAAGGACACATCGGCACCATAGGCAGTGCCTGCACTATTTGTTGCATAGGCACGCACATGATAAGTCGTAAATACGGTCAATGCTGGAAGATTGCTTACAAAAGCACCTGTGCCTGTTCCGCCATCGATCATAGATCCAACAGTGGTTGGATTTGCAGTGGTTCCCCACGCAAGACCTCTTGCTATGATCGTACCGCCGCCATCATAACTTACTGCACCACCTGATACGGCAGTCGTTTTAGTAACCGCAGTAACCGCAGTTGTGGTAACTACTGGAAGGTCAACCAAAGTTTTAAAGGTTGCTTCAGGACCATAACCAGTCCCAGCTGAGTTAGTTGCATAAGCACGTACATAATAGGTTGTGTTTCCACTTAAACTAGCCAAGGTACTAACGAAGGCACCTGCCCCATTGCCGTCAGAGGTTTTAGTCCCTGAAACGACTGGATTGTGTGTCGTAGCAATACAAACACCACGAGCCGTAACCGTTGCACCGCCTGTAACGGTAACAGCGCCTCCAGAAACAGCTGCATTACCCGTAATTGCAGTGACAGCAGCAGTGGTTAATGTTGGCACAACAGGGAGGGTATTAAAGGTAACCTGCTCGCCATATACTGTTCCTTCTGCGCTTGTCGCATAAGCACGAGCGTAGTAGGTTGTTGCATAAGCAAGACCACCAATTTTGATGTTATAGGTAGCACCGGTTGTTGGGCCACTAAATATAACTTTAGAATTGGCAATTGTTGGAGCAGCCGTGGTTCCATAACATACACCCTTTTCGGTAACGCCTTCACCTTGTGCAACCACAAAGCCAACGACTGTCACAGAGTCTGATTTAACGTTTAGAAACTGAGAAGTAACAACCCGAGCAGGCAATTTAACTCCCGCATTTTCTTTTGTACAAGCACCAAACAGGATGGCAGTTGTAATCAGAATGCCCAATATTTGATAGAGGAACAATCTTTTCATAGTTCTATTTTTTTTAAGATCTTTCATACAAATTAGTTTTTAACGGCCTTAAAGGTTCCAGTTTGTAAAGCATCACTCGTAATGGTTAAGGAGATGGTGTAGTTGCCCGCTGTCGTTGATACATTACTCCCATTATAGACCAAGGAGCTGTTGTCACTATTGTAACCTAAGTTCCATGCCCAGCCATCGTTCTTTCTAAATTTAAATGTGCCATCAATTAAAGTGACAGTAATAGACCAAGTACCTGTTGCCGCATTATAATCTAACTTTTGATCGGGAGAATTCCAACCATTTGGCGTAGCGTCTCCAACAAGTCCAATCATATAAGGATCAATAGTATAAGTATGAGCCGTAACATTGGCTGATAGTTTATACCATCCACTTGCAGGTGCGACAAATCCAGCACCGCTGGCTGCCAAAGCGCCACCCGTGTTTCCATAAACTGTTCCTGCATCTGGATCCTTTAAGGTAAAGGCCTTGGTAGCATCAAGTTTTACATAGCCGGTATAGCTTCCATTTCCGAGAGCCGATTCAATTTTCTGGGTAATTCCAGATCCAATTAAATCAAGACGAGGAAGACCATACGGGGTGACGTTAACTGTTGTGGTGGGCGAGTTATAGACCATTGGTGTATATCCAGTTCCTGCACTTAGCGTCAAGACGGCTCTCACTCTAAAATCAACAGCGGAGACTTGATCTGCAGCTAATTTCTTAAGTAAGATGACATTCAAATCACTAACCGTAATCTGCATGGATGCATCCGATACTCCACTAAAGATAGAGATTGGATCAGTAAAATTAGTTCCCTTTACGCATGCTTCAAGGAAATAGGTCGCGGAAGCTTGAAAGCCTGGGTCAACTGGAGTACCTACAAAAGTAAGTGTCTGGGTTCCGTTAGCCCTTGTAAGCGTAAGGGCTGGCATCGTTTGAATTGTGGGCACATTGACCGTGCTCATAATTACCTTTGTTTCGTCTTTCTTACATGAAAACAAAAGTCCAAACAACGCAATAGAAGCGATATATTTAAGTATATTTTTATTCATTGTCTTAAAGATTAGAGATTAATTATAACCTGGATTTTGTTTGATGTTCGGGTTAGCAGAAACCTCATCACCCGGAATTGGGAACAGATTAAGATGACTGTCAACTTTAGTACCGCCAAAAGTGCCACCCTTCCACTGCCATTTATAGGTGCCATCGGTAAACTGACCGAAACGGACTAAGTCAGTACGACGTTGTGCTTCGTAATAAAACTCACGAGCACGTTCATTAAGCAAAAACTGATCAGTTAATTGACCTGCCGTAATATTGCCAGTTGCGTTACCATAGGCACGAGCACGAACAAGGTTGATATCTTGCACTGCACTTGCATCGTTGTTTAATTTATGCAACGATTCAGCACGCATTAACAAGGCATCAGCATAACGGAAAATAGGGAAATCGGTGCTTGCAAAAGCAGGATTATAATCAGCCGCCTGCGTTCCGTTAGCATTCTTCGCAGTGAACTTATAAACTCCAACTCCAAAATTACCACTTGAAGAGGCACTTGGGATATTGAGGCTTTGCTTCATTCTTAAGTATACACGTGTGTCTTTGCTCTGTGAGAAAAGAACATCTGCCGCAGGAATTTGAACATTGCCATAGGTTGCAATCGTATCCACTAAGACATTCATGAAATCTTTTCGTGCTCTGTTTCCATTCCAGTTGGTATTGGAAGTCAAACCAAGATCAGGAGCATTGATATACGTTCCATCACTACATGACTCAATAATAAATGTTGTACCGACATAACCTTGGGTATGAATACCATCTTGAGCCCAAGCAAAGATCATCTCTGGATTGTGAACACCATCATTATCTGCACTAAAGTTTTGTCTGTAGTTCGTCGCCAATTGATAGGCTCCACTGCCAATTACTTTATCGCAATAAATTTTACAGCTATCATATTTTGCAGTCCCCGTATATACTTGTGCATTTAAATAAACACGAGCCAACAACATCCAACATGCTCCCTGGTCAGCCTGAGGATAAGAAGACTTTGGCGCTCCAAGTTTATTTTCAATAGCATGAAGCTCAGAAACGATGTAGTTAAACAATTTAGCTCGTCCGATTTTTGAATCTGGATCTAGCTGTTTCGGAAAGAATTTTCCCACTCCATCAGCATCGGTTGTAAAAGGAGGATTTCCGAAAAGGTCCATATCCCAAGCATACGCTAAGGCTCTTAAGTAGCGAGCTTCAGCATTATACCTCATGATCGTTGGATCGGTACTTGCCTTTGTATTGCGAATAAACTCATTTGCATACGTCACACTTAAACTTAAACGCTGATAAAGAGCGGTCAAGAATGGATTTTGAGGGCTCCATGTTTGAGTGTTTAAGTCGGCAATACCCACATCACCCCAAGCACACATAGCTTCGTCAGTAGTAATCTCTTGGCAGTTCCAGAGTGCTCTGGTTGTGGTAAAGAAGTTCCCATCAGATGCAGCGATATCGTCGCCACCTGAGCTTCCCTGGCCAGAGATGATAAAACTGGCATAGATTTTTCCAAGAGCCTCCTTCATGTAGATGGTACTATCATTTAGGTTGCCCGCTAAGATCGTATTCTTATCTTTTGGAATTACATTTAGATCTTTCACACATGAACTAATCATGAATGCTGAAAGTACGATTCCGATTATTATCTTTTTATTCATATCTATCAAGTATTTAGAATATTAATAAGTTATGCTTACACCAAGCATGAACGTACGAGGTCTAGGATAGAAGTTATTATCTATACCACCTGGAACTTCAGGATCAATTCCTTTGTATTTGGTGATGCACAAAGCATTTTGAACAGTCAGACTAAGTCTTACCTTAAAATGATCATACACATCATCAAAATTATATCCAGCACTAACATTGTCCAGTTTAAAGAATGAAGCATTCTGAACAAAGTAATCGCTCGTAAATTGACGCGCCACGAACTTCGTATCGCTAAGGATGGTTGGCATATTTTTCCAATATCCAATTTGAGACATCTGATCGTAAGATGATCCAGCGCCGATAGCATCGTAAACATAGTTTCCTATGTTTGTCCGAGCAGAGGCAGACATATCGAACTTCTTGTAGTTGAATTTAGCAGAGAAGCCCATTAAGAATACTGGGGTTGGATTTTTGTAGATATATTTATCTGCATTGTTTCCACTTACCGTTCCACCTTTACCCGATAGATCAACATAAAGACCTTCTATTGGAGCTCCACTTGGATCGTAAACCTGTTTGTTTACGAAATAAGAGTAAGCACCTTGACCCACGCGAGTAACTTGGTTCATACCCGTAAAGGCACTGCCATATAAGATACCGATATACGTTGGATCGTCAGAGATCAACAGCTTCGTGATCTTATTTTCGTTGTAGGTAAAGTTCATGCCAAAGATCAACGACATATCTTTCTTGGCAATTGGCGCAAAATTCAGTGAGAGCTCAGCACCTCTATTCTCTAAACTTCCCACATTGGTTAGCAACGTATTTGAGAAGTTACTTCCACTAGGAACAGTAACGGTATTTAATAGATTCGTAGTAACTCGATTGTATACTTCGACAGAACCGGTGATACGATCTTTTAGGAATCCAAAATCAAGTCCAACATTTGTAGTGGCTGTCTGTTCCCACTTGATATTAGGATCATACGCACTTGGACGTAACGTTGGAAGATAGGCCCCTCCGATTGGATAATAAGAACCTTCAACTGATTTAATGTACCGTGCCTGAGCAGGATAGTCATTCCCTACATCTTGCTGACCAGTGACCCCATAACCCAAACGAAGTTTCAAATCAGAAAGTCCATTCATATCTCTCAAGAACGACTCTTCTTTAATCTTCCAAGCTAAAGCGGCAGATGGGAATAGACCCCACTGGTTGCCTTTTGCAAAACGAGATGAACCATCATCACGAATTGTGGCCGTTAATAAGTACTTATTTTTAAAGCTGTAGTTCACACGACCAAAGAATGAAACAAGATAATTCTCAGTAATAAATGAGGAGCTATCTGATTTTTGGTAAGGGTGCGTGTTATCCACGATTCCGCGAGAGTAGCTGCTGCCATCACGTTTAAAGTGTTGCCATGAATAACCGGCTGTTGCATCAATCTTGCTAGACCCTAACTCCTTTGTATAGTTTAAGTAGAAGTCAAGAAGGTTGTTATAGTTTCTGCCAGTATAATCATTTAAGCGACCATAAAGAGGAGCAGTAAGTACCGAAGGCGAAGTTGCAGGACGGTTGTTCTGACCTTTCCCATCGGTATAATCCGTTGCAACATTTAAGTTTGCATGCAGATCAGGCAAGAATGGAAGTTTATAATTTGCTTGAACATTCGCTATCGCACGCTGAACGGTAGAATGATTATCTGACATCACCAATTGCTCGACTGGGTTAGGAGTTCCTAGGTTTGCTCCATAATTAGCCCACTGATAAAAGCCAGCTGAATTATTTTGAGCTGCGATGCTATTGTCATGCACCGATTGTGTTGGATCCATGCTTACTGCAGAACCAACTGCACCCGCATCTCCAAAGTTATTTGCGGTGTTCATCCCTTTCGCATTGATATTTAATTTCAATGCACCATTAAGAAGTACTGGATTCAGGTTAATCGCAGCAGTCGCTCTTTGCATTCCAGTGTTTCTTAGAATACCATTCTGATCGGTAAATCCAAGTGAAACACGGTATGGAAGATTTTTGGTTGCTCCTGTTAAACTTAGGTTATGATCAGACGAAACGGCTTGACGGAAAATTTCGCGCTGCCAGTTTGTGTTCGCAGTTCCTAATGTCGATAAGCTATTTACACCATATAATGGAATGTGATCGGCAGCAATTGCCCGAACTTGGTCGCCTGAGTAGACGTCTACAAATTTGATCGCTTGACCGATAGAAGAGTTCCCATTGTAGCTAATCTTCAACGGAGTGTTTAAAGTGCCACTCTTCGTTGTAATTAAGATCACACCATTCGAAGCTCTAGAACCATAGATGGCGGTTGAAGAAGCATCTTTTAAGATCGTGAAAGTCTCAATATCATTTGGATTAACAAACGATAAGAAGTTTGAACTTCCCGCTACATTGCTATTATCAATTGGTACACCATCGATAATTATTAGAGGGTCATTCGAAGCGTTTAAAGATGATCCACCGCGGATACGAATCGAAGATCCGCTACCTGGAGCACCACCTGAGGAGGTGATTACCACACCAGCGCTCTTCCCTACGATAAGGTCTTGAGCCGAAGTGATCGCACCTTTATTAAAGTCTTTTGAGCTTACCGTACTAATAGATCCGGTTGCATCTGATTTTTTCACAGATCCGTATCCAATAATTACAACTTCATCAAGCCCCTTCGGTTGAACTTTCAACGCGATAGCTAATGATGTTTGTGAGTCAACGGCAACAGTCTGACTCTGGTATCCGACAAAAGAAAAAACCAGCTTTGCACCAGGAGTCACCTTTAAGGTAAAGTTCCCATCAACATCGGTAGCTGTTCCTGTATAGGTCCCTTCGACTAATACAGTCACACCAATAAGGCTTTCATTTGTGGTAGCATCGGCAACTTTACCGGAAATTGATCTCTCCTGAGCCACCACCGACATCGTCAGTAGAGTCAAAAGCAGAAACCAAATTGCTTTCAATTTTAAAAGTTTAAATTTCATGTGATTCAAATTTTTGGTTCATAATTACAGTTCAAATTCAATGCTAGACCTCACGATCATCATGGCATATAAGCACTTGAATAATAATATCTTGCCTCAATAAATCTTTCCCTTTCCTTATAGTGGCACTGCAAATTAACACTATTTTAACACTGAATTAACATATAAATATGGCCGATCCGGAATTATTCTTATGCAAACGTTTGCGGTGACGTTTGCGCCAAATATGTTTTACAACATGTTTTTTATTTTCGCATTTATTCGTGAATGAATAGCCAAGTAATTGTTAAACACCCTTAAATAATTGTAAATCCATAATTATTATGTAATTTAGTGAAGTTATAAAAGACGTATTCGCTAACGACCTAAATGAATGAGTAGTCCAGTAACCATTAAAGATATTGCGAAAGCACTCGGTATTTCTGCCTCAACGGTATCTCGTGCGTTAAAAGACCATCCCGACATCAGCACCGACACAAAAGATGCGGTCAATGAGCTTGCGAAGAGGCTTCACTACAAGCCGAATGCCGTTGCGCTCTCCCTTAAAAACAGCAAGACGAACACCATTGGGGTTATTATCCCTGAGCTGGTTCACTATTTTTTCTCGTCGGTAATTAGTGGTATCGAAGATGTGGCCTATGATGCGGGTTATAATGTTATGATCTGCCAATCGAATGAGAAATACGATCGAGAGATCATCAATGCGCAAGCACTTCTTTCGAATCGAGTGGAAGGAGCATTAATATCGATCTCCAAGCAAACCAAAGATTTCAACCATCTACAAATGATTGAAGAGAGCGGCATTCCGATGGTCTTTTTCGATCGGATACCTGAAGGTTTCGATTCCGACAGTGTGATCATAGATGATAAATTAGCCGCATACAACGCCGTCTGTCACTTAATCGATTCAGGATGTAGGCGGATCGCCCACTTAGCCGCACCGAGTACTTTAGGAATTGGGAAATGCCGCTTAGATGGTTACAAAGAAGCCTTACAGAAACATGGATTACCCTATTTAGAAGAGTATGTGATTGTAGCCGATTCTTTTGAGCTTGCGGCTATTGCAACTCGTAATCTCATTCAATTACCCATTCCACCCGATGGTATCTTCACGGTTAATGACTTAACGGCTGTAGGTGCGATGAAGAGCTTACAAAAAATGGGGATTGCCATTCCTGAGAAGGTAGCTATTATGGGCTTTTCTGCAGGTAATTTCTCCGATATAACCACACCAACACTAAGCTCAGTCGATCAACACGGTTATGAGATGGGGGTGAAAGCTGCCAGTGCGCTTCTCGAACGGATCGAAAACAAACGAAATGGTGCCGGAGAGACATTTTATGTCGATACAAATCTCGTAATTCGAGAATCGACGAAAAAAATCTGAAAAATTTTGCACTTTATGCAAACGTTTGCATAAAGGATTTATTAAAATTCTTCTGATTTATTTCACCATAAACATCTAAATGTATTGCATTTAAGCAAATTCCACTCTATATTTGTCTTCGAATAATAATCATCTTTCCCCTTTTAAATTCGTTCTTCTATTCAGAATAACGAGTTTCCCTATTTTCCTTATTCTTGGTGCTTAACCCGACAAAATTTAACTTTAGTCGGAAAGTTTTATCCGTGCCATTTTTTGTTTGAGGCAAAAGCTCATGCAGAGAATCTCAAGATGAACCTTCCATAAAAGATAGTCAGGTTATGTTTTTAATTAATAAACGCAATTTATCGTATGAATAAGAAACCGCAACTCTCGTTTTGGTCAATCTGGAACATAAGTTTTGGATTTATGGGTGTCCAGATCGGCTATTCGTTACAAAATGGCAACACCAGCAGAATATTATCCGCGTTAGGCGCAGATGTTCATGATCTGAGCTATTTCTGGCTTGCGGCGCCTCTAGCTGGGCTAATTGTGCAGCCTATCATTGGTCTTTTCAGCGATAAAACCTGGACTCGACTTGGTCGTCGGATTCCGTTTATCCTTTTTGGAGCTATAATTTCAGCAATGGCGATGTTTTTCATGCCAAACTCTGAATTCTTTGCCTACCTATTGCCTCCGCTCTTTTTTGGTGCTTTTATGTTGTTGTTTATGGATACCTCTTTTAACATCACCATGCAACCATTTAGAGCCTTAGTGGGAGATATGGTATCGGAAGAACAACGGAACCAGGGGTATTCTATCCAAAGCTTTTTAATCAATGCCGGAGCCGTGGTAGGTTCTTTACTCCCATTTGTATTAACCTGGATCGGGGTTTCCAACATCCCAGCAGTAGGCGAAAAAGTAGCCCCAACGGTTATTTGGTCGTTTTACTTTGGAGGAGGTGCCCTTTTACTCTCCGTATTATGGACGAGCTTTAGAACAAAAGAGTACCCACCAGAACAGTACGAAAAGTATAATGCAGGTGCCGAAAAAGAGACTCCAACCGGGTCCTTCTTAAGTCTGCTTGCAGAAATACCATCGACCATGTGGCGACTTTCCATCGTTCAGTTCTTCTCGTGGTTTGCACTATTTATGATGTGGGTATACACCACACCAGGAATAGCACAAAACGTTTGGAATACGGTGGCTGGAGATTCTACCTCTGCTTCCTACAATGAAGCAGGAAACTGGGTAGGCGTCATATTTGCAGGATACAGTCTATTTGGAGCACTGTTCTCCCTTGTAATGGCTAATATAGCCAATCGATTTGGTCGAAAAGCAACCTATCTGTTTTCACTCCTAGCAGGAGGCCTCGGACTAATCTCCTTGAATTTTATCAAAGATAAATATGGATTGATTATTCCAATGATTGGGGTAGGAATTGCGTGGGCTGCCATTTTAGCTATGCCATATGCAATTCTCTCAGCAGCCTTACCGTCAAATAAAATGGGAGTATACATGGGTATTTTCAATGCCAGCATCACGATTCCACAAATTGCCGCAGGTTTATTAGGAGGACTTCTGTTAACGATGGTTGGCGAAAAAACAATTCTGATGCTTGTTCTTGCAGGACTATCAATGGTATTGGCTGCTGTGTCGGTTCTATTTATTCAAGAACATAAACAAACTTCTAATGCAAAATAACCAATGATAGAAGCTTGCATCTTTGATTTGGATGGAGTAATCGTCGACACGGCGAGATACCATTATATCGCTTGGAAAAATATTGCCGAGGATCTAGGCTTTGTTTTTTCGAAAGATGACAACGAGCGCCTTAAAGGTATTGGAAGACTTGAGTCTTTAAATATTCTACTTCAAATAGGAAATATAAACCTTGAAGAAGGAGAAAAAAATAGATTGGCCACAATAAAAAATGAGTTTTACCTTAAGTTAATTGAGGAGATGAAGCCTGAAGAGATACTCCCAGGGGTGACTAACTTTTTAAAAGACTTACGTAAAAATAAGATTCGTATTGCGTTAGGCTCAGCCAGCAAGAACGCCCCATTTATTCTGGAGCGGACTAATCTTACAACCTATTTCGACGCCATTATCGACGGGAATATGGTTAGTAAAGCAAAACCTGATCCTGAAGTATTCCTTAAAGGAGCAACTCAATTAGGTATCGAACCAACAAAATGTCTGGTTTTTGAAGATGCCCAAGCAGGCATTGAAGCAGCTATTAATGCAGGAATGCACTGCATTGGTATCGGAAAACATGAGAACCTCAAAGGGGCAGACTTTGTCATTCCAGGTTTTCAAGAATTTAATTATGATCGTTTAAGATCATGGTATTTATAGTGCGCTGAGAAAGCAAATCTATACTCTAAAAAAATTAAAATGAAAGAATATATCAAACATAACGGATGGAAGATCATTGAAGAAGATTTTCATCCTGAATACAATAAAATAACAGAGAGTCTGATGAGTTTAGGCAATGGCCGCATAGGTCATCGCGCTAACTTTGAAGAACGCTTCACCGGCCAAACACTCCCTGGCAATTATGTTGCGGGCGTTTATTATCCGGACAAAACACGTGTGGGATGGTGGAAAAATGGCTATCCGCAGTATTTTGCCAAAGTGCTAAATGCGGCCAATTGGATCGGCATCGACGTGCGCATTGGAACTGAAACGCTCGATTTAAATACGGCAAAAATTATCTCCTTTAAGAGAGAGCTCGATATGCAAGAGGGTCATCTAACACGTGATTTCGTGGCGGAGCTAGCCTCTGGCAAGCAGATTAAAGTTTCGACTCGACGATTTCTTAGCATCGCTAATTCTGAAATTGGAGCCATTCGATATACCCTTACAGCCTTAAACTTCTCCGACAAGCTAACACTTAGTCCCTATATCGACTTTGATATTAGCAATGAAGACGCCAACTACGACGAGAAATTCTGGGATGAAGTAGATGCGGAGATAAAATCGGGAGAAGGATATATCGTGGCAGAGGTACGAAAAACACTATTTCACGTCTGCAGTGGAATGAAAATCAACCTGCTTAAAAATGGCCAGCCCATTCCATTCACTGCTGACATTGAGAATCGTCCAAAATTTATTGCCAATATTATCCCATTAACTATTGAAAGTGGAGAATCTATAACCATCGAAAAATTTGGCGTTAGCATCTCCTCAGAAAATTTCGCGAAGGATAAACTTTTAAAAACAGCAAAGAAGCACCTCGCTGCAGCTTTTCATAAAGGATTTGATCAACTTGAGCTAGAGCATAGTCAAGCATGGCTTGCCAAATGGAAAACCAGTGATATCGTTATCGAAGGTGATCTAGCCGCTCAGCAAGGGATACGCTTTAATATATTCCAACTTCATCAAACGTATACTGGCGAAGATGAACGTCTCAACATTGG
>CAIUAN010000043.1 GCA_903897145.1 uncultured Bacteroidia bacterium | reverse complement strand
CAAACCTTTTTTTAAGGAAAAAATCTTTTCAAGAAATTGTGGAACGTTAATCTTTTTTAATCGCCTTCAGACGATCCTAAAATCGTGGTGCAAATGTAGAAGGTTTCTAACGCCAATTACCCTAAAGAACCTAAATAATACAAGAGTCTTGAGATATTTTAAAATATCCCGGTCACCGATCAGCCATTCAGCACACTAGCTATGTTAAGTAAATGTTAAGCCCCTCGATGAGGCCTAAAAAATGGGTGTATTTAAGATCAAATATGACTCTAAACGGGACCTTAGAGCATTACCGCACCAAAGATCGCAGCGAATTTATCGCGTAAAACAGCTTTGACATGATCAAAATCGATTAATACACCAAGCTCATTCTGGAGTGAAGTAACCCCTTTATCTGAAAATCCACAGGGATTGATATCATTAAAATAGGAGAGATCGGTATTTACATTCAACGCAAATCCATGCATCGTGACCGAACGAGAGCTTTTTACCCCAATGGCACAAATCTTTCTGGCCTTAGCAGTACCCTCATCAAGCCAAACACCTGCAGCACCTGGATCGCGAGTCCCGCTTAACCCAAACATCGATATAGTCTGAATAATGACCTCCTCTAAACTATATATATACTGTCGCAAGCCAATCGTAAAATTTTCGAGGTCTAAAATCGGATAACCCACAAGCTGACCAGGCCCGTGAAACGTAATATCGCCACCGCGATCAGTCTTATAAAAAGCGGCTTTCCTATCTTGTAATTGAATATAATTAAGAAGAAGGTTATGCTCATCGCCACTCTTCCCTAGCGTATAAACCGCCGGATGCTCCACAAACAACAAGAAATTAGGAGTCAAAGCCTCTACATTATGATCTCTATCGAGCTTTATCGAGACAATTTGTTTCAGCAATTCTTCCTGGCGCACTAACGCAATCTTGTAATCGCAAACCCCGAGATCCAAAAACTGTATATGAGTATTTTTCATTTAACGAACTCCTTTGCGCCACCTGAATTGCCGATTTTTAAGACAAAATGTGATGGCAGCACATGAATCAATAATATTCATCTGCGAAGATACTCATTTTAAAGACCACTGAATAGAATGGATGTATTCCATTTTTTTTACTTTTGAGATCTCTCTAAACTTCTTAAATATGATTTCTATAAAACTTCTTAAGAAATATCCGACTACTTTTTGGGTCGCTAATGCCATGGAATTGTTTGAGCGATGGGCTTGGTATGGATTCTATCTCATCTTTGCACTCTACCTTACCAATTCAACAGACGAAGGAGCATTAGGCTTTTCACAAACCCAAAAAGGGTTGATAATGGGTATTGGAACCGCATTTCTTTACTTGCTCCCCATATTTACTGGCGCATTTTCTGATCGAATTGGATATCGAAAGACTCTATACATTGCTTATATTATATATACGGTAGCCTTTCTTTTAATTCCAATCTGTAAATCGTTTACCGCCGTTTTTCTTATTTACCTATTTCTCGCAGTTGGCGCGGCCCTCTTTAAACCCATTATAGCAGCCACCGTTACCAAGACAACGGACGAAGAGACCTCTTCTATCGGATTCGGGATCTTTTACATGATGATAAACATCGGAGGATTCATTGGTCCATTTGTGACTGGATACTTTAGAAAATTCTCATGGGACTATGTGTTCTATGCTTCAGCAGTAGTTATTGCCTTAAATTTCATACTTGTCACACTATATTATAAAGATCCGATTCAAAAGCAGGATAAGAATGAGTCCAAGCCTAAGTTGAAAGAAGAACTGAATCATGTACTTCAAAACATTGGGACAGCCTTATCGGACTGGAAATTTGCCCTATTCTTATTTATCATATCTGGATTTTGGACTATGTTTTTTCAGGTCTATATGACGTTACCTGTCTTTATAGATCAATGGGTAAATACATCCGTAGTTTATGACTTCTTACTAAAATATTGGCCTTGGCTAGCGCATCAACTGGGAACAGCTTCTGGAACTATCCCTGCTGAATATCTAATAAATTTGGATGCTGGTTATATCATCCTCTTCCAGTTAGTCATCTCTGCATTCGTGATGCGATATAAACCTCTAAATGCTATGATCATTGGAACTCTCATTGCATCTATAGGCATAGGACTAAGTCTAGCGACTCAAAATGGACTATTTATTGTTGTGGCCTTGCTAATTTTTGCATTAGGGGAAATGATGAGTTCGCCAAAGATTACGGAGTATATTGGACGGATAGCGCCATCAGACAAAACGGCCCTCTATATCGGATGCTCCTATCTCCCTATTGCCTTGGGAAATTTGTTTGCAGGATTAGTGTCAGGGAATTTATACCAAAGCATGTCGGATAAGATCACCCTAACGCAAAAAGAAGTTGGCTCGCAAAGTCTCGATATCCCTTCAATTAGCGCGCAATTTTCAAAAAATGATTACTTTCAGAGTGCAGCAAAAAAGATGAATATGTCGGTTGATCAGTTGACGCAATTTCTATGGGACAAATACCACCCCTCAACGTTTTGGATTGTAGTGACTGCAATAGGCACCATTGCGGCCATAATGCTTTATATTTATGATCGATTAATTCTTAAAAGTGTAAAGCAACCCTCACAAGTTCAATAAAGCGGACCTGAATAACGACTCGAATGAATACGTTTAGGCATCTTACGATACTTCTAATTCTTACTGTTGCACGATTAAGTGCCGATGGTCAGAATAGTTATAACCTATTCAAAACCTATGAACCCTTTAAGCCTGACAGTACTGGTTCATTTTATTTTGCTGTTGACAATGTAAATTTCTTCAAAAACAATGAGAACAAATTAAACCGAAGCATAGACTACACCTTAACAGGAACGATGCTTCGGCCAAAGGTGGTATACTACCCAGACGCAAAACTGCGGCTTGAGCTAGGGGGACATATTCTTAAATACAATGGCCGAGACGATTATGCACAATTGTCCCCATGGTTTAACGCTCATTATAAAGCATCGGAGAAAATTTCAATAATCATTGGGAATTTAGATGCGGATCAGAATCATCTCCTATCGGAACAGGTTTACAATCCGGAATTATTTTACACCGCAACTCCTGAAGTTGGACTTCAGACGAAATACATCTCTACCCGCTTTTCAGCTGATCTATGGATTGATTGGCAAAAGATGATTTTACCTGGAGATCCATTTAAAGAACGATTTGTCTTTGGAACTAAAACCAATCTGGTAATTAAAGAGACCAAAGACGTTTCATTATCCCTCCCATTTACTTTTTATGGAATCCACCATGGAGGAACCATTGGAACGGCCCCGGGACTCGCCACAAGTTTTATAACACTGACGCCAGGCTTGG
Organism: uncultured Bacteroidia bacterium; assembly: GCA_903897145.1. GTDB lineage: Bacteria > Bacteroidota > Bacteroidia > Bacteroidales > Prolixibacteraceae > JAAFHB01. The sequence goes on along the minus strand of CAIUAN010000043.1, from coordinate 77,638 downwards.
TTTATAAGAAAAAAATCGCGAGCAAAGTATTTACAGATTTAGAGCTTACTTCATCCTTTTCACTTTCAACCTACCCCAAAGATGATGTAATATTCCAGCAATCGAGCGGCTGGGGAAGTTATCTTAGTGGCAAACTGGATTCAAGATATGGTGGAATTACCGCGGCCTATTGGCATGGACATTTATTTTATACCCCGCAAGGAACTCCAATTTTTCAAAATTATACTCCAGCGAGTAATTCATGGCTAACAGACCATCATTTAATTGATTTAAAATACTATTACCAGCATCAAATCATAAAAGACACCTTCTTTGGGTTTATGTTTGATTACTATTATGATACCATTCAAAAGACAGCTGTAAATAGCGAAGGGCTATATCTGATTCTAAATTTTGGCGTAATTCCCAAACGTACAAAATAGGAAACAGCAAAATTAAGTCTCGTTTGAAGTCATCTGGCATGCTTTGTATTGATTTTGTTGCAGTTATTTTCAATAAGCAGTTGTTAAATCAAAAATAATAAATACTTTTGCAGTCCCGATTTTATCTTTATTTGCTGAAGTATTAATTGGGTAGGGTAGCAACCTTAGCATAAGTTATTGACAATTAATTGTTAATAAACCTGTTACACTGCCTATTAGTCGTGTGAATCAGCAAAAAATAGATTGTGTCACATTTTAATTTGAAACGAAAGTGGATTCTTTAAGTTACAAAACGATATCGTTGAACAAAGCAACGGTAAACAAAGAGTGGGTCGTAATCGATGCCACTGATCAAATTCTAGGTCGCTTAGCCAGTAAAGTGGCTGTTGTCCTTAGAGGCAAACATAAAGCTAGTTACACCCCTCATGTTGATTGTGGTGATAACGTGATTATTGTGAATGCTGAAAAAGTACGATTAACCGGGAATAAATGGAAGTTGAAAGAGTACATCCGTCATACGGGTTATCCAGGTGGTCAGCGCTCGCAAACAGCGGCGGATATCTTGAAAAAGTATCCAGAAAGACTATTGGAGAAAGCCGTTAAAGGTATGCTTCCAAAGAATAGCTTAGGTAGCAGACTTTTCACCAATTTACATGTATTTGTTGGCGCAAATCATGACAAAGAAGCTCAACAGCCAAAATTAATTAACCTGGACAATATTAGATAACTATCATGGAAATCATAAACACTATTGGCAGAAGAAAAACTGCTGTTGCCCGTGTATATCTCTCTGAAGGAAAAGGTAACATTACCATTAACAAAAGAGAATTGGCAGAATATTTTCCTGTCGGCACCTTACAATACATCGTTCAACAGCCGTTGAATCTATGTGAAGTTGCAGGTCAATATGATATTAAAGTTAACCTTGATGGCGGTGGATTAAATGGTCAAGCAGAGGCTCTTCGCTTGGGCATTTCACGTGCATTGCTAAAAATTAACGAAGCAGATTACCGTCCAAAACTGAAAGCAGCTGGCTTTCTTACTCGCGATCCTCGTGAAGTAGAACGTAAGAAACCAGGACGTCCAAAAGCACGTAAACGCTTCCAGTTCTCTAAACGTTAATCGATTCATCGAAAGAATTTTTTATAAATATTGTTTAGAATCTAAATTGCTAGGACTTCAATCGTATTGGACTACCTAGTGATTGACTGAACAGAACGTAAACAAATAAGTCATATGCCAAGAACAGAATTTAAGCAGTTGTTAGACGCTGGGGTACATTTTGGTCACCTTAAGCGCAAATGGAATCCAGCTATGGCTCCGTATATCTTTATGGAGAAAAATGGGATTCACATTATCGATCTTCAAAAAACTATCGTCAAAATTGACGAAGCAGCTGAAGCCTTAAAACAAATCTCAAGATCAGGACGTAAAATCCTTTTTGTTGCGACAAAAAAGCAAGCAAAATCTATTGTTGCAGAGAAAATCGCAGCAATCAATATGCCTTACGTAGCAGAGCGTTGGCCAGGTGGTATGCTTACCAACTTCCCAACCATTCGTAAAGCGGTAAAAAAGATGTCTTCTATCGACAAAATGATGAAAGACACAGCTTGGGACAATATGTCGAAACGTGAGAAACTTCAGATCACGCGTCAAAGAGCAAAATTGGAAAAAGTATTAGGATCAATTGTTGATCTTACTCGTCTTCCAGCTGCCCTATTTATCGTGGATGTTCTGAAAGAGAAAATCGCAGTTCGCGAAGCTCAACGTCTTTCGATTCCAATCTTTGCCATGGTTGATACAAACTCAAATCCAGAAGGAATTGATTTTATCATCCCATCAAATGACGACGCGTCTCAATCTATTGATCTAATCATCACCACAATGTGCGATGCAATCAAAGATGGTCTATCTGACCGCAAGGTTGAACGTGAAAAAGACGAAACAGACGAGCAACCACTTGAACTTAAAAAAGGTGGTCGTAAAGCAGTCGTGAAAATTATCGTTGAAGATGACATCGTAGAAGAGGACGAGAAAGATGAATTAGAGGATTCAGCTGCTGAAATTAGCGACGATGAATCTATCGAAGAAATTTCGGCTGATGATACAACTGAAGTAAAGTAATTTCGATCTTAACTTTATATTTTAAAATCTATACCAATGAATATTTCTGCCGCTGATGTTGCAAAATTGCGCAAAGCAACTGGTGCTGGGATGATGGATTGCAAGAATGCCCTAACAGAGGCTGATGGCAATTTTGACCGTGCTATTGAAATTATACGTGAAAAAGGGAAACTAGTTGCAAGTAAACGTGCTGACAGAGAATCGTCAGAAGGCGTTGTGCTTTCGAAGGTTTCTGATGACAAAAGCTTTGGAGCTGTGCTATCTTTAAACTGCGAAACAGATTTCGTAGCTAAAAATGACAACTTTATTGCTCTAGCTGATAAAATACTAAGTCATGCGATTGCCAGCAAGTGCGAATCAACAGACGATGTGAAAGCATTGATCATGGATGGCCGTACGATTGGTGAACAAGTGCTTGAACAAACTGGTATCATCGGAGAGAAGATCGAGTTGGCCTTTTATTCATGCATTAAAGCAGCAAATGTTGTACCTTACATCCACCCAGGAAATAAACTTTCTACGCTAGTTGGATTTAGCAAAGCAATTGACAATCAAGCAGGAAGAGATGTTGCAATGCAAATTGCAGCGATGAATCCTGTAGCCGTTGACAATGACGATGTTGCTCCAGAGATTGTGGAACAAGAATTAAAAATTGCTAAAGAAAAATTCAGATTAGAAGGCAAGCCAGAAGCGATGCTTGATAAAATCGCCCAAGGTGCACTGAATAAATTCTACAAAGACAGCACACTGTTGAATCAAGATTTTGTAAAAGACAGCAAATCAACCATTCGTCAGTATCTTTCAAGCGTAGATAAAGAAGTTAAAGTAACCACTTTTATCCGTTTCACATTGAACGTATAAGTATTTACTTATTCCTATATGAAGAGCCTCCAGTGGAGGCTCTTTTTGTTTAAACTCTTTTTTGATGTAAATTTGTCCATCAAAACTTCTTAAATGGCAAAATATAAGCGAATCCTTTTGAAGCTCTCAGGCGAATCGCTGATGGGAGAACAGCATTATGGCATTGATCCACAAAGGCTCAAGGACTATGCCGTTCAAATTAAAGAAGCAGTAACGCTGGGCGTTGAAGTTGGAATCGTTATCGGAGGGGGAAATATCTTCAGAGGAGTTAGCGGAGCATCAAAAGGCTTTGATCGAGTAAAAGGTGATCAAATGGGAATGCTTGCAACTGTAATTAATAGCCTTGCCTTGCAGTCGGCATTAGGCAGCGAAGGGGTCAAAGCGCGCGTTTTAACCGCGATTAGGATGGAGCCCATTGCTGAATTCTATTCGAAGGAGAAGGCCTTAGAAACGCTTAAAAATGGAGAAGTAGCCATTTTCTCTGCCGGCACTGGAAATCCATTCTTTACAACGGACACAGCATCCGCATTAAGAGGCATTGAAATAGAGGCTGATGCCATGTTAAAGGGGACGCGCGTGGATGGAATCTATACGGCTGATCCATTAAAAGACCCTACTGCCACAAAATTTGACACCATAACATTTGATCAGATATATGAAAAGGGATTAAAGATTATGGACCTAACAGCCACTACCATGTGTAAAGAGAATAATCTAAACATCGTGGTGTTTGATATGGATACCATTGGAAACCTGATTAAGGTCTTAAAAGGTGAAAAAATTGGGACCATAGTTCATAATTAATACCAGGGAAATACTAATTTTAAAAGAGCATTTTAATTCAATCACCATATGAACGAAGAGATAGAGTTGATAATTGACGATTCCACAGAGAGGATGGATCATGCTATTGCCCATTTAGACCATCAATTAGCCCATATTCGTGCAGGAAAAGCTAGTCCCAGAATGATTGAAAGCGTCATGGTTGATTACTATGGCGTTATGACTCCTATTATGCAAGTTGCAAATGTTAACACTCCTGACGCGCGTACCATTGCGATTCAGCCTTGGGAGAAAAAAATGATTCAAACGATTGAAAAAGCCATTATGAACTCCAATCTTGGTTTTAATCCAGAAAATAATGGCGAATTTATTCGTATTAACGTCCCTGTTCCAACGGAGGAAAGAAGGCGTAATCTTGTGAAGGATGCAAAAAATGAGGGTGAGACGGCCAAGGTAAGCATAAGAGCGGCCCGAAAAGATGCGAATGACTATCTTAAAAAGTTACTAAAAGGAAAAGAAATATCTGAAGATGAAGAGAAAGATACGGTGGAGACGATTCAGCATTTAACCGATAAATACACAAGAAAGATTGATGAATTAATTACCACAAAGGAGAAGGAGATTCTTACCGTATGAAAACACTCTTTTTTATACTCTTGTTTAGCGCCATTTCTATGGTTAACTATGCCCAACAGCCTCAGATCTATAATCCACAGGCGGATGTGTCAAAAGCAATTAGTCAAGGATTGATTAAAGCTAAGGCGGAAAATAAGCATCTCTTGCTACAAATTGGGGGCAACTGGTGCCCGTGGTGTATTAAGTTTCATAAAAATTGCACTGAAGATCCAGAGATAAAGACCGTAATGGATGCCAATTATATCTATTTGCTTGTTAACTACAGTAAAGAAAATCGGAACTTAGCAGAACTTAAGAAGCTTGATTACCCTCAGCGCTTTGGGTTTCCTGTTTTCGTTATCTTAGATAAAAACGGCAAACGCCTTCACACACAAAACTCCTCTTACCTCGAGGAGGGCGAAGGATATTCGAAGAAAAAAATAATAGATTTTCTGAAAGCATGGACTACAGATGCTTTAAGGGCAGAGCATTACACCGGAAAATAAGGCTCAAAATTAGTTCCGCCAACTGAGTTAGAATTAGGCGAAACGATAATAACCTTTGGCTTGAGCGACAACCTAAAAAATACAGCAGAGCTGCAGTTAAACCATTTCATAAGTTCTAGATCAAATAAGGATTACGTTTCAATGGACTTCTCATTTTGTTAAAACGAATGCATCACGCTTATATTTGTATCCTATCCTTGCAGCTACTTCTTTTCATTTTGGGGCCCAAAAATACCTTTGGCCAATCAAGCACGAGAGCCAAAGAAGATAGCATCACCAACCAGTCTAAAGACATCGTTGATTTAATTCATTTGGAGTTTAAAACTCCATTGCGTAGAGATTCAGCAGAAGGGAAAAAACCATTTTTTTCAGTCATTCCTGTTGTCGGATATTCTATGCAGTCAGGGCTTACAGGTGCTATAATAACAAACGCCTCGTTCTACACGGATGCAAGTAAGAGTAGGTTTTCAAACTTGCTTATAAATGGATATTATTCAGAATTTCATCAATATTGGTTTACAGCAAACAGTAGTCTGTTTTTCGAAAAGTATAAGCTACACCTTGTTGGGGATATGCGTTATTATAAATTTCCAACTCAAACTTATGGCATAGGGACCAATACCACGCTAAGCGATGCGTTAAATATCAATTACACCTACTTGCGCATTAATCAGCTTGTTTTATTCGAAATCAAGCCAAACTTCTTTATTGGAGGTGGGATCAACCATGATTCCCACTGGAATATTGGAGCAGACACCATTTCTGGAAAAGCCTTGACTGACCTTAGAGCTTATCAAAATTCAAATCACTCAAATTCCACAGGAATATCGTTAAACACAGTATACGACAGCCGTAAAAATCCTGAAAATCCTTCTGGAGGAAGCTATGGAAATATTCAATATCGTCCGAATATGACCTTTTTAGGGAGCGATAACAATTGGCAATCCCTAGTTCTCGATTTAAGACATTATATAAAACTCCCCGCCTCATCCAGCAATATATTGGCATTTTGGAATTATTACAACTTTACGTTGGATGGGACACCGCCCTATCTAGATCTTCCAAGTATCGGATGGGATGCCTACTCCAACACGGGTAGAGGGTATGCTCCAGGAAGATATACAGGAAAAAATTTAATGTATTTTGAATCAGAATATCGATTCGTCCTATCTCACAATGGGTTATTGGGTGGAGTTGTGTTTGGGAATATGCAAGACATATATCAGAACTGGTCTGACAAGCATGCGATTATTCCAGGAGCTGGGATTGGCCTCAGGCTTAAAATGAACAAGTATTCAAATACAAATTTAGGAATTGATTATGGCTTTGGAGTTGGTGGATCCCATGGTTTATTCTTCAACTTAGGAGAAGTCTTTTAGTTGAACATAAAAAGCAGATTAATAGATATAAAAAAAAGAGGGCTAAACCCTCTTTTTTTATGATGTCAACTATTTTTTCATTAGCAGCCAGAGATCAGCATACTTTGTATATTGCTGACGAATATCGCTCATTTTGCTTCGAGCTGATGATTCATCATCGTAACTTTGAGCGCAAACACGATATAATCCCTTTTCATTAATAAGAATTCCTGGAGAGAAACCTTCTGAAGCAAGAGTCTTCTTAAATTTCTGTGCATTTTCATACACTCCGAAACTACCTAGGATAACATAAAATCGTTTAGATCCTAAATCGCTTGCTTCTCCTTTAGCAGCTGTGATATGCTCTTCTCTTGATTTTACAGATGATGCTGCACTGCTAGTTCCTGCAGGTTTAGCAACAGTTTCAGATTTAACAGTTTCAGGCACAACAGTTTCAGACTTTACAGGTTGTGGCTTTGGCGCAATCTTTTGCGTTTTGCATCCTACCGTCATTAGAACGACTAAGATTAAGAGATTACTCAGAATTTTCATGAAATAAGTTTTTGGTGATTATATTCAGCGAAGATATAAAAAGAAATTAAAATTTGGATATCTCACCTCAATTTCTTAAATTGAACATAATGTAATCTGCCATTTTTACTATTCAGTACTTAGACTGAAATTGAGTTCACATAATAATTCAAAAAAATGAAGACTTCAAAATTCCCATTGCTCTTTGTTGTTGAAGACAACTCAATCTATTCGAAGCTTATTGTCAGTCATCTGCGCGCGCACAAGCTTATTAACTGCGAGAGCTTTATTAGTGGAGAAGCTTGTCTACAAAGTATTAGCAGAAATCCTGACATCATCATTCAAGACTACTTAATGGATGGAATGAATGGACTTGATGTCCTTATTGCCGTAAAGAAAAAATCACCTTCAACAGATTTTATTTTTCTTTCGGGGCAAGATAGTATCGAGATTGCGATTGACTGCATTAAATATGGAGCCTACGACTACATTGTTAAAAATGAATTTGCCCTAATAAAGCTTTCTGACAAAATAAATAAGGTGCTAGCATTAAGAGAGCTAATGGCTACTAATAAGCGATTTAAACAAGGAATAACAATTTTTTCAATCTCACTAATTGGCCTAATTTTGATATTTGTTTTACTCGCAATTATTTTCCCGACGATATTCTCTGTCTCACGATAATTAGAATTATCGCTTGCATAAGCTAAACATCCAATTGTCTTTTTCGTGCTATTTAGCTTCTACTATTTCCAAATAACAGCATTGACAATTGGGATATCCTTGCGCCCATTAAAGAAGCGAATAATGCTTTCGCTTGCCTCTTGAGCCATCATGATGCGACTGTCAATAGTTCCGGTGGCATTGTGAGGAGTTAGCACGACATTATCGAATTCAAAAAGTGCGGGTGTAATTTTTGGCTCATCTTCAAAGACATCAAGGCCAGCCCCGCCTAGCTTCCCGTTCAATAAATTCTTAACCAATGCCTGCTCATCAACGACTGGTCCACGAGCCGTGTTAATCAAATAAGCTCCAGTCTTCATTTTTTGCATCTGAGTATCACTCATCAAATGAAATGTCTCATCCGTTAGAGGGCAACTAAGAGATACAATATCTGATAATTCCAGGAGCGTTTCAAATGGAACCCACTGTGCATCTGATTCTTCTGCACCTAAAGCTGGCTTTGTGCGATTATAATAAATCACGTTCATGCCTGAAGCGACAGCTCTTCGCGTAATCGCTCGACCGATACGACCCATTCCAACAATGCCGAGTGTTTTACCCCATAAAGAACTTCCTAAGTTCTCCATCATTCCCCATTTTAAGCCGGAAGGGTTTCTTAGTTTACGATCCGTTTCACATATCCTACGCATCAAAGCAATCATCAAGCCCATAGCCATCTCTGCGGTAGGCTCGGTGACAGCTCCTGGAGTATTACAAACTGCAATTCCATTCGAAGTGGCGTATTCGACATCAATATTATTGTAACCAACACCATAGTTAGAGACGATCTTCACGTTAGGTGCCAATTTAAGTAAGTCAGCTTTAAATGGCTTTGTAAATACCGACAAGACGCCGTCTGCAACTGCTAAATGCTCCTGAACCTCAGCGTCGCTAAAGTAAAAAGAGCTTTCAGGGTAAATAACTTCAAAATTTTCTTTTAGAGCAGTAAGTCCAGCCACTGGAAGCTGAGCTAATACCAATATCTTTTTTTTCATACTTGTGATAAATTATCTATTTGGTTTTGCTTATCTCCGCGGTTGGAGCCGCCAAAATTGAGTCATATTCGCTTGGATTACTGAAAATAGTTACCACTCGTTTGATCTCCAGATCAGTGCCTAATTCAGAGATAATGGTCCCCTTTTGGTAATAATAACGTCCAACAATCTCATCTTTTAGCAATTCCCGAATCTCGTCACTAAATTTTCCAAGATCAAGTTCGAGATTTAAAGTGAGCCCCTTTCCGAGTGCTTCAAACTCGTTCTTTGCACCATCAAAATAACGTTCTCTTTTCGCAACTTCAATGAGTGCTTTTAGGGTTTGCTCGCTCCTCGATTCATAGGTAAATTTCCTTTCGCGGAGGAATTGTCGAAATTCAGAATAGATCTGATCGTCAATCCTGAACTTATCTGCAGGGGCAATAGCTTTATGTTTAAAGGCATATTCTGTGGCAAAATCAAATACCATATAATCTTGCACCAATCTATAGGATAGTGTGCTTAAAGTGTCTTGCACATTTTTCACATCTGGCGTTACACCTCCGCCATCTTTTACCAATCTTCCATTCTTCGTTTTAAAAACAGATATCAAAGAGTCTGCGATATGACCAACACTACCATCTGCATTGCGATGTGAATAATCCAGTGCCTGAATGCATCTGCCGCTTGGGATATAGTATTTCGCCGTAGTAACCTTAAGTTTTGTATTATAACTGAGGTCACGAGTCGTTTGCACCAATCCCTTGCCAAAAGTTCGATTTCCGAGGATAACCGCTCGATCAAGATCTTGCAGTGCACCAGCAACGATTTCGGAGGCAGATGCGGAGCCGCTATTCACAAGTACAATTAGTGGCATAACAGAATCAACAGGCTGCTCAGTCGCCTGATAAGTCTTATCCCATTGTGCAACTTTACCTCTTGTGCTCACAATTTCCTGGCCGTGTTTGACAAATAGATTAGTCACTTTAACTGCCTCGCCAAGTAAACCTCCTGGATTAGAACGAAGGTCGAGCACAAGTGATTTAGCCCCTTTCGTGTCTCTGAGGTTAAGGAATGCCTTGCGAATATTATCACCGCATCCATCTGTAAAACTTGACAGTCGAATATACCCTATTTTGTTATCGATCATCCCATAATAGGTCACAGGATCAATCTGAATTTGCTCGCGAATAATATCTAATGTAAAGGGCTGTTTTTCACCTGGACGTTGTATTTTTACTTTTACGGCTTTAGTTGCTGGACCTTTAAGCATATCTGAGACGTCAGAAACTGCCATTTTATCTGCCGCTTTACCATCAACTTCAAGAAATATATCTCCAGCCCTCAATCCGCTCTTTTGTGCAGGAAAACCTTCATAAGGCTCAGCAACGACAATCTGATTCTTTTGTTTGCTGATCATTGCACCAATACCTGCATATTCGCCAGTGGTCATAAACTTAAAATCATCCATTTCCGATTCTGGGATGAACGTAGTATATGGATCAAGGGTATCAAGCATCTCGTCGATGCCCTTTTTAATTAATTTATCAGGCTTCACCTCATCAACATAAAAGAGATTCAACTCACGAACTAAGGTGTAGAAAATATCTAGGTTTTTAGAGATTTCGAAATTCTTCTGATCGCTTTTAAAGCCCCAAAAAGAGAGTCCCAAGATAAGAACAAGAAGTAGCGCAATGCTCGCTTTCAAAAGTTTTTTAGTCATCGAAACGATAAAATTAAAAATTATCACTGTTCAGCAGTTCTGCAAAAGTAACAATTCAGAGATTAATCTAACTATTTTAATAGCTTGTTTACAGCCCCATACATTTGAATTCAAATAATAGTTAGATCTATACTTCAAACAATAAAGAAACGCTATGAGTTCAAAAGTTTAAGTATTTTTAGCATCTAAAATAACGCATTTGAATAAGGGATTAGTCATACGATCAACAGGCAGCTGGTATTCGATAAAATCGGATGATGGCACGATTCTCGACTGCCGCATAAAAGGGAAGCTAAGGATGAAGGAGGTTAGGACAACTAATCCCATCGCCGTAGGTGATAGAGTTGCTTTTGAACTACAGTACGACGAAACCACAAAAGAGGGAGTTACTGGTATTATTGTTTCTGTTGAGCCACGTAAAAATTACATCATTCGAAAAGCCTCTAATCTTTCACGCGAGAGTCAGATTATAGCCTCTAATATTGATCAGGCCTATATTATAGTGACTGTAAACTACCCCGTAACACTTCCAGGATTTATCGATCGTTACCTTGTTTCTGCGATGGCCTATCGCATACCAGCCACACTTATTTTTAACAAAATAGATCTATACAACGAGAAAGACTATGAAAAGCTAGAAGAGTTTCTTCAAACATATGAGTCAATTGGCTATAAATGTCTCCAGGTATCAGCCGAAAAAAATATCAATATTGATCTATTAAAAAAAGAACTTCCAGGAAAGATTAGTCTATTTTCTGGGCTATCAGGAGTTGGAAAGTCATCGATTTTAAACTGCATTGACCCCAATCTAAAGCTAAAGACTGGAGTGATCTCAGACCATCATCAGCAAGGGAAGCATACGACAACTTTTGCTGAGATGTTTGAAACTTTGGAAGATGCCATGATTATTGATACTCCGGGGATTAGAGGTTTTGGCGTTATCGACATGCAAAAAGAGGAGATTGCCCACTATTTTCCAGAGATTTTTGGGCTTTTAGATCAGTGTCGATTTTTCAATTGCATGCATACTCACGAACCTGGCTGTGCGGTAAAAGCGGCAGCTGAAAAGGGTGACATCCCAGCAACACGCTATGAATCATACCTATCACTCATTGCAGAAGATGATTCCAGGTATAGAAGCTAAACCAAGCAAAATCTGATAAGTTGGTATTTAATTTGATCAAAATAGGTCTGAAAGTGAATATTTTCAAGTCAAGAACCTTTTCGTAATTATATTTTATTTATTTTTGTCCTAGAAAATAAAATTGACTTTGATGAAAAACAATACTTCTTACTTTTGGTTTGGTTATCTCGGCCTTCGCATGGGGACTGATCGGTAAGGTATTGTAAACAAACAATATGATATCAAAAAGAGGTCTCCAGATACGGAGACCTCTTTTTTTAGCATTAATTCACGACCAGCGATAAGAAGTCTTAAGGCTTTTAAATATCCTGTTGTTTGTGATAAAAATAAGACAAATGAAACTTGCAGTAATTGGGTTAGGACTTATTGGAGGGTCGATGGCGAAAGATTTGCGTAGAACCAAATTTGCCACCGAGATCATTGGCGTTGATAGCCATCCAAATAATGCGAAGATTGCCCTAGAAGTTGGCCTTGTCGATCGAATTGAACACCTTGAGAAAGCCGTTAAAGAAGCCGATATTGTTCTATTGGCCATCCCTGTAGATAAAATTGCTCAGGTTCTCCCAACGATCTTAAGCGAAATTTCTGCGTCAACGACAGTTATTGATGTTGGTTCAACAAAACGCGAGATTACAGAGGCCGTAAAAGGTCATGCGATGCGAGGTAATTATGTAGCATCTCACCCAATGTCAGGCACTGAAAATAGTGGACCAACAGCGGCATTAGAACATTTATTTGAGAGTAAAATTTGTATTATTTGTGACCATCAGATTAGCAGGCCGCAGCATTTAGCCTTAGCCGAGAAGATGTTTCAAGCATTAGGAATGTCGATTGCATATATGAGTAGTGATGAGCAAGATCATACAACAGCTTTTATCTCGCATCTACCACATGCGACCTCCTTTGCTTTAGCGAATACAGTTCAGGCTATTGAAGATCGTAATATCATTTTTGATTTAGCTTCAGGGGGATTTCAATCGGCAGTTAGGCTAGCAAAAAGTTCACCCCAAATGTGGGGACCTATTTTCTGGCAAAACCGAGATTATATCTTTGAAGCCTTAGAAGCTTATATTCACCATTTAGAAGAATTTAAAAAGAGTCTTAAAAATAATGACCACGAAAAGTTAATCTCGCTTATCGAGAATGCGAATAACATTCGCGGAATCCTAGGGGGAGAGAACTCTTCCTTGACAAAAAACGAAGAAACAATTATTAAATTTTATACGAAATAATCATGGGATTACAATTAGACATCCGACCAATCAGTCACTGGCTGCCATCTATAAATAACCCACTCTTAATCAGTGGTCCTTGCAGCCTTGAATCGGAAGAACAAACCTTAGCAACAGCAAGAGAACTTGCGAAAGATAAACGGGTTATGGTTTATCGCGGAGGCATCTGGAAGCCACGTACCCGCCCAGGTTCATTCGAAGGAATGGGCACCGTAGCCTTAGAGTGGTTAAAGCTTGCGAAGCAGGAGACCGGCTTGCTTACTGGAACAGAAGTTGCAAATGCTCAGCATGTTGAGGAGTGTCTTAAAGCAGATGTCGATATTCTTTGGATCGGTGCCCGATCAACAGCTTCGCCATTTGTTGTTCAAGAAATCGCTGATGTCTTGAAGGGAACAGACAAAATTATAATGGTTAAAAATCCTGTTAATCCGGATGTTCAACTTTGGCTTGGGGCCATCGAAAGATTAAATCATGCAGGAATAAAAAATCTTGTTGCAATACATCGTGGGTTTACTCCATTTGGGGCATCAAAATACCGCAATTATCCAAATTGGCAAACCGTAATTGAGCTACGCCAGCTTATGCCGAACCTGCCAATTATTTGCGATCCTAGCCATATTGCGGGTAAACGTGAATACCTATTTGAGATCTCTCAAAAAGCATTCGATCTTGGATTAGATGGATTAATGTTAGAATCACATATCGATCCAAGTTGTGCTTTAAGTGACAAAGACCAACAGGTAACACCTGCTGAACTTTCAAAGATCCTAGATAAGTTGGTCATTCGTTATGAGAATTCGAACGATCCTCAATTTGAAAATAAACTTGATGCTCTTCGTTCAAGAATAGATGGGATCGACCATGAGATCATGGAAATTCTAGCTTCAAGGATGGAAATTATAAAGCAAATTGGAAACTATAAGAAGGAGAACAAAGTAACTGCGTTACAGATCAACCGTTGGACTCAAATTATGGAAGACCGCATTAAGACTGCGCAAAAACTTAATTTAGATGAGACGCTAATCAAGTTGTTATTTCAACTTATCCATGAGGATTCAGTGCGTCAGCAAACTGAAATCATGGATCGCGACTTGTAGACTTTCAATTAGAAAATAAACAGTTGATTTCTTCAACTAAAAAAGAGACTTAATAAGTCTCTTTTTTAGTTTGTTAGCGTTTCGTTCTTCTTGAACTTGTCAATCATTTTTATCATTGCCTCATCGATCTGGGCAAAGGTTAATTCTTCCTTTGCTATATAGACGATCATAAGTGCAACCTGCTGTTTATGTGCCGTGAGCAACTCATTAAGCTCATGTTTATGATAACGATAAGCTTCACGCAGTCGGCGTTTTAATAGGTTTCGATCGTGAGCCCTTTTAAATAGTCGTTTGGGTACACTAAAAACCACCTGAAGAGGAACAGGGAAAGGCAAAGGCTCTGCCTTCCAAACAACTTTTAAGGGATAGCATAAAAAGGAACTCCCTTTCAGAAAAAGGTCGCCAATAATTTTTTGGCTACATAGCTTCTCATCTTTCTTAAAGGTAAAAGTTGTCATAAGTGCAGAAACAAAAAAGGGGAAAATCACTTTCCCCCTTCAGATAACATAAATAAAAATCTATTTATTATTTTTATTGAATTCGGAAATAAATCGCTCTAATGCAGCAGGCATGGATGGGGCTTCTGGTATGGGAGCCTCAACATCTAAACGTAGACCAGCATCTCTAACAGCCTTCGCTGTTACTGGTCCAAATGTAGCAATCTTAGTCTCTTTCTGTTCAAAGTCAGGGAAGTTCACAAATAAAGACTTTATCCCACTTGGACTAAAAAATACAAGCATGTCATAATTAACATCCTTAAGATCTGAAAGATTACTGCTTACTGTGCGATACATGATGGCTTCAGTCACATTTAATTTCGCCTTTTCCATAAGCACTGGAATCTCTTCCTTGTGCATATCTGATAACGGGATTAGAAACTTGTCATCTTTATGCTTAGCTAAAACATCTACTAGATCAGGGAATTTACCATTGGCATAGAAAATTTTCCGCTTACGGTAAACAATATATTTCTGAAGATAAAATGCAGTTGCCTCTGAAATACAGAAATATTTCATGGTATCAGGGATCGTCAAACGCAACTCTCCAGAGATCCGAAAGAAGTGATCAATAGCTGTTCTGCTGGTAAATATTACCGCAGTATGGTCTAAGATCTGAATACGATCTTTTCGAAAATCCTTTGACGGAACACCCTCAACTTGAATGAATTGACGAAAATCAATCTTCAAATTGTGTTTAACAGCCAAGTCGTGGTAAGGTGAGTTACCCGGAGTTGGCTCAGGTTGCGAAACTAATATTTTTTTAATCCTCAACTTCTTTACTTTTAAAAATTGGTACTCTTCAAACCTTATCTATTGTTTCACGATAAGCTTGAAAATCAAAAGCAATGGTAGAATTTCTAGGGTACAAAGGTATAAAATCAAATAGAAAATTGAAATCTCTTTTTGATAAGCTAAATAAATTGTTCGAATCACGGCAGCAATATGGAGAATTACCAATAAAACCGCCATTATCCAGATGGTAATAAAATTAGTAATTGGTAATATCGCGTGAATAGTAACCAGCGGCAGTAAGATAAACCCTAAGGCTCTGTAATGCAGACTAATGTTAAACAAAGACTCCTTGGTTTGCTCTTTTACCATGGTGATAGAGCCAACCAGTTTATTGAGCAAGATTTTCAAAAACAGATAGGTATTGATAACTGCGGCCATTCCAATAAAAAGAACGATACTTGGATAACCACCAATGCTCACATTAAAGAATTGTGCGATCTGAAAGACCGAAAGCGGCAAAACTAAATGAAAAATTAGGTCTAAACGGACCGCACCGAACATCATTTTATAACCACGCTGACGAAATAACCTTGTGGCTTCCTTAAAATTAACGAGACTTAAAAATATTTGATCTAGATATTTAGGGAAATTGGCGGTGACAGAAGCAAAAATAATCCAAAGGACTAAAATAAGTCCTAGCACCCAATCTTGACTTGGTGCAATTCGCTCCTTACCCACTTTGCCATAAGGCTTTGTTGAAACAGGTATTATCGTCCGTTGAGCCTGTATAAATGCGGAGTCCGATAGAGTAGGAATATTGCCAAAATAGGCCGTATCGCCTAATGTGGCATAATAGCCAGGATTGCCGGTGTAGATATTTAAACGAGAATCCTTCACAACACTCTCCTCGCTGTAGTTGACCTGTTGAACAACTTCTTTCTTCGGATGTTTTTTTGTGGCTATAGCTTTTGAGACAAGTGCCTTCTTGACCACTATAGACTTAGTAACTGCCGGCTTAACTAGGCTCTTTTTGGCAGGTACAACTTTTTGAACAACCTCTTTCTTCGCGGGAAGAACCTTCTTAGCTGTAATATTTTTTTTCGCAAGTACTTTCTTAGTCGCTTCTTTCTTGGCCGGTAGAACTTTTTTAGCGGATGGGTTCTTCGCTTTGGGAGTAGGTTTTGCAATCGTTTTTTTTGCTGTAACACCCTTTTTAGAAACCTTTGCTGACTTAGAAACAGCTGTTTTGCCTTTCGCAGTCTTAGTGCTCTTTTTAACTACTTGAGCCTTTGGGGGCGGCAGTTCAGCAGCAAAACTATTTGATATTTCATTCAGGATCACGAGAGCAACAGACATAAATCATTCATTAGGAGCCATGCAAAGATAAAAAATAAAGGAATGATCTTTAGCATGTCTATTGTTTCGTTTGAAAAGGCAAATAAGACTGATAAATTAATGTCATTTTCAATTAGCGTGAATTAGTTCTCTAGTAGATATTTCCACCAACCAACAAATGACTTGGAACCCTTAGAGGAATTGATTTATTTTGGGGCTCATCATTCAAGGAACCTAAAAACTCAACTATAAAAGCAATGTCTTTAAAATCAACATTTAGGTTGGCAACTAAAGGATCAATTTGACTAAACTGAATTCTTGAGTTTGCCTGTTTGCCCCCTGAAAGATCTTCATAAAACTCTAAAACATTTTCAAGACTCTTAAGCTTTCCGTTGTGCATATATGGATAGGTATGCAAAAGATTCCTTAGAGAAGGTGTTCTAAAGGCGTAACTCTTCTCAAATCCCGCGTCTGAATATTTTAATTTCTCCTGTTCAGGGACTCCCATGACATGGGTTTTATAATCTGAAAACATAGGTCCATGATGACATTTAGTACAGCCATCTTTTAGAAATAACTTCAACCCTTCGAGTTCATTCCGCGTAAGCGCAGCAGTATTTCCTCGCATATATTGGTCGAATCGCGAATTGTTCCCAACAAGGGTGCGCTCATAAGCGGCAATCGCCTTTCCCAGATTATCCTTTGTGATCGCATCTTGACCCCCAAACGCATTTTTAAACAATTTTCGATAATCTTCAATTTCCTTTAGTCTGGATACGACTTTTGCCAGCGCATCATTTTCCACAAAAGCATGACCTCGCATCTCCTCAAAAGCCTTAATTGGCTCCAAGGCCTGACTCTCGAGACTTTTGACTCGAAGATCCCAAAACATAGGAGACTGCAAAGGATCAATCATCCCATTGTTGGTGATGCCATTAAACGCCGTATTAATGATCGACTGAGAATTTCGCTTCACAAAAGGGATATCATTAGGCTGCTTGAAATTACGGCTACCGCCCAGACCTGCTCCATGAACGCCAATGGAGAGATCTAAACTCTCGGCAAACCCATAATCAGGATGATGACAGGTGGCACAAGCCACATCTTTATTTCCCGAAAGGATAGGATCAAAAAAGAGAAGTTTGCCAAGCTCAATTTTGTCTGGAGTACTTGGGTTATTTAGTGGATAAGTTACCAGTAAAGGAAGCGCTCCTAACACAGAAATATCATCCGGTGCCGGACGAACAATTTTCTTAGTATCGGAACTTGAATGACAAGCGCTAAATAATAGAATACCAAACACGAAAACAACCAGATTCTTACCCATTTTAAAAGCTTTTAATGCAGTTGAAAATTGCGTAAAGGGTTTCCGAATGTTCAAAGAGCTCCCAATTCTCTTTTTATTAAAATGCAAACATATTGTGAAGCCAAAAATAACTTATTTTTCCACCGTATGCCAGCTATATACTCGTTTAAGGTTCGGCATTTGCTTTAATTGATCCAAGCAGACTGCCGTTATTTTAGTGTCGTTTAAATTGATGGCTTGCAGTTTATCCAACCCTTTTAATTGACCAGCAATATGATCTGTGATCGGATTTTTCTCCAGTCGTAATTTCTCTAGATTTGTCATCAAAGGTAAAAAATCTAAATCCTGATCTGTTAACCCATTGCCTGAAAGATTCAGCCAAATCACCTGGTTCGAGATGCTCCGCAATTGGGAAGCTATCTGGGTCATCTTTATGCCACTTCCCGCAGGAATGGTAACATCTAGCTGCAAAGGAGCATGCAACATAATGCGAACAATAACACCTTTTGTTTTAAGACTATCTAATGCCTTAAGGTCTATTAAAAATGGGATATCAGCATTAGCCTGAACCGTCGTTAAACCATTCTCCCCTCCTTGAATCTTACCGGACGTGCTATTGCCAAAAATATCTAACGAAATATAATCCTTCCCATGTGTCAACGAGCCTCCAAGATGACCCGTATAACAAACTAATAAAAACATGATAAGCATTAAAGAAGAGAAGGTCCTCCGCTTTAATCTCATAGCAAGCTCAATAGATGAGCATGTAAAAAGAGACAAGATACCTGAGACGACAGCCAGCAAAATGCCATATAACTGATGATCTGAAAGAGTCTCTAAATCATAGCCACTCCCTTGAGCTAACAAATAGCCAAAAAGAGCGGCAATAGATGCCGAGAGAAAACCTAAAAATAAAACAAATGGAACCGCACGTTTTAGGGCTTCATAAGGCCTTGCATAAGATAAAAATTCAAAAACTACCGCAAGGATTAAAAACCCAATTGGCAGATGAACAATTAACGGATGAAGATGCCCTAAAAATGCGGATAGATCCATTGTCATACTTTATACCCTAGTTAATTTGATAGGTGGGGTTTGATTTGCATTCCATTGACAGATGTAAAGGTTTAGATCATCATCGACACAAACATCATGACAATGTTGAAAAATATGGTTGATGTCTTGCAAGGTTGGCTGCAAAATTCCACTCTTATAAACAGGGGCATTCCCACCAGGATTTGATAGAACCTTATTATTTTGATCTAAAATGGTGACGAAGCCACTATTGCCACCGATCATCTTTCCAGCCTCATCTTTTGACCAACAAACACCTGCATATAAGTTATCGCCCTTTAGAACGGGACGGCAGACATACATACCTGGCAAATCAATACGGTATAGGAACTTCCCATCAAGGGTAAACACCTTGAAGCAATTTTCCTCACGCGAAGTGCAGATAAGCTTATGATTATTTTTATCGCGAGTATCAACAGTTACACCATGCGCACAATGAAGATTGTGGTCAGGATTCGTGTTATTATGACCCCCAAAATGGCGAATATATTCCCCATTACTATTGTATTGAATGATATAATCGGAGCCATAACCATCGGCTAAATAGATATCTCCATTGGGCGCTACGGCTGTCTCGGTAGGCATAAAAGACTCTGTGTCTTTATAAATTCCGATGGTCCGTGGATGCCCCAGGGTAAATATTATCCGTCCAGTTAGATCTGTTTTTACAACCTGTCCGGCCTGCTTGGTCCATTTACCAGTCTTATCCTGAAACCATCCGCAGTCAACAATAAGTAAAAACTCTTCTCCACCCTCTTTCGAAAGTGTTAAGCCATGACCGCCTGGCCACGAATTTCCCCAGCTATCCAAAAGCTTGCCCGATTTATCAAAGATCAGGATGTTATTATGAATGTTATCACCTAACATAATTAATCGACCTTGACTATCCTGAACCATCTCATGACAGTTGAAAAGTGGATTGCTATTGACGCTTATCTTCGCCCAATTTTTATCAACTTTATATTTAAATTCTCCCTGTCCAATGAAAGGATCATTTAATTGTTGATTTCCGGGAGAAATAGAGAATCCAGAACTAGGCAATACTGCAGCAGCGGTTGTCATAAGGGTTGAATTTTTTAAAAATGTTCTTCTAGAAGTCATAAATATCTATTGTTAGTCGTTATCATTTTAAGTCAAAATATCTTTTACTACGTTACCCTCAACATCGGTTAATCGGAAGCGTCTTCCTTGAAATTTAAAGGTAAGTCTTTCGTGATCCACGCCCATTAGATTTAACAAAGTGGCTTGGAAATCATGCACATGGACTGGATTTTTAACAACATTATAACTAAAGTCGTCTGTCTCTCCATAACTTATTCCAGGTTTAACTCCCGCACCCGCCATCCACATAGTGAAACACCGTGGATGGTGATCGCGACCATAGTCATTCGCTTGAAGCTTGCCTTGAGAATAAACAGTCCGTCCAAATTCACCTCCCCAAATCACTAAAGTATCTTCAAGAAGGCCTCTTCTTTTCAAATCTTTTAGCAGGGCAGCCGTTGGCTGGTCGGTATCTTTACATTGCTTGGCCATTCCAGCAGGAAGACCACCATGATGATCCCACCCTTGATGGTAAAGCTGAATA
Source organism: uncultured Bacteroidia bacterium (assembly GCA_903897145.1). Classification (GTDB taxonomy): domain Bacteria; phylum Bacteroidota; class Bacteroidia; order Bacteroidales; family Prolixibacteraceae; genus JAAFHB01. The sequence continues at coordinate 57,013 of CAIUAN010000043.1, read as the reverse complement.
AACTTCACATCTTTCTCTAATAGTTTGCGCGCTAAAAGGCAATTAGCGGCATAGCTTCCTGAATCGCGACTGTCAGGACCATAGAGATTGAAAACTTCATCCGGTTCATCGGAAGTATCCATCACTTCAGGAACCGATGTTTGCATGCGGTAAGCCATCTCATATTGCGCAATTCGAGCTTGCACCTCAGGATCGCCATAAGGCTCATTTTGAAGTATATTTAATTTAGACAGGTATTCAAGCATCTGTTTCCGATCGGCTCCATCATACCCTTCCGGATTGTCTAAATACAAAACCGGATTCTTCCCAGCTCTAAACTGAACACCCTGATGTTCTGAAGGGAGAAAGCCATTGCCCCAAAGACGGGCATAGAGCGGTTGATCTTTAACGGCATTCTTTGAAACTAAGACAATAAAAGAAGGAAGATTTTTATTGTCAGATCCTAATCCATAGCTAACCCACGACCCGATAGAAGGTCGTCCAGGCAATTGATTTCCAGTTTGAAAAAAGGTTATGGCAGGATCGTGGTTAATCGCTTCCGAATGGATTGATTTGATGATACATAAATCATCAACAACAGCCGAAGTATAGGGAAGAAGTTCGCTTAGCCAGGTTTGTGATTCACCATATTGACGAAACTTATACACCGAAGGGACGATCGGAAGAGTACTTTGATTGGCACTCATGCTGGTTAATCGCTGTCCTTGTCGCACGGAGTCAGGCAGCCCTTTCCCATACATCTCCACTAACTTAGGCTTATAATCGAACGTCTCAAACTGAGAAGGTCCCCCACTCATAAAAAGATAAACCACACGCTTGGCTCGTGGTGCGATATGCGGAATTGCACGCAAAATTTCCTCCTCAAGCGTCGCAGCTGGGATATCACCTTTAGCTCCAACGCCTTTGCCAAGTAAATCATTTCCTAATAAAGAACCGAGCGCGAGTGCCCCAATTCCTAAGGAGGTTTTGGTTAAGAAATTGCGACGATCTAATCGATTATTTAATTGATTAAATTCTGGCGTATGCAATTTAAAAATATCGTGATGATGATCGCTCATAGCTTATCTTTTCGTTAATGTAGCGTCAGAATTTAAGATTACACTGGCCACAACGGCATTGGCTGCAACCTGGGCTGGATCGAGTATTTTGTTAATCTTATACTGACCCGCCGAAAGCCACCCTTTTGTCTTCTCTGGGGAACTCCTAAACTTGACGAGCTCTGATGCTTGCAAGTTTTTTAATAAGGAGAGTTCCATAGAAGATGGAGTCACACCTGATAATTTCCGGTAGATTGATATGACCGCTTTCTCAGGCTCTGCAGCCATCGTTAACTGTTCGCCCATAACTTTAGCCGCCTCAACAAAGGTTGGGTCATTCAGTGTCACTAAAGCCTGAAGAGGGGTATTTGTTTTCTGTCGACGGACAACACAATAGCTTCGCGATGTCGCATCGAAGGTTGCTAAAGTTGGATTCGGCACCGAGCGTTTTACTAAGACATAGATTCCTCTTCGATAAACATTTGCGCCTGTATCAGCCCTATAACTGCTATTATTAATCTCCCACAACCCATCAGGCTGATAAGGCTTAATACTCTTGCCTCCTAGAGTTGTATTCAGTAGGCCGCTCGCCGCAAGCGCATTATCTCGAATCATTTCAGCTGTCAATCGGATGCTCGGACCATGGGACAAGAGGCGATTTTCAGGATCTAAGGCCAGATTTTGAGAAGTGCTCTTCGAATCTTGACGATAGGTTGCAGACATCACTATTTGTTTACATAAATTTTTAAAATCCCATTTTGAATCTGTAAAAGAAACGGCAAGCCAGTCTAAAAGTTCGGGATGACTGGGAAGCTCCCCTTGGTTACCAAAATCTTCAGCGGTCTTCACTAATCCAGTCCCAAAGAAATTTTGCCAGATCCGATTGACAGCGACTCTAGCTGTCAATGGATGATCATCATCGGTCAGCCACATGGCTAAGCCATAGCGATTCTGAGGAAATTTCTTTGAGAAAGGGAAGATTGAAGGCGGTGCATTCGGGAAAACTTCTTCTCCAAAGGCATCATAATTGCCTCTTTTTAGGATATAAGTCTTGCGTGGAATGGGCATATCTTGCATCACGCTAAGCTCTTGAATATTGGATACAGTATCTGACAAGTTTGTTCGTAGCTGCTGCAGTTTTTTCTGCTCAGCTAATAATCCGGGGTCCACAGCAGATAAATAATAGTTTTTTAAGGCTAATGAATCTGCGGAAGCTAGCAGCTCAGGATTCTTTGCTGAGATTGACTTCCAAGCTGAATGGTCTCCTATAATCTTCAACTCAAAATCGGTTAAGGCCCGATTATAAACAGAAAGATCATCTACTTTACCCCCTTTAAATCCTAGTCCACGATCCCAGGCACCAATCTGTAAGCCAAGTTGATCTTTTCTATTTCGTACAATGTCTTTCGTCAATTGGTCCATGGTCGTCTCAAGCGCTAGCTCTTTGCCATCAAGAAATAGCTTTAACCCATTCGCCTTTGAGGAGCCATCGTAAGTCATCGATAGCATGATCCATTTATTGCGCGGAATTGGCTCTGTCATCACACGAGAGATTGCATTGGAAGGAGCGGCATGCGACATATTCACAGAAAGTTTATTCTCCTTTAGATACACATGATAGCCGCGATAGTTATAAAGTCGTTCAGCTATACATTTATGAAAAATCACCCCTTCCTTAAAGTCATTTGGAATTAAAACACGAAGATTAATGGTAAATGGATCAGAACGACTAAATGCACCTATTGGACCTGTAGCCATCCATTGATCTCCATTCAAAACTAAGTCTTTGCCAGACTCATTTTTTTCAAATACTGGAGCATCACCATCTGAGTTTCCAAGCCCACGTTTCATCGCTCCAGTCTGCTGAGGCTTACTGCTGGATTTTAGAGTCCCATTATCGAAATTATAATATGCCAGCAACCCATTCTGAGGAATTATTTCAGAACCCAACTGCTGATATTTTTTCATATTAAGCCAATCTTTAAAGCCAGGAATCGCAATTCCTTTTGTTTGTTCAACAGCTTTCTCTTGATCCGCAATTTGCTGATTCAGAACAGCTACATTTTTCTCCTTCTCTTTCGTAGGAAGCATCAGCGTAGGTGTAGGGGTTGCATCATCCCAAGAGATCTGACCTGCCTCTTTTACCCGATTAAAAAAACTGGTCAGCTCGTAATAATTTTTCTGGGTAATGGGATCAAATTTATGATCGTGACACCTCGCACATCCAATCGGAAGTCCCATGATAGCTGTTCCCATGGTATTGGTGCGATCTATGACATATTCCGTTTGAAACTCCTCCTCAATGATTCCACCTTCCATATTCTGCTGATGGAGTCTATTAAAAGCGGTCGCGATAATCATATCCTTGGTAGGGAAAGGCATTAGATCGCCAGCCAGCTGCCATTGTATAAACTGGTTGTAAGGCATATTCTGATTATAAGCTTGAATAACCCAATCGCGGTAAGGCGACATATCGCGAAGTCGATCAACAGTATAGCCATAAGAATCAGCAAACCGAGCCAGATCAAGCCAGTCGACAGCCATTTTTTCACCAAAATGGGGCGACTTTAACAATCGCTCAACTTGTTTCTCATAGGCATTGGCGGCGCGATCCGAAAGAAATAAATCAATCTCCTCCAGCGTAGGAGGGAGTCCGGTGAGGTCAAGAGAGAGTCGTCGTAACAACAACTCCTTTGACGCTTCTTTAGAGGGTTGGATATGCTCCGACTCGAGACGACGGGCAATAAAATGATCTATTGAATTAACCATCCATCCAGATATATGGGCACTGGGCACACTTGGCTTTTCCGGTTTCACAAAAGCCCAATGAGGCTTGTATTTTGCCCCATGCTGAATCCATCTAACTAGGATTGCCTTTTCTTTCGAGCTAAGCACTAGGTGTGATTTGCTCGAAGGCATTATATAACTTGGATCCTCAGAGATAATCCGATGATACAATTCGCTACCCTCCAAACTTCCTGGATCTATCGCAACTTTACCTGGAGTCTCAGGCAGGGGAGCATAAGCAAAAGACTGAATATCTAAACGAAGTCCAGCCTTCTGTTTTGTTTTATCCGGGCCATGACAGGAGAAACATTTATCAGATAGGATCGGTTTAACATGTTGGTTATAGTCGATCTTATCAGGAAGGAGTTTTAATGAGGCTACAATATCCGCTGGCAGCTTGGGGCCACATGAACCTAAAGCAAGAACTGCAATAAGCAATGCAAAAACGGAGGCCTTCTTCTTGAAAAATACCATTAGCCTCTATTTTATGATTGGTGCACGTGAAACGGCAGTATCCCATTCAATTTTGGGTACTTGATATCCACCTCCATCAACATTGGTCTTAGGAAGTTCCAATCGAATTTTCTTAAGCTCATCGTCTGTAATGGCTGTCTGGTAGAGGTAAAGATGACGCAAATTCTTAAGTCCGCTAATCGATGCTACACCTTTAGCTGTGGCCTTTGTACCTGAGAGATTCAGATATTGTAAGTTCGATAGTTTTGCAAGTTTAGCTATACCTTGATCTGTAAGATTTGTCTTTTGCACATACAGTCGAGTAAGATTTGTTAACTGATTTAACTCGTCTATACTTTCATCAGTTAGCGCAATATTCGGCAATTTTAACCAAATAAGTTGATCATTTATAGCCTGTAAAAGCTTAAGATCTTTTGCGGTAAAAGCTTCAATAGCGACATAATTGACCAACAGATAATTGCTATTCTGAGCAACTGGAACTACCGTAATGCCTCGTTCTCTTAACTTTTGAATAGCCGACTCAGACGCTTTACTTACCGATGCTTCAGGAACATCCACAAGTGATACTTCATCATTCGAATGATCGGTCGACAACGATTTAAAGACTCTTTTAATCTTATCCGTCTGTTGGATATCACTAACTTTTCGATCAAATGAGGCACCCCCATTGATCCACCATTCTACTATATCGATCTCTTCCTTAGTCAGCTGCGGCTTCTCTGCAGGCGGCATATGTTCTTTATTATCCTTCGCCAACAGAATTCTTTTCATCAAAGCACTCTGCTCAGCTTGTCCTGCAACAATTGCGGCACCCCCTTCGCCTCCCTTTAAAATTGAGGCAGGACCATCTAGCCTAAGCTTTGCTTTTTGCTTCTCAAGACCATGACAAGCAATGCATTTTGACTCAAAGATTGGCTGAATAAGGGTTGCATAGGCAGCACCATCTTGAATATTTGCAATCGGCTTATTTTCGTTTTTAACTTTACTATTTTTTGCCGAAGATTCTTTGAATAAGAAATCGGACCCATGGGTAATGGAACCTCCAAGATGACCAGTGATCAGAAGTAATATCGCCATTAGACCTGCAGTCCAAGTCAAACGTTTCTGCATCAGATGGAGTACATAAAGCACAATCGAAGAGGCCGCCAGCGCTATGGCAAACCATTGGTGTTTGAAAATCAAACCTGGATCATAGCTTTCCGATTGGGATAATAGATATCCACTTATGCAGGAAGCTATGGCACTGAGCATCCCTAAGAACAAGGTTATTCCAATCGCATCTTTTAAGTAGCTAAATTGCTCTTTCAGCGACAATGCAATAAATAAGACCGCCAAGATCAAAATTCCAATTGGAAGATGGACCAAGATCGGGTGAAAACGACCAATAAATTCAGTGGCATTTAAAGCTAAAACGACCATAATTCGGTTAGATTATTTATTGGAAGTTAGTTTTACTATGTTTCATTATGCAAGAATATCTTTGATTACCTTACCACTTAGATCCGTCAGGCGGAAGTTTCGTCCTTGCGACTCATAGGTTAGCTTCTCATGATCGAAGCCAAGCTGATTAAGTATTGTCGCCTGAATATCGTAAGCTTCTGTCTTGCCGCTCACAATGTTATAACCTATTTCGTCAGTAACACCATAGGATGTTCCCCCTTTTATTCCTCCGCCAGCCATCCACATATTAAATGCAGCAGCATGGTGATCTCTTCCTTTAAAAGGCATTTTTTTACCTTCTCTATTTTCCTGCATAGGTGTTCTTCCAAATTCAGTACCCCAGACGACTAAAGTTTCATCGAGTAATCCTCGCTGTTTTAGATCAAGCAGCAAGGCTGTGATGGGTCGATCCACCTTTCGGCATTTATTGATCAATCCAATATCAACTGCATTCCCGGCAGAATCACCATGCGTATCCCAGCCCCAGTCGAAAAGCTGAACAAATCGAACCCCTTTCTCAACCAACTTACGGGCTAAAAGCACGTTGTTAGCAAAGCTTGTTTTGCCCGGTTGAGTCCCATACATCTCATGAATATACTGAGGCTCATCATTGATGTTCATCACATCGGGGACAGAGATTTGCATCTTATAAGCCATCTCATATTGTGCGATCCGCGATAGTGTCTCCGGATCGTTATATTCTGAATACTGCTCTTGATTGACTTTATTAATGGCGTCGATAGAGGCCTTCCGTAAATCACGATCCATCCCCTTCGGATCTTTAATAAATAGCACTGGATCACCTTCACTACGACATTGAACGCCTTGGTAGACACTTGGCAAAAATCCACTTCCCCAGACGCTCTTGCCTGCATCCGGGTTATTCCCCCCAGAGGTCAATACAACAAACCCAGGAAGGTTATTATTTTCGGTTCCCATACCATAAGTAACCCATGATCCTATACTTGGACGACCAAGTCTTGCCGATCCGGTATGCATTAATAGTTGAGCAGGAGCATGATTAAACTGTTCGGTTGTTACCGCATTTAGCATCGCAATATCATCCGCAACAGTTGCCAAATGAGGCAGATTGTCGGATAACCACAATCCACTCTCCCCGCGTTGCTTAAAGACCGCTTGAGGCCCAAGCATCTTAGGGACACCGCGAATAAATGCAAATTTCTTTCCTTCTAAAAGTGATGGCGGACAATCAAGACCATCCAATTTAGCCAGCTCAGGCTTGTAGCTAAAGAGCTCTAGTTGTGACGGGGCTCCAGCCATATGCAGATAGATGACCGATTTCGCTTTCCCTGGGAACATGGGAGGTCGAGCGGCAAGAGGATTCGCCGCATCAAATAATTTCTTTGACCCTGAATTGCCCCAGCAATTGCCGAGTAGTGAGCCTAACGCTAACGCCCCAAATCCCATGGCGCCATCCTTAAGAAAATGCCTGCGGGTATATTGCTGAAGCATCGCCTGCTCAGCTTCTTTAATAAGTCTTCTAGTTTGATTGTCGTCTCTCATCGGTTCTAGTTTTTATTCAGCCATTCGTCAAGGTTCAACATAGCACTGGCAACCATAACCAGGGATGCGGCTTTCGGCTTATCGGGTTTTTCTAGCTGACCTGCCATTAACGCACTTGCCTTAGCATCATTCCGAAATTTCGTATAAGAGGTGTTATATAACTCCATTAACGCATTCAGACGAGCCTTCGATATCGGTTTGTACATCATTAATTCGTATCCTTTTGCAATTTGCTGATTCACCTCTGCTCCGCCAACTTCGTTTATTCGAGAGGCAAAATAGCGTGCCATGACCAGATAGGTTGAGTCATTCAGCGTTGTAAGAGCCTGTAATGGGGTGTCAGTGCGAATCCGCCTTGTGATGCATACTTCTCTTGCCCCTCCATCAAAAGTGATCATAGACGGATAAGGTGCAGTTCTTTTCCAATAGGTATATACAGCCCGCCGAAACTGATCCTCGCCTTGACTTTTCTTCCATACATCGCCACTATATGGTGAACGCCAGATCCCTTCAGGCTGATAAGGCATGACACTTTTGCCATACATCTTGCTGCTTAATACATTACTTACCGCAAGACTCTGGTCTCTGATTTGCTCAGCAGATAACCGAACTCTCGGACCTCTTGCAAAAAATTTATTCATTGGATCTTTCTTCAATAAGCCATCAGTAACCTTCGATTCTTGACGATATGTAGCAGAAAGAACAATCTCTTTTAGCACCTTTTTAAGACTCCACTGATAATCGTGCATAAATTTCCACGACAGATAATCAAGCAGCGCCCGATGGGTAGGTGGAATGCCTTGTGAACCAAGGTCTTCTAATGTTTCAGCAATTCCATAGCCAAATAATTGTTCCCACAAACGATTCACCATGGTACGAGCAACCAATGGATTTTTCTCATCGGTCAGCCACATCGCCATACCCAATCTGTTTTTTGGCGCATCAGCAGGCATTGGATTTAGAATATGAGGCACATCTGGAGTCACAACGGCCCCTTCGACAAGACGATTACCCCTAACAAAAACATGCGAAGTACGAAATTGATCTTTATTATTTTCCACCATGACAGGGATAGTTTCCACAGGAGCTTCCATCAGCTCAGCGAACGATTTCATCGCATCGTCATAGCCAGGTTTTCCCTTACCAGGAAATTTAGTTCCAAAGGCAAACCAGTCAAAACGAACTCCAGTCTCGTCAAGTGATTGAATGGCAGGATTATGAAACTTAAAGAATAAGTTATGCGTTCCGGAGATTGCAGGGAGGTCGATGGTTTGAAGTTTCCAAAAAGGCGTTTGATTCGACTTAAGTGCTACTGTTTTAATCAGCTTTCCCTTGAGACTATCGAGGTAGATATAGACATTACCTGTATTTAATCGTGCATTATAGCGAAGCATAAGTTGTTCCTTTTGATCGAGAACAACATTCTTCAACCGGAAAGAACCTAAATTCCGAAGACCTGCAGTACAGCCTAAAAGTGCTCCATTGATATATTTATCACCCTGTAACGAATTGATTGTTGGCTGCCACGTTTTTAAGAACGTGTAATATTTCTTCCCCTCTTCAGGAGAGGCATTGGTTTTAATCCAATCAACCAAGGTGTTTAATTTTAAGCTATCCGTTGAGTTATATTGACGTAGCAATGGATATTCTATATCTACGTCTTCATCTCTTGAGTTATTAAAGAAGGATAAAAACTTATAGTATTCATCATGTTTAAAGGGATCATAAGGATGGCTATGGCATTGCACACAGTTAAAGGTTGTCCCCATTAAGGCACTCCAAGTCGTATTCGTCCGATCCATAACGGCGGCCGTGCGAAACTCCTCGTCGTCAGTTCCACCTTCATCATTTGTCATGGTATTGCGATTAAAAGAAGTTGCAATATATTTAGCGTCATCAGGATTAGGCATCAAATCGCCAGCAATCTGCTCCTTAATAAACTCATTATATGGCTTGTCGGCATTAAAAGCTCGGATCAACCAATCGCGGTATTTCCAGATATTCCGACTTCCATCTTTTTCATACCCTTTGGTATCGGCATAACGAGCCAGATCAAGCCACAAGGAGGTCCAGCGCTCACCATAGCTAGGCGAAGCCAGGAGATCATCAACGAGATTCTCGTATGCTTTTGGCGAATCATCTGCGAGAAATCGTTTTGCGACTAATTGAGTTGGGGGAAGCCCAGTTAAATCGAGACTGACTCTGCGCATAAGCGTGGACTTATCAGCTTCATCAGAAGGGGAGAGATGTTCCTGTTTAAGTTTCTGATAGACAAACTGATCTACCTCATTTTTAATCCAACTGGAAGAGTAATCAGGAATTTTTTCAGATTTAATCTCAGTATAAGCCCAATGCTGACCCCACTGAGCTCCTTCTTTAATCCATTGAGTTAAGATTTGAATATCCTCTTTTGAAAGTGGAGTATGCTTATATGGCATTCTCTCTTCAGGATCCTTTGAGGTGATTCGTTTAATAAATTCGCTTGTCTCAGGACTACCTGGAATAATTGCAGGCTTGCCCGATTTGGTATTCGCCATGGCGTCTTCACGAAAGAGAACACTAAAACCCCCTTTTTGCTTAACGCCGCCATGACATGCAATGCAATTTTTATTCAGAATAGGCTTTACCTGAGAGCTATAATCTATTTTTTCAAGAGGCTTATGAAATACCACATAGGCAATTACTCCCAATAAAAGAGTGACTCCAATGAACAATTTTTTTGATGACAGAAAATGCATAACTGGCTTATTTAGAAAGTCCAGCGAATACGATTATGGAATTATCTAAAACCTATTCGTATACGCCACGAGATCAAGATTGGGTTAGTTTTCCAAAATTGAACTCAAGTATAAGCAATTAAAAACATTTTGGCAAATGTCGGATCTAAAAGGGGGTAATCAGCTAGGAGACAAGCCGCAGAATTAAAAAGAGAAACTTAGAGCGACAGAAGCTTTAAAATTTGCAACTCCATTTTTTGAGGTGCTGTCCAAGGGGCAAAACGCTTTACCGGAGTTCCATTTTTGTCTAGGAGGAATTTGGTGAAATTCCATTTTATTCGGCCACCTAAAAAGTCTGGGAGCTGCTTTTTAAGATACGCAAATAAGGGGTGCGCCTGTTTCCCGTTTACCTTAATCTTTTCAAACATTTGAAAGCTAACACCATAATTAATCAAACAACCTTCTTGAATCTGCTTGGAATCCCCTGGCTCCTGTTTCCCAAACTGGTTGCAAGGGAATCCGCAGATAACCAATCCTTTATCGCTATATTTTTGATGTAGTTCTTGTAGTCCAGCATATTGAGGCGTAAACCCGCACTTACTTGCTGTATTCACAATTAGCACAACCTTACCTTCAAGATCAGCCATATTAATTAATTCACCGCTAATAGAAACGGCGCTAAAATTGTAAAACAAACTCGGCATTTTATGTTCTGATTAGATTAAAAACTTGTTATTCTATAAAACCAACGGAAGTCCGCGATAAAAATCAAGAATCTTCGTACGGAAAATAAACTCGTACTTTGCTTGAAGCAGGTCAGATTCAGCCTTTGCTAATTTTGTTTTAGCCGTATTATATTCTACTGTATTTACTAATCCGACCGCGAATTTCTCAGATGAATAGCGAAAAGCCTCACGCATCGCAGATACGGCCTTTTGATTTGAGGTAAAACGATTTAAGGCAGCTATGGCATTGGTCTGTGCCGTTTCAACATCGGATCTAAGGAGTTTCTTTGCTCCTTCTAGCTCAAGACCGGTGTTAAGAACCTGAAGTCTTGCATTGTCGATTTGATATTTAGTCTGAAATTTATTGAAGATAGGGATATTCATCTGCAAGCCAACCCCTTTACGCTGATTGTTTTTAAGCTGATCAGAAAAAGCAATGTTCTTACCATCTCGATCAGTATACTTATTGTTATACGTATCATAAACATTGGCATAAAGATTAACGGTTGGATATTGTAACCCTTGGGCCATTTTCAACTGGAACTTAGAACTTTGGAATCTTAAATCAGCACCCTTAATTTCTGGTCGCGTAAGCAAAGCTGCATTATATACCTCATTAGCTGCTACGATAGAGGCCTGAGCAGAAATTTCCGGAAATGAAGGTGTTTCAATATCAAAACTCTCTTTTAAAGATAGCTCTAGCAGTTGTGCTAGTTTAAGTTTTGCAAGTTGCAACTGATTTTTTGCATTGACTAGATTAAGTTCTTCGCCAGCAGCTTGAGCTTCAATATCTAACAAATTCCCTTTTGCCAAACTTCCAGCCTCAACCTTTTCATTAATTTGCTTAATCTGAAGACGGGTAATCTCCAGTTGATTCGTTGAGACCAGCACTAAATCTTTAGCAAACAAAATTTCGAGATAAGTAGAGGCAATATTTACAGAGATATCACTCTTGGCTTTCGACAGATCTTCAACACTTGCTTGAAGGTCTAACTCCAATTCTGAGATATTGTTCGAAATCTGAAATCCCTGAAAGACAGGCAATGAAACGCCTAATCCAAAATCTGTCTCTGAAGAGTTAATGTCTTTATAGGTATTGTCATAGGTTAGCGACCGTCCAAAGTTCATATTTTGAGACGTCTGCCCATTCAAACTAGGCAATCGCGAAAATTTCGTTTGTTGCAGTTGATTTTTTTGATATTCAGTAGCTATAGCGCCCTGCTTTATCTTGATGTTATTATCAAGTGCATAATTGATGCATTTCTCCAAACTCCAAACTTGCTGGGCCTGAATCAGCGAAGGATTAAATCCGACTAGAGTTATGGTCAGCGCAAAGAGTATTCGTTTCATAGATATTTGGTATTAAAAATCAGATTGATGTCTAATTGATATATTATGGTCAGCGATGCTGTGAAATTATTACTTTTTTTCTGCCGGTTTTTTACTCTGATCAACAACGGCTCCCTTCAGACGATCACTCTTCGAGAGTCCAGAGATGATCTCCATGTTAATCCCATCTGAAATCCCTGTTTTTACAAGTCTTTTTTCAAATTTCTGAGGTGTTGTCTCAATTTCAACATATGCCGTATCCTTCTCAAATTTCAACAAGCCCTCTGGAATAGAGAGAACGCTATCGCGCTTTTCAAGAACAATATTAGCATTTGCACTATACCCAGAGCGAATAAACTGATTCTCATTCAGCTTCACATCCGCTTTAATATCAAACTGAATTGCTCCATTATCGATCAACCCTTTAGGGGCGATGTATTTTAATACGGCGTTGAACTTCTCAGTTGCAATAGCACCAATAGTCAACTCTATATTCATCCCCTCTTTGATCTTTCCAACTTCTGTTTCGTCTACTTTCCCTTGGAAAATCATGTCATTCATATCTGCAATAATTCCAATGGTAGTTCCCGCATTAAAGGTATTCGCCTGAATAACCGAAAATCCTTCTTTCACTGGGACATCAAGAACCATCCCTTCGATGGTGGATCGAATTAAGGTATTAGTCGTCGTGGCAGAGTTTTTTGTCACCCCTTTTCTGATTAATTCCAGGTTATTTTCTGCCGCCTCAGCCTCTTCTTTGGCTGAATTAAATGTCAGCTTCGCTTTTTGAAACTCCTCTTTTGAAGTCACTTGTTTGCCAAATAAGGTGGTCTGACGATCAAAATCTATCCGCGCATCTTCAAGGGTAAGCTTCGCACGGTTAACGCGTGACTCCGCATTGTTTAGATTAACCATATCGGGGATAATTTTCACTCGCGCAATAACATCTCCATTTTTAATTTTTTGACCAGCTACAATAAAGATCTTCTCCACGATACCTGAAACTTGAGGTTTTATCTCAATCTCCTTTCTTGGAATAACCGATCCGGTGGCCACCGTCTTCTTGATAATATCGCGCACCTGCACATTTTGGATCTCAAAGATTTCGATCTTCGGTTGCGATTTCTTATACAAGAATACCAAAGTTCCAATAAACACAGCTAAAAGCAAGGTTAAACCTATGATCTTAACTACTTTCTTAAAAATACTCACGCCGTTGTTACTCATAATACTTTTACTTTTATATTCTGTTAAATTTTATTCCTCTCTTAAAGCATCAATTGGCTTGATCTGCATGGCCCTAGATGCGGGGATCAGTCCAGCAAGCAGCCCCGCTAGCACGAGCACAAAAAGCGATGATAGTGCAACCGTAAGCGACACTGAAGGATTCGTGAAAAATACGCGATCATTCGTTGGGGTTGGCGAATTTTCCATCACCTTATTAACCAATTCTAAAAGTCCAACACCAATGGACAAGCCAAGGTAACCAGAAACAGTTGTCAGCACCACGCTTTCAAGCATTATCTGAGAAATAATCATCCGCGGTGTTGCCCCGATAGCACGCTGAACACCTATCTCCTTAGTCCGCTCTTTAATGATTACCAACATAATATTACTTACTCCAATGACACCAGCCAATAACGTTCCTATTCCAACTATCCAGGTTAAAATCTGAATTCCTAGAAATAGACCATTCATTTGTTCAAATTCCTTTTCGATATTCACGCTGTTTAAGGCTTGGAGATCCTCAGGAGCGATCACATGTTTCTTTTTAATTAACTCTTTAACACGCTCCTCAACAATGCTGACAGGCACTCCTCTCTTTGCGGTAATCGCCATAAAATTTACGGTATTACCCATATTGTAAGTCTGAAGCATGGTCGTAAAAGGCAAACAAATTGACTCTTCGGTCCGTCCATTTATATTGATAGTGGTTTCTGCTCTGACAACCCCAATAACTTGATAATAGACGCCTGAAATTTTCAAATATTCACCAATTGGATTCTCTTTAGGATCGAACATCGACTCAAAAACCTTCTCGCCGATAACACATACTTTACGTTTATCCCGGATATCAAGTTCGTTGATCCAACGACCATTTAGAATCGTTGCAGGATCTATTTTGATATAATCAGGATAATCCCCTTTAACGTTAAATGATCCATTTTTCTTTCCCCGAATCACATTGGAGCCACCGCCCCAGCGACCTGTAAAGTTCCTCGGAGTAATATATTCTATCTCAGGAATATTATCTTTAAGAAACTGAATATCCTCAGAATCCATATGCCAATAACGACCTCTCTTAAATCCCTTATAGGGTTCTCCTGTCTGCTCACTCCAGAAAAATGCAGAATTAGCAGCAAATTTAGCCGTGCCCTGAGTAACCCCATTTTGAAGACCTTTGCCTGCTCCAGCCATCACAATAAGCATGAAAATACCCCAAAAGACTCCAAAAGCAGTCAACAAGCTTCTTACTTTGTTTTTAGCCAAAGCATTCCAAATCTCATTCCAACGGTCTAAATCAAACATCTCGATTTATTTTACCCTTCCGAGCTTTATTGCATGAATTAATCATTCCGTAATGCCTCAATTGGTTTAACATTTGCGGCTTTTCGTGCTGGCAGATATCCAGCCAAAGCACCTGAGACAATTAATATAACCATCGCAGTTATTGCGGTTGTAAAATCAACCGTAGGATTGCGGAAAAATATGCGCTCACCCTCGCCTGATCCAATGGCCTGTTCTAGTCCATAATTGACCGCTTCCATGAGGCCAATTCCAAATAATAGTCCGATGTATCCAGCAACAGTTGTAATTAAAATTGACTCCAATAGGACTAACCCAATAACAGATCCAGGTGTTGCGCCAATAGCCTTCCGGATGCCGATCTCACGTGTTCGCTCTTTAACAAGGATTAGCATGATATTACTAACTCCGACAATACCGGCTATTAAAGTTCCAATACCAATAATCCAAACGAAAATTTTTATTGCTTGAAAAATTTTCATGGTTCTAATATACATGGCAAGGAGATTAAATGAGCCCATTGCACGCTTATCTTTAGGATCGAAATTATGCCGAAGCGCCATCGCTTTTCGAACATCAGCCGTAATAGAATCTGCCTCTTCGACAGTTGTCACCATTTTTGTGGTAACGGCAAAAGTATGCACACGGTCCGCGCCATTAAAGATGCGCTGAGCTGTTGAAATAGGGATATACGAGGTCCGCTCATCATCATTGCGTCGTCCCTTATCGTGGATGACACCTACAACCTTGAAGGGAACATTATTCAAGTTGATGTACTCACCTAGCGGATCAACATCTTTAAATAAAGCTAGACGAACATTATCGCCAATGACAATAACTTTTCGATAATCATTAATATCTAAATCATTGATAAAGCGACCCGATGTGACCTTCATATTGCCCATTAGCTTAAGCGATGGATGACAGGATGAAGTCTCAAAGGTGCCGTATTCATTCTTGTACGTATAGACAATATTTCCCGGCAGGTAAAAACGGGACGAGACCTGCTCTAAATCTTGGTTCATCCCTTTTAGGAAGGTGTAATCAGCATTATTAAATTTTACACTTCGTCCCTCTTTTAGTCCCTGATATGGCATCGATGTCTCACCTGCCCAAAGCCACATCATGTTAACGGAATTGCTGGCAAACTGTGTTCTCACTCCGTTCTGAAGACCATTCCCAGAGCCAAGCAAAATCATGAGCATAAAGATTCCCCACGCGACTGAAAAGCCGGTGAGAAAGGTGCGAAGCTTATTTTTCCTTATCGTGGCAAAAATTTCTTGCCAAACATCAATGTCAAACATAATCCTTTAATTACTCTGTGCTAACGCGATTTTTAAAGGCCAGCAACTCGCCATTTTTTATTACCTCCTCAATAACTCCATCTTTTAATTTGATGATTTTTTTGGTCATAGCCGCGATGTCGTGCTCGTGGGTAACGAGAATCACCGTTTTTCCTTGATCATTAATCTCCTTTAAAATCTCCATTACTTCCAGAGATGTTGCCGAATCAAGAGCTCCAGTTGGCTCATCGGCTAAAATAATACGCGGTTGTGAGATTAATGCTCGAGCAATAGCGACACGTTGTTTTTGTCCACCCGAGAGCTCGCTAGGTAGATGGTGGGCCCACTCTTTTAACCCTAGTCGGTCGAGATATTCTAAAGCTATCTGATTTCTTTTTTTACGACTAATCTTCTGATAATAAAGTGGAAGTGCCACATTCTCCATGGCATTCTTGAACGAAATAAGGTTAAAAGACTGAAAAATAAATCCAATCATCTCATTGCGCGTCAAAGCCGCCTTCGTTTCATTCAGCCCCTGAATTAACTTACCTCCTAAGTAATAGGTCCCTCGATCGTAGTCATCAAGGATCCCTAAGATATTCAACAAGGTCGATTTCCCCGAGCCGGAAGAGCCCATAATAGAGACAAACTCACCCTCTTCAATATCAAGATGTAACCCTTTTAATACGTGAAGGCTGTTATGCCCCATCTCGTATGACTTATGCAGATCCCGAATCTGTATCATTTTAATGTGGAATTATCAAATTTAATTGGCACTGAAAGGCCTATGAAACATTAGACGCTTTTTTAGGTCAAAAGTTACATGGCAATAGGCCCTAATTTCGATTAACTTGTTAGGCAGGTTTAGGATATTCTTAAAGTTACGAAAATAGATATTAATTAAACAAAACTTAGCCAATAAAGTTTTGTTTAAGCTACCCTTTTATTGGATTCCAACCTTGGGCTTGCAAAGGAATTTCTTGCCCGATACCCGCTGTAATCAAATTAACACCTTCACTTTTATTCGTTATATAACCAATTACAGAGATGTCTGGATTATTCCGTATCGCATCAAGATTAGTAACGGGAAGCGTGAAAAGCAATTCATAATCTTCTCCGCCATTTAACGCAGCAACTAAAGGGTTTATATTTAATTCGGCTGCCATCTTTTTCGTTTGATTATCGTATAATAATCGATCTTCATAGAGTCGGCACCCAACATCACTCTGAGTACATAGATGCAAAATTTCGGAGGAGAGGCCATCAGAGATATCAATCATTGAAGTCGGCTTAATCCCTAATTCTTTAAATAAAACAGGGATATCCTTCCTCGCTTCGGGCTTAAGTTGTCGTTCTAAAATATAATCATAGCCTTCGAGCTGAGGGACCATTTTTGGGTTCACCTTAAAAACTTCATTCTCACGCTCAAGCAATTGCAATCCTAAATAGGCACCACCTAAATCACCCGTGACACACAATAAATCGGTATCCTTAGCCCCGTTCCTGTAGACCAAATCTTCCTCTTCGGCCTCACCAATAGCCGTGACTGAAATTAACAGCCCTGTTAGCGAGGAGGTGGTATCACCACCCACAAGGTCAACGCCATATCGCTCGCATGCCAAATAAATTCCACTGTAAAGTTCGTCTAATGCCTCAATCGACATTTTCGAGGAGACCGCAATAGAAACTGTAATCTGCTTTGGTATTGCGTTCATCGCATATACATCGCTAAGATTTACAGTCACTGCTTTATATCCAAGATGCAGTAGTGGCACATACATCAAATTAAAATGAACCCCTTCGGTTAATAAATCCGTTGTTACAACAACTTTCTTCTGCTTAAAGTCAAGTACAGCGCAGTCATCTCCAACACCTCTTATGGTGCTTTCATTTTTTAGTTGAATATTTTCGGTCAGACGACGGATTAATCCAAACTCACCAAGTTCGGAAAGCTCTGTCTTACTTTGCGTTGCATTTGTCATCGAGGAAATAATTTATTTAAATTTTCAAGGCTCAAAAGTAGTGTTCATTTTGTATCTTTGCAATTTAATACCGGTCTAATTAAGGAAAGAGTAGGAATTTCTACTTTTCATTTGTTACTGGTTTATATATTGAAATGTGAAATTATCATGGAAGACCAAAATAAATTATTAAAAGAGGTCACCAAGCGCGACTATAGATTTGGCTTTGTATCAGATATTGAAACTGATACAATCGTCAAAGGGCTTAATGAAGACGTAATTCGGATTATCTCTGCCAAAAAGGAAGAGCCTGAATTTATGCTTGAATTCCGACTTAAAGCTTACCGTCGCTGGTTGACAATGAAGATGCCTGAATGGGCTCAATTAAAAATACCTGTTATTGACTATCAGGATATTATTTTTTATGCCGCTCCAACACAGCAGGCGAAATATGAAAGTTTAAATGAAGTAGATCCTGAATTGCTTCGTACGTTCGAAAAGCTTGGAATACCTCTTGAAGAGCAGAAAATGTTATCCGGAGTTGCAGTAGATGCAGTGATTGATAGTGTTTCGGTTAAGACAACCTTTAAAGAGACACTTGCAGAACGTGGCATTATTTTTTGCTCTTTTAGCGATGCCGTTAAGCACCATCCCGACCTAATTCAGAAATACCTCGGAATGGCTGTGCCCTATAACGACAACTATTTTGCAGCTCTTAACTCGGCAGTCTTTTCGGACGGGTCGTTTGTCTATATCCCAAAAGGGACTCGCTGTCCAATGGAACTTTCAACCTATTTCCGTATCAACGCAAAGAATACTGGACAGTTTGAGCGCACGCTTATCATTGCTGACGATGACAGCTATGTCTCTTATTTAGAGGGATGTACGGCGCCAATGCGTGATGAAAATCAACTTCATGCTGCCATCGTTGAGATTATTGCACTCGACAGGGCTGAAGTAAAATATTCTACAGTTCAGAACTGGTACCCAGGAGATAAAAATGGGAAAGGCGGGATATTTAATTTCGTGACTAAACGTGGAATCTGCAAGGGAGAATCATCTAAGATACTTTGGAATCAGGTAGAGACAGGCTCAGCTATCACTTGGAAGTACCCAAGCTGCATTTTAATGGGCGATAATTCGATTGCCGAATTCAACTCCGTTGCCTTGACCAACAACTTCCAACAAGCCGATACGGGAACAAAAATGATTCATATCGGGAAAAACACAAAAAGTACAATTGTGTCGAAAGGAATATCTGCAGGACACAGCTCAAATTCATACCGTGGATTAGTACGAGTAGCACCAAAGGCCATCAATGCTCGAAATTATTCACAATGCGATTCGCTCCTATTAGGCGATACATGTGGTGCCCATACCTTCCCCTACATTGAGGTGGGGAACAGCAGTTCGATCATTGAACATGAAGCAACGACATCAAAAATTGGAGAAGATCAGATCTTCTATTGCAACCAACGAGGGATCTCTTCAGAAGATGCGATAGGGATGATTGTGAATGGCTATGCTCGCGAAGTGATTAATAAGCTCCCAATGGAATTTGCCGTTGAGGCCCAAAAACTATTATCCATAAGCCTAGAAGGCAGTGTAGGATAAGACAAAAAATAAAATTTTACGAATTACAACACATCGAATATGTTAGTTATAAAAGATTTATATGCAAAGGTTGAGGGGAAAGATATCCTAAAAGGGATCAACCTTACCGTGAATGCGGGTGAGGTTCATGCAATAATGGGACCTAATGGTTCTGGGAAAAGTACGCTTGCCAACGTTTTGGCTGGGCATACGAACTTCGAGGTTACTCACGGAACTGCAACCTTTAATGGTAAAGATATCTTTGAGATGTCAGCCGATGTAAGAGCTAAAGAGGGACTATTCCTTAGCTTTCAATATCCGGTAGAAATACCAGGGGTAAGCATGGTTAACTTTCTTAAAACTGCGGTTAACGAGCATCGCAAATACCGCAATCAGAAAGAGCTCTCAGCCGGAGATTTTCTAAAGCTTATGCGAGAGAAAAAAGAGATGGTTCAGATCGATTCTCAATTGACCAATAGATCAGTTAATGAAGGGTTCTCGGGCGGAGAGAAGAAGAAAAATGAGATCTTTCAAATGGCCATGCTTGAGCCAACATTAGCTATACTCGATGAGACAGATAGTGGATTAGATATTGATGCACTTCGGATCGTTTCAAACGGGGTTAATATGCTTAAAAATAAGAATAATGCGACCATCTTAGTGACGCATTATCAACGTTTACTAGACTATATCGTTCCTGACTTCGTTCATGTTCTTTATGAAGGACGAATCGTAAAATCAGCTGGCAAAGAACTTGCTATTGAGCTTGAAGAAAAAGGTTACGACTGGATCAAAAAAGAGGTAGAAGGATAGTTATGGCAGAATTATTAGAAAAAATATCAGCCGTCGATAGGATTAGCAACATCTTTGATGCGAATCAAACTATGGTTGGAGAAGGATTGCCTGCTTGGGTCAACCAAGCACGAACACCTGCGCTCCAGGCCTTCCAAAAAATGGGAATCCCAAGTTTTAGAACCGAAAACTATAAATATAGCGACCTCACCCGATTATTCGAAAATGAGAATTTTCGCAGATCCTTTAAGCCTGATCTATTTGATGTCGATCTTGCAGAAGTATTTAGCTGTGACGTGCCAGAATTCGATACCCATCTAATTCTTGTTGCAAACGGATGGTACGACGAAAAAAGCACCAATAGCGAACTCTTCCCAAAAGGGGTAATCATCAAAAGTTTGCGTAAGGCCATGTTGGAAAATGCCGATTTGGTGGAGGCTTATTATGGTAAACTCGCTAAATCAAATGAAGATCCGTTAACGGCAATTAATACCATTTTTGCTCAAGACGGGGTATTTATCTATATTCCTGATAATGTACAGATCACCAAGCCCCTGCAGATAATTAATATCCTACGGAGCGAAGATGACCTATTCGTTACCCAGCGAAACATGATTATTGCAGGTAAAAATAGTCAAGCTAAAATTATGCTTTGCGATCATACTCTAACATCACAGCAATTTATTAACTCGAATATCACTGAGGTAA
Organism: uncultured Bacteroidia bacterium; assembly: GCA_903897145.1. Lineage (GTDB taxonomy): Bacteria > Bacteroidota > Bacteroidia > Bacteroidales > Prolixibacteraceae > JAAFHB01. The sequence goes on along the minus strand of CAIUAN010000043.1, from coordinate 36,117 downwards.
AAATTGGGGAAGATGCCGTAGTCGACATTTATAGCATTCAAAATCAGCATAATAAGACAGCCAGTTTTTCTGGAATATATGTCAGCCAAGATAAGGGATCAACCTTATCCACCAATGCAATGACACTCCATGGTGGCATAATCCGCAATAACCTTAAGATTAGTCTTGACGGCGAGCATGCCTCTGCAAGCATCAGTGGATTAGCCTTGACAGATAAAAATCAACACGTCGATAATTATACAAGTATCGAGCATCTTAAGCCAAATTGCGTCAGTAATCAACTGTATAAGAATATTCTTGACGATAGTTCAACAGGAGCCTTTACGGGTCGGATTCATGTATCTCCATATGCGACTAAAACCGCAGCTTATCAGCGTAACAACAACGTATTGCTAACGGATGCGGCAAAAATGAACACCAAGCCTCAGCTAGTTATTGATAATGATGATGTAAAATGTTCACACGGCGCAACAGTTGGTCGCATAAATGATGAGGCGTTATTCTACCTTCAAGCTCGTGGGATTAATGAAAAAGAGGCTCGACTAATGCTTATGTTTGCCTTTGCTCACGAAGTATTGGCAGAAGTTAAGATTGATAAACTGCGCGATGTAATTGATGAATTGGTAAATAAACGTCTGCGCGGCGAAGTTTCGCTATGTCATTCTTGTGCCTTAGACTGTATTCGATAAGAAATTTATATTTATTCATTCGCTAAATCGTGAGCTTTGATCCCCTGAAAATACGAAAAGATTTCCCCATTCTTGACCAAAAAGTCAATGGGAAATCATTGGTATATCTGGATAATGCGGCCACGAGTCAACGTCCAGTGCAGGTTGTCGAACGGATGAACGAATTCTCTCTTATTACCAATGGCAACATCCATCGAGCCACCCATACCTTTGCAAACAAAACGACAGAAGCATTTGAACAGGCCCGCGAAATTATCCGAAGCTATTTAAATGCAACAGAATCGGCCGAAGTAATTTTTACATCTGGAACAACTGAATCGATAAATTTAGTTGCCCACTCCTTTGGAGATGCCTTTATCCATGAAGGTGATGAAGTGATCGTTACAGAGATGGAGCATCATGCAAATATCGTCCCTTGGCAAATGATGTGCGAACGGAAAGGAGCCAAACTCAAGGTTATACCTTTTAATGAAAAAGGGGAACTTTCTATTGATACACTCGACAGCCTAATCACCGGTAAAACAAAGATCATAGCGGTGACGCATGTCTCGAATGTTCTTGGCACTGTAAACCCTGTTGCCACGATCATTGAAAAGGCACATCTTAAAAATATACCTGTGTTGATTGATGGGGCTCAAGGGGCTCCCCATTTCCAGATCGATGTTCAAACACTCGACTGCGATTTTTATGCCTTTTCTGGACATAAGTTGTATGGACCAACAGGCAGCGGAGTCCTTTACGGCAAACGCAAATGGTTAGATCAGATGCCACCATTTCTTGGTGGAGGGGAGATGATCGATAGAGTAACTTTCGGTAAAACAACCTTCAATGAGATCCCTTATAAATTTGAAGCTGGAACACCAAATTATGTTGGCGCTATTGGACTAGCTGCTGCCATAAGCTATCTAGAGAGCCTTGATCATACCTTAGTGCTGAAACACGAACAGAATCTACTCCAGTTTGCATCCGAAAAACTTAAAACGATAAATGGCTTAACGATCTACGGTGAGGCAAACGAAAAAGCGGGTGTGCTGAGCTTTAACATAGAAGGGATTCACCCTTTTGACTTAGGAACATTACTCGATCAATTGGGCATTGCTGTCCGTACGGGAAGACTTTGTGCCGATCCAATTATGGACCACTTTGAAGTCGAAAATATGGTCCGTTCCTCGTTTGCTTTTTATAATACCATGGAAGAAGTTGAGGTGTTTTATCAAGCCTTAATAAGGCTTAAAGCCATGTTTTAATTGGCATAATAACTTTCAATAGACCTATCGAATGACTATAGATGAAATACAACAAGAGATAATCGACGACTTTGCAGGATTTGAAGACTGGATGGATAAGTATAGCCTACTCATTGAATTAGGAAACGAAATGGCCCCTATAGATGTCCAATACAAAGTCGATGAAAACCTAATTCGTGGATGTCAGTCGAGAGTCTGGCTTCATCAAGAATATCTAGACGGGACTATCACCTTTGAAGCGGAAAGTGATGCATTAATCGTAAAAGGATTGGTGGCACTTCTACTGAAAATCTATTCAGGTAGAACTCCACACGAGATTTTAGCTTCTGAACCTCGTTTTATCGACGAGATTGGATTACGTCAACATCTCTCACCCACACGCTCTAATGGACTCTTGGCCATGGTTAAACAAATGAAACTTTACGCCTTGGCTTACGAGAAAATTTCAACTAAAAACAATTAAAAATGGATCCAAGAATAGATTTAATTATTGAAAACCTTAAAGAGGTATTTGACCCAGAGATTCCAGTTAATATTTATGATCTAGGGCTGGTCTACAGTGTCGATGTAGCTGAAAATGAGGCTCAAATCCTGATGACCTTAACTGCGCCAAACTGTCCTGCTGCTGACATGATTTTGGCTGATGTCGAGTATATGACAAACAAGGTCGAAGGGGTTGAGACCTGCAAAATTGAACTAACATTTGAACCCGCCTGGGAGAAATCGATGATGTCGGAAGAGGCCCGACTGGAATTAGGATTTATGTAGCATTTATGTCCCCTTATGGATCACTCTCGCCAAACATATAGCCAGCTAATTAAACAAAAGGCTTTAGAACTTGGCTTTGCAGAGTGTGGTATATCACAAGTCCGAGCGCTAGAAGAAGAGCGTGAACCCTTGCAAAAATGGTTGATAAACCAGATGCATGGGAATATGGCCTATATGGCAAACAACCTCGAAAAACGGCTCGATCCAGGGAAACTAGAAGAGGGGTCAAAGTCCGTGGTCTCTTTGCTTATCAATTATTTTCCAACCCAGCAACAAGCTGATCCTTCCGCACCCATTATCTCAAAATATGCCTACGGAAGAGATTATCATTTTGTGGTCAGGGAAAAACTTAATGAACTTTTAACATACATCCAATCAGAGGTTTCACCGTGCCAAGGGAGAGGATTTGTCGATTCAGCACCGGTTCTAGAACGCGCACTTGCTAAAGCAGCTGGCTTAGGTTGGATTGGAAAGCATTCCCTATTAATCAACAAATATCATGGCTCATATGTCTTTATTGCTGAGCTAATTATAGACCTTGAGCTAGCTTATGACACCCCATTTACGAGCGATCATTGTGGAACTTGTACTAAATGTATCGATGCCTGTCCAACAAAGGCAATCGTTGCCGATCGGGTTATAGATGCCACAAAATGCATCTCTTACCACACCATTGAAAACAAAGAAGAGGCACCTACCGACATTCAAGCAAATTTAGAAAATCGAATCTTTGGCTGTGATATCTGTCAGGATGTGTGTCCATGGAATAAAGTCATTACCCCCAATAAAAGCGATGATTTCAAGCCAATTCCTGGACTTTTAGAGATGACTAAAGTAGAATGGTCTGAACTAAGCCCTGAAGATTATCATGTGAGATTTAAGAAAACGGCCTTTGAGAGAGCAGGATATACACGTTTAAAGCGCAACATCGACTACCTAACTAAATAATTTAATTGTATCTTTAGGAGATAGAATAATTGACATCTATTTCAAAGGATAAATGGTTAAATTCAATACCCCAGTAGCACTAAATGAGTCGGGGACTAAAATAAGTTACCATACCCAATCGATGATGATTGGTTCATGTTTCTCAGAAAACATTGGACGCAATCTTCAGGAGTGCTGCATGCCTATTACGGTTAATCCCTTTGGAATTTTATACAACCCGTCATCGATAGCTAATTGTCTAAAACATATTATCACACAAAAAAAATTTACAGATCAAGATTTATTCGAGAGAGAAGGCTTATTTCATAGCTTTTCACACCATAGTAGCTTCTCAAATTCCAACCCTCAAACTGTTCTTGATCAAATCAACAATCAATCGCTCGAGGCTTATAATAGACTAAAGCAAGCCTCGCATCTTTTTATAACCTTCGGAACAGCCTGGGTTTTTGAATTCAAAAAATTGGGTGCAGTTGTCTCCAATTGTCACAAGTTACCAGCGTCGGAGTTCGACCATTACCGATTATCGGTTAACCAAATAAAAGCAGAGTGGATCGAAATAATTGACCAATTAAAAGCCTTTAATCCGAATCTGCACCTTGTTTTTACCGTTAGTCCAATTCGTCATCTTCAAGATGGGGCGCATGAGAATCAACTGAGCAAATCATCTCTCCTTCTTGCGATAGACGAGCTAATCAAACATTTTGGAAATGAGCTAATTTCATACTTTCCTGCCTATGAATTGCAGCTGGATGAGCTTCGGGATTATCGCTTTTATGCGAACGACATGGTTCATCCAAGCGAGCTGGCTCTTGAGTATTTTAGAGAAAAATTTAGTGCGGTCTTCCTTGAAAAAGATAGCCAACAAGTCAAAGAGGCCATTGAAAAATTACTTCAAGCAGCTAAACACAGACCGTTTAATGCAAGCGAAAAAGTCTATCGAGATTTTATCACCTTGCAACTTGAAAAAATTAATCAGTTAAAAATACAATATCCTCATCTTGAACTTGGTTCGGTTGAAAAACTGTTTCAGGAAAAAATAGGAATTTAAATTTTTAGTTGACAATACCTTTATCTATTTTTATCGTTGACTGCAGCGACTAAAGACCATTGCAGACAATTAAAAGAATGTAATTTAAAACATGAAGTATGAGTTACCTAAAATTCGATAAGGAGGAACTGGTAAACCTGGAATACTCTCTACAGCGCGAATTTCTGCGAACTAACCGTTTAGGCGCCTACTCTTCCTCAACTATTTCCGGTTGCAATACCCGAAAATATCATGGAATGCTTATTGTTCAACTTGACGAACTCGACGGTGGAAAGTATGTCTTACTCTCCTCTATTGATGAATCAATTATACAACATGACACCCAATTTAATTTAGGAATTCATAAGTATCCTGGTGAATTTTACGAGCCTAAAGGGCATAAATACATTCGCAACTTTGAGATTGAGACGATTCCAAAAGTAACTTATCGTGTTGGTGGTGTAATACTTACCAAGACTCGAATGCTTGTGGAAAATTCCAACCAAGTGATTGTAAAGTACACCTTAGAGGAAGCCAATAGTCCAACCACCTTGCGTTTTAAACCCTTTCTTGCCTTTCGAAATGTACACCAACTTACCAAGGCTAATATGGTTGCGAATAGCAAATATGCCAAAGTGAAAAATGGGATCATGATGAAACTTTATGATGGCTTTCCAAACCTCTATATGCAATTTTCAAAAGAGCCTGACTTTGTTCCTGTTCCAGATTGGTCACTAAATATTGAGTACATAAAAGAGCGTTCAAGAGGTTATGAATATCAAGAAGACCTTTTAGTTCCAGGTTATTTTGAACTAGACATAAAAAAGGGGGAATCGATATTCTTCTCCGCCTCAACAGAACTTTGTGATCCTAAGAATCTTTACAAGCATTACGAGACTGAAAAAGAGAGTCGACTCCCACGAGATAGTTTCGTTAATTGTCTGCTTAACTCCGCCCAGCAGTTTCGATCAGATCGGAAGGACGGACAGGATTTAATCGCTGGATTTCCTTGGTATGAATCGATCCCTAGGCAGACCTTTTTCGCTTTGCCAGGCATCCTGCTTACCAAAAAAGAGGTGTCAAGTTACGAAGCAATTTTAGCCACAAATCTAAGCCGCTTAAAAGACGGGTTACTGCCTAAATATGTTGGAATTCCAAGCGATTACGATGCTGCGGATGCACCCCTAATGGCCTTCAGCGCTATTCAAGAGCTCGTTCCATTTAGCGATAAAAAGACGTTATGGAAAAATTATGGCTCTGCTCTAAAAGAGATCTTATCAAGCTATAAAAATGGGACCCATTTTTATATTCATATGGAGCCTAACGGACTTATTTATGCGAAGAAAGATGGGGTTGCACTCACCTGGATGGATGCTTATATCGATGGAAGTCCAGTAACACAACGAGGTGGTCTAGCGGTTGAAATTAATGCCTTATGGTATAATGCGGTCTGCTTTGCACTAGATCTTGCAGAAGCAGCTAAAGATAAAAAGTTCATTGGTGAATGGTCAGAACTGCCCTCAACAATAGCCCAATCATTTCTGGATACTTTCTGGGATGACACCCACGAATATCTGGCTGACTTTGTTGATGGCAATTATACCGATTGGGCTGTTCGTCCAAATATGTTGCTTGCCGCTGCCTGCGCCTATTCGCCTTTAAGTAGAGAACAGAAAAAGATGATTTTAAGTAAGGTTCGAAACGAGCTGCTTACGCCGCGAGGACTTCGAACTTTAGCTCCAAACGACTTGCACTACAAAGGAACTTGCGAAGGGAATGTTGATCAACGATCTGCGACACTGCATATGGGTAGTGTTTTTCCTTTCTTAATCTATCCTTTTGTGAAAACCTATCTTGAAGTGCATAAAGCAGGTGGGTTATCCCTATTAAAGCAGATAATGGCGGTATTCGAGGAAGAGATGTCAGAACACTGTTTAGGAACACTTTCTGAGGTATATGAGGGAAATCCACCTTACACGGCTAGAGGAGCAATTTCGCAAGCCTGGAATGTAGGTGGAGTATTGAGTGCTATTTCGGCGCTTGAGAACTATAAAATTTAGAATAAGTAGCTGTCGATTGATATAAAAAATGTTTCACAACTCAGCGATTATAAGATGAAAGTTTTAATGTTTGGATGGGAGTTTCCGCCGCACATTAGTGGAGGGCTCGGCACAGCAAGTTACGGTCTAACTAAAGGATTGGCACAAATTGCCGATGTTGAGGTTCTTTTTGTTGTGCCTAAAGCTTATGGAGACGAAGACAATTCAGCTGTTAAAAAGATCATCGGTGCGAACGAAATATCCATCTCTCAAAAACGAATACATCTCGCCACAAAAAATCATAAAGTAACAACGTTAGAAGTTGAGTCTAATCTAGTCCCCTATTCTTCCCCCGAAGAATTTTGGAAACTTACCGAACAACGTTTCTCTTCACACACCCGATTTATTGAGACCGATTCAGAAGGAAAGCTCCCCTTTACCGGGAAATACGGAAACGGACTACTCGACGAGATTGCCAATTATGCCATTGTTGCTGAACAAATCGGACAAGAATATGACTTTGATGTTATCCATGCCCACGACTGGCTTGCATATCCTGCAGGCATTGCTGCTAAGCGAGTAAGCGGCAAGCCTCTGGTCATTCATGTTCATGCCACGGACTTCGATCGTAGTGGCGGAAGTGTCAATCCAAAGGTTTATGCCCTAGAACGAGAAGGGATGGAGATCGCCGATCAGATTATTACCGTCAGTAACCTAACCCGCAACATCGTCATTGAGAAATACGGAATTGATCCATCAAAGATTACAACGGTCTACAATGCTGTCGAGCCAGTAGAAAAACCGGAAAATCAAGATTCTGGACGAGGAATAAAAAAGAAAATTGTCACCTTTTTAGGTCGTATTACGATGCAAAAAGGACCTGAATATTTTGTGGAAGCGGCCTATCAAGTACTAAAACGAACAGACAATGTCCATTTTGTTATGGCAGGAAATGGCGATATGATGGAGAAAATGATCCGTCGTGCTGCCCGACTTGGCATTGCAGATCGCTTTCATTTCACTGGCTTCCTGCATGGCGACGACGTGTTTGATATGTTTCGGATGAGCGATGTCTATGTGATGCCATCTGTTTCTGAGCCTTTTGGCATCTCACCCTTAGAAGCCATGATGTCAGATGTTCCAACCATTATTTCAAAACAGTCGGGTGTTGCGGAGATTCTTACACATGCCATTAAAGTTGATTTCTGGGATATCAATGCAATGGCAGATGCTATCTATGGGATACTCAAATACCCAGCCTTATCAGCCATGTTTAAAAAACATGGGAAAGAAGAAGTTGACAGTCTCCAATGGAAACATTCGGCAGAACATGTTCACAAAGTCTATTTATCGGCATTAAAAACAGTCAAAAATTAAATGATATGAAATCAGTTTGTCTTAACTTTCAGATACATCAGCCATTTAGATACCGCAAATATCGATTTTTCGACATTGGTAATGATGCCTATTATTACGACGATTTTGCCAATGAGACCTTTATGCGCAAAGTGGCTGATCATGTTTATTTGCCTGCTAATAAGCTTATCCATGATTTAATTATCAAACATAAGGGAGCCTTTAAAGTCACTTTCTCCTTATCTGGAACTGTGATCGATCAGTTTAAACTTTATGCACCTGAAGTTATTGATTCGTTCGCTCATTTAGCCTCTACGGGATGTGTTGAATTTCTGTCTGAGACCTATGCCAATTCAATGGCCTCATTAAAAGACGGTGATCTTTTTGAATCTCAAGTTAAAGCGCACGACGATTTGATCGAAGAACTCTTTGGCTATAAGCCGAAAGTTTTCCGCAATACAGAGCTCATCTATTCGGATGAAATTGGTGACCGCGTGCAAAAAATGGGCTTTGAGGCCATGATCACGGAAGGTGCAAAACATGTTCTGGGCTGGAAGAGTCCAAACTATTTATATTGCAATACGATCAATCCAAGACTTAAAGTTCTGATGCGTAATTTTAGGTTTAGTGATGACCTCTCCTTTAAATTTTCGAATAAAGGATGGAATGAATATCCACTGACAGCCGAAAAGTATGCCGGATGGATGGTTGCCTTACCGAAAGAAGAAGAGGTGGTTACCATATTCATTAACTATGAAACTTTTGGACAGTTGCATACTAAGAAATCTGGCATTTTTGATTTCCTCAAGCATCTCCCTGAGGCCGTATTAAAAACCGGAGAATTAAAGTTTTCCACACCTTCAGAAGTAGTTGCCTCACTCCAACCCATATCCTCCGTTCATGTGCTGTATCCGATCTCTTGGGCAGACGAAGAACGAGACCTCTCAGCTTGGCTAGGGAATGAACTTCAAAAAGAAGCCTTTGAAAAACTCTATCTTTTAAAAGATCGGATGGCTCAATGCCAGGACGCTGCCTTATTAAAAGATTGGAACTATCTCCAGACAATTGATCATTTCTATTACATGTGCACTAAATTTTTCTCAGATGGAGAAGTGCATAAATATTTTAACCCATACGGAACACCGTATGAGGCCTTTATAAATTACATGAACATCCTAAGTGATTTTAAGATTCGGCTCAACGCTATTATTCCTGAAGATGAGAAACATCAAGAACTAGAAAGTCTACGGGAATTGTTTCAAGCTAATTCAAAAAAGCTAGAACTAGCAGAGCAAGAATTAAAAAAAATCCAAAAGGAGGTCACTTTGAAGGAGACTAAAGAGACAAAAGCAAAAAAGGCTCCAGCAAAACCTGCTGATACAGTAAAACCAAAAGCTGTGAAAAGCAAGAAAGCCGCTCCAAAAAAATGAGGGCAAATAAGATAACTGTTATCGGAAGTAGTAATACCGATATGGTCATTAAGGCCTCTAAGTTACCTGCTCCTGGCGAGACTATTCTCGGGGGCGATTTCTTCATGAATCCTGGAGGGAAAGGGGCCAATCAAGCTGTTGCTGCAGCTCGTCTGGGCGGAAACGTAAGCCTAGTGGCAAAAGTTGGCAATGATATTTTTGGGCAACAAGCCAAGGCGCTATTTGAAGCTGACAATATTAACACAAAGCATCTGACGATCGATCCTACGCATCCTTCAGGCATTGCATTAATTACAGTCGATCAACATGGGGAGAACTGCATCGTCGTAGCATCTGGGGCAAATGGCTCTCTTACTACGAAGGAGATAGATGATGCAAAAGAAGATATTCTGCAGTCAAACTTGATTTTAATGCAACTGGAAATTCCGTTAGAGACGGTGGAATATGCTACAGAAATAGCCTCCAAAGCAGCTATTAAGGTTATCCTTAATCCAGCTCCAGCAACGAAATTATCAGATTCGTTGTTGTCAAAACTATATATGATCACGCCAAATGAAACTGAGGCAGAGCTAATTTCTGGCATTCCTGTAACCGATTTTACTTCTGCTGAAACGGCAGCACGTTATCTGGCCAACAAAGGTATCCGCGTTATTGTTATCACGATGGGTAGCAAAGGAGCCTTGGTATTTAATGACAATAAAGCGATTATCGTAAGTGCTCCAAAAGTAGAGGCTGTCGACACAACGGCTGCTGGAGATGTATTTAATGGAGCCCTAGCAGTGGCCATCTCAGAAGGTCTGGATCTTAAAGAAGCGGTGGAATTTGCCTGCAAAGCCGCCTCTATCTCAGTAACACGAATGGGAGCGCAAGCATCAGCACCTAGCCGATCAGAAATTAGTTAATTATCCCCAAGCTTACTAGCCCGATGGTAAAATCCCTATTCAGAATTTTAATCCTAACGATTATTCTTCCAGCTATATCGTGCAGAGGGAAAGTTGAATCTGAAAAATCTGATTCACACACGATAAAAATGGAACAATTACGCGATAAAATTGCTGGAGGATGGGCCGGCAAAATGTTAGGAGTTACATATGGTGCTCCAGTTGAATTTAAAGCACTTTGTAAAACTTTTGAAGCACCCATAACATGGGTTCCAAAGGATGTCATTGGATCGAAATGGCAAGATGATCTTTATGTGCAGCTCACCTTTCTAATGACCATGGATCAATATGGTATTGATGCCCCGGCAAAGAAATTCCAAGAACAATTTGCAAAGGCAGGCTACGAATTATGGCATGCCAATGTTCAAGCACGAAAGAACTATTTCGACAGCATTTTCCCACCTCAATCGGGACATCCAGATTATTCGATCCATGCCGACGACATAGACTTTCAAATAGAAGCCGACTACATCGGATTTATGTGTCCGGGAATGCCCCAGGCCGCTAAAAAACTGGCAGATAAAGTTGGGCATATCATGAACTATGGGGATGGTGTTTATGGTGGGATATTCATTGGAGCACTCTATTCTCAGGCATATTTTGAAACCAGCATCACAAAAGTTATTGAAAAAGCCTTACTTTCCATCCCGGCTCAGAGCGATTATGCTAAGATTATTAATGATGTAATTCTGCTGCACAACCATTATCCTAAGGATTGGCGCGCGTCTTGGAAAGAGCTCGAAACAAAATGGGGGAATACACATATTTGCGAAGCTGGTGCAGCTTTTAATATTGATGCCAAGATGAATGGAGCCTATATTACGATGGGGCTTTTATATGGTGAAGGAGACCCGCTTAAAACCATGGAGGTTACTACAAGATGTGGACAGGATGCCGATTGTAATCCTTCCAATGCTTTGGCTGTCCTTGGAGTCATGAAGGGACTTAGTGGACTGCCCAAAGTATATCGTGACGCAGTTGAAAATATAGGAGATACCCTATTTATTCACACGAACTACTCATTTAATAAAGCAGTCGCACAAACATTTAAATATGCGAAACAATTAGCGATACAAAATGGAGGCAAGGCCACAGATGGTGAGTTAACAATAAAAGTACAACCATATCAAAACTATCCGCTTGAGATCGCCTTTCCAAAACTAGTTTTCGATCACAAAGTTTCGGTATTCGACAAAAATGGATGGCGTTTTAAAGGGGTATGGGACACATTTAATGCGAATAATGAAGATGCGAATAATGTTCTCTACCAAGAGGCAAAATTTAGCAGCAAGCGGGGCGATGAGGCCACACTAGATTTTGAGGGGACAGGCATATCAATCTGCGGGAACTGGCATAAAGAATGCGGTAAAGCAGATATTTATATTGACGGAGAATTAAAGCGGACAATTGACGAATATTTTTGGTTTGCTAATCAGGTGCAAAACGACATGGATCTTTATCATATTACAAACCTAAAAAAAGGAAAACATACGGTAAAAGTTGTCGTTAGAGGAGAAAAACGTGCTGAAGCATCAGCTGCTACTATCTATATTTCCAAGGCGATAATCTTTAAAAATCAGGATAAAACGAATGAGAATTTTAAGTTCTCATTTCAAAAATAAAATCCTGAAGAATTGAAGTTGGGGCTAGCTGACCTCTTAAGCTCAAATATTCTTTATCAAACTAAACGAACTAATAAATATCACCTAACAACGAACTATCATGTACATCGTAGAAAATTATTCCGTTGCCGTCATTCTCACTCTGATAACCATGTTATGCTGGGGATCTTGGGCAAACACCCAAAAACTAGCAGCAAAAACGTGGCGTTTTGAACTATTTTATTGGGATTATGTATTGGGCATACTTCTATTTTCATTGCTCATGGGCCTAACACTTGGAAGTTCTGGAGCTCAAGGGATGGGATTTATTGACAACTTACGTCAGGCCGAATGGTCTAGCATTGGGAAAGCCTTAGCTGGAGGAGTCATCTTTAACCTTTCAAATATTCTAGTGGTGGCCGCTATCGCAATTGCAGGAATGGCTGTCGCATTTCCTGTTGGCGTTGGGATAGCGCTAGTATTAGGAGTAATTGTGAATTATATTGGGAACCCACAAGGGGATGCGATACTTCTTTTTAGCGGGGTTACACTTGTTGGAATTGCCATTGTGCTTGATGCATTTGCCTATAGAGAAAAAGCGGCGCAATCACAAACCGTCCCTGCCAAAGGGATCATCATTGCGGCTATTGGCGGTATATTAATGGCCGTATTTTATCGTTTTGTTGCCGAGTCAATGGCTAAAAATCTGATAACACCTGAGGCCGGACTTCTGACCCCTTATTCAGCTGTATTTATTTTTGCCTTGGGAATCTTAGTTAGCAACTTTCTTTTCAATACCATCTTGATGAAAAAACCAATTGAAGGAGAGCCTGTAACGTATGCTCAATATTTTAAAGGGGGAATTAAGGAGCATATAACGGGTATCGCTGGAGGAACGATCTGGTGCGTAGGGATGTCGCTTAGCATTCTTGCAGCTGGGAAAGCCGGATTTGCAATATCCTATGGTCTGGGACAAGGTGCCACCTTGATTGCGGCTCTTTGGGGTGTATTTATCTGGAAAGAATTTAAAAATTCATCTAGGAAAGTCAACGTTTTGCTTGCTTTGATGTTTGTGCTTTTCGTGGCTGGCTTAGGATTAATAATCCTTGCTGGGAGCTAAAGAACGGCTTCTCCAAACAAGTAGCTATTTTCATCGTCTCCTTTGCGTTCAAGAAGTCGAACTTTATGGATCGCATTTTTCTGCGCCCCTGCAAGTTTGAATCGAACAGGGATATAATGTTCTCCATAACCACTTGCTACTCCATGTGCCACTTTCTCCACAAGGACATCTTGAGTCTTCCCGATAAAGGAATTAAAATAATCAATCTTATTCTCAACCGAGAGATCTCTTATCTGAAGTGATCTTTCGGTTTTCACTTTCTCGGGGAGATGATTCTCAAGGCGCTCAGCTCGTGTTCCCTTTCGAACCGAATATTTAAACGTATGGATATGGCTAAAATTAAACTCCTTAATGGCCTCTAATGTTTGTCCAAATTCCTCTTCCGTCTCGCCAGGAAAGCCAACGATAATATCTGTTGTGAAATTGAAATCAGCATAAATAGCTCGAAACTGAGTTACGGTCTTGCGAAACTGTTCAACGTCATACATGCGGCGCATCCGAAGCAATGTTTTGTCGGAACCACTTTGTAGACAAAGATGAAGATGAGGCATTAACTTAGGATGGGCAAAGAGTTTCACAAAATCAGGACCAAAGCCATCAGGCTCTAATGATGATATTCGAACCCTAAAATCACCAGGGACTTCTAAGATCTGAGCTAACAAATCTTCAAATCGAGTCTCACCATCGCTATATCGTCCAATGTTAACACCGGTGATAACAATCTCTTTAAAGCCATTATCGACTGTCTTCCGAATGCTCTCAAGAACATCGGCCACTGGTCGCGAAACAGCATTCCCGCGAACCATGGGAATGATACAAAATGTGCAAAAATTATCACACCCATCTTGAATCTTAACGGCACTTCGAGTATGCAGACTTTTCTTGACGGGCTCATACCTAAAAACATCTTGTGGTAGCTGATCAGGGTGCGCAATCTCACCAGAGAAATGGGCATCAACGAGAGTCAAAATAGAGCTCTTACGACTGTTTTCTACTACGAAAGTGATATTCTCCTGACTTTCCAGTTTCTCCTTGAAATTATTTGCCATACAGCCCGTAACGACAACGACGGCATTCTTAGCAGTACGCGCAGCCTGACTAATCACAGACCTAGACTTATGATCACTTTGGTTTGTGACGGTACAGGTGTTCACAATCACCACATCAGGTGATTCATTGTAGTCGACAAGCTCATAGCCGGCCTGACTAAAATCTGTGACTAAGGCATCTGTTTCGTATTGATTAAGACGGCAGCCCAAAGTTTTGAAGGCTACTCTCTTTTTTTCGTTTAGGATCACGCGGTTGGTCTAATTTAAAATTTATGTCGATCGTTATGCTGGTACAACTTCGCCGCTCAAAGATAAGAAAGCCGCGTCAGTAATTTTAACACTGATAATCTTACCCATCAGAGAGTTGTCGTGATGATCTAATCTAACAATGATTCGCCCTTCATTGATACCGGTCATGAAACCAGTCTTTCGATCGGTCCCATTGATCAGAACACGCATCGTTTTCCCCTCCAGTGTTTTATTGTATTCGAGCGAACAGGCCTTCAAGGTTTGAGACAATCGGTGCAAACGATCTTTCTTATCGTCTGATGACACCTCGTCTTCCCAGCGAAAGCTTGCGGCACCAGGTCTTGGCGAATACATGGCGATATAAGCCATGTTAAATTTGAATTCTTCAAATGCAGCGGTGGTATTTTGAAACTCGGCTTCTCCTTCTCCTGTAAAGCCCACAATAATATCGGTAAAAAGGGTTGCTTGAGGTATTAATTCACGAATATCATCAACGATACTCCGGTATTTCTCCATCGAATGACGACGATTCATCTTCAACAATACGCGCTCATCACCACTCTGCATCGGCAGATGTATCTGCTTGGCAAGACAAGCATAATTTGCAATCACCTCAATAACCTCACGGTTCATATCTTGTGGATGCGGAGAGGTGAAATAGACCCAAAACTCTTGGTTCGATGTATTTCCGTATTCACCAATCTGTCGCAATAACTCAGCAAATGTTATCTCTTCGCCATTTTTATCTAAGCCATATGAGTTAACATTCTGGCCCAAAAGCGTAATCGACTTATATCCTTGGTTTACCAAGTGACGAACCTCCTCAACAATTTCTACTGAAGGTCGTGAGACTTCCCGGCCACGGGTGTAAGGAACGGCACAAAACGTACAGAATTTATCGCATCCATTTTGTATCGGGACATAGGCTTCGTAGGTCGATTGATATTTCGGCTTGATATTCCACATCGCAGCGATATGCTCATTCTTTGGCATAATCGGCTGACGCATCTTCAATCCGGCTGGTGTTACTACGCCATATTCTCGAATCATATCAGGAAGTTGCCCCAGCTCGCTCATCTGAAAAATGAGATCAAAAGTCTTTAGGAACTTATCCTTATCGGCAGGCAATAAACATCCAGAGACAAAGGTTATCAGATTCCGTTTGTCCTTCCATCTGTTCCATTGTGCAATCTTATTGTATACTTTATCGATTGGCTTTTGACGCACAGAGCAGGCGAGGATGCCCAGTAAACTTGCCTCTTCTTCGTTATCGGTTTTATGATACCCCATCCCCTCAAGAACAGCACTAACCCTTTCGCTATCTGCGAGGTTCATTTGGCAACCCAATGTAATTAAGTGGTACTTCACACGAATAAAGATAAGTTATGGTTCAAATGATGAATGGTTAAAATAGGCAACTCCATTAAAAATAAACTTCACAATGAATCTGATCGCGACTAAATCCTTTGCCTTTTAATATTTCAAGGGCATCAAAGATCATCTCACTATTGCCGCACAAATCAAATTGTGTATCAGGAGCAAATGTACAGGTCTTTAAATAACCAGTTAATCGGCCATGATAATCACCCGTTTTCTCGCGACTAGTGCAAAGAACATAGCGACCTTTTTCATATTCATGGCTATCATAAGCCTCTTCAAGAGTTTTTACACCATGAATTAATTTATAGTCAATATTCGGATAGGTTCGAATTATGCTTCGAAAGGGTGCAATACCCGTTCCACTAGCAATAAAAACAAATTTCCCCTTCTCTGCTTTTTCTTTCTCCATGCCAAATTTACCAAATGGACCATGTATTTCAAGCATTCGTCCAATTTTTAATCGGCGTAACTGAGGCGTAAAATATCCATTCTGCACCTCTTTGATTAAGACTTCTAGGGTTTCTTCATTCTCACCGCTGTAAATAGAGTATTCACGACTCTGGTTTCCACCAACAATGCCAAGTGAGATATGCTGACCAGCCTTAAAGGCAAAGCGAGCTTTAGGTAATTTTATTGAAAAAGCATTACCTGTTAAATGTCTAATATCTAATATTTTGTAGAAGCTTTCGTCCGTTTCATGATCGTGCCTCATCAAAGTCATCATATGCTTAAATTTTGGAAAGCAAAATTAACTATTTATTTCTTTTGCTGATCACCTTCTCGTCATTCCTTAAAAGATAGATGAGATACCTTATAAACCTAAAAGAAATTGTTTTGTTTTACTTTTCTCTTCAAAAAGACAAAATTTGTCAAACTCTTTACAATTGTCAGAACCTTGAGTAAGTTTGTATGTTTGATAATTAAAAAATAATAATGGCTAGACCAGCAGAATATTCAAGAGCCGAGATTCCACTCTTTGCAGTAGAAATAATCGAAAATCTCGAGATTTCGCCTGGTGTATTTGTCCTTTCATATCGACAAAAAGTTGATTTTATCCCCGGTCAAGTAATCAAAGTAGCCCTTGATAAGCTTCAGCCTCCTCGAATTTATAGTGTTTGCAGTGGCGACAATACCGAACTAGTAAGTATCCTTTACAACATTAAAGAGGAGGGTTATCTAACTCCCAAATTGGCAAAAGCTGTAGCTGGGGATAACCTTTTCGTCTCCTTACCTTATGGAAGTTTTCATGGAGACCATGATCCGGCCTATTGGATTGCCACAGGAACCGGAATATCGCCCTTCTATAGTATGTTTCAATCTGGATTGTCTGACCAGAAAACGCTAATCCATGGTGTTAGTCAACTTAACCAATTCTATTTTGAAGAGGAACTATCCTGGGCATTAGGACAGAAATACATAAAATGCTGCTCCAAAGATCAGGATGAGTCGACCTTTGCAGGCAGAGTTACAGAGTATCTTTTATCCTTAGATAGCCTCCCTAAGGATTATAAATACTACCTTTGTGGTAAATCCTTGATGGTGGTTGAGGTACGTGATATTCTGATAGACAAAGGAATACCGTATGCTCAGATTTTTGCAGAGATCTATTTCTAAGCAAAACAACTCAAGAAGCTCTATTTTATTCGCGTATGGTACTGAAAGATCAACTTTTCGGCAAAGACTTAGAAGAACTCCAACAGGTTAGCTTATCCCTAGGATTGCCAAAATTTACAGGCAAACAACTAGCCGATTGGCTATACAAGAAAAATATTCACTCCATTGATGAGATGAGTAATCTTTCAAAAAATGCCCGTGATCTACTCAATGAAAAGTACGAATTTGGACTCTCAGCACCATCAAAAATTCAGACTAGCATAGACGGGACCAAGAAATACCTCTTCCCAACAGCGCTTAATAAGTTTATTGAAACAGCTATGATTCCCGACGAGGATCGCAAAACTGTTTGTGTTTCCACTCAGGTAGGGTGTAAGATGGGGTGTCTATTCTGCATGACAGGCAAACAAGGATTTCAAGGACAATTAACTGCGGGTGAGATCGTTAATCAGATCCGAAGTATTGACGAAAATGGGGAGGTTTCAAACATCGTCTATATGGGGATGGGCGAGCCATTTGATAACCTTGAAGCCGTCCTTAAAAGTTTAAAAATTCTTACTTCCGATTGGGGCTATGCCATGAGTCCACGAAGAATTACCGTCTCGTCAATTGGGATAATTCCTGCCATGATTCGGTTCTTAAACGAAAGCGATGCTCATCTGGCTATCAGTCTGCATACCCCTTTTGATGAGGAGCGACGTAAGCTAATGCCAGTTCAGATTGCCTATCCAATTGCTGAAGTTGTGAATGAGATTAAAGGATGGGATTTTGGCCGTCAGCGTCGCGTGTCATTCGAATACATCCTGTTTAAAGGTCTAAATGACACCGCATATCATGTTCGTGAGCTCTCTAAACTACTCGCCGGCATTAAGTGCAGAATCAATCTTATTCGGTTCCATCCTGTCCCAGGAACACCACTTGAGAGCCCCGACGAGGAGACTATCACCATGTTTAAAGATCTCCTGAACGCAAAAGATATCACCACCACGATCCGAGCTTCGCGTGGGCAGGATATTTATGCCGCATGTGGATTGCTGTCGACAAAGGAACTTAGTGCCACAAAACAATAATACGCAAACTGACAATCTCCAATAAATAAAACTATCGCTTCTCGAGACTCTTATTTTTAAAGCTTGAGATGTCGATCAATCCTTGCGTATCGTCATCAAAACTAATCGAAATGCTATCACCTTTTAAGGTTACTGGGAGCTCATTAGAGATCTGTGATGACCCGATGAAAATATTTTCACGGCCCGCAACGGTGAAGTAGTAAAAACTATTCCCATTCTTGATATCCGAATTGATCCGATTCACAATGGAGTTAAGAATCAACTTTCGTGAATTACCCTTTACATTAATCTTATTACCTGCCATATTAAAGGCATTCTTGTAGGCCATTAAAGTCTCTGAAAGTGTATTTCCAACACCCACAATGGTATAGTCTTCGATCGCGACCATCGCAAACATCTTAACCAAACCACCGTCATCTTTTAAGGTCATCACATAGGTTGGGATATTGTTAATGTTATACGGCACAGGCTGTGAGGCGGAGAATCTTTTTTCTTGAACTTTCCCTCTTGCTGATTTCTGAGCTGCCAACTCTGTAGCACCACTTTGCTTATACCAAACCGATTTTTTTGTTCGGGTATCTACTAAGACAAACCCCACAGTAGCCTCATCAGCGCCCACTGAAGTAAGTCCCGTATACCAATACGACTTATTATCTTCCCCATATACCAAGGTTAAATCTTGCGTGGTTTGTAATTTACTCTCGTTTGAGAAGTTCCAATACCCTTTGACAAAACGGCCCCAATCATTCAACTGTTTTTCAATTAGTGCCTCAGGCTGAATACGATCAACCCAATTTGGCACATTGGCTATTCCATATTCTTCACACTTACCCGTTTCGGTATTAACAAGCACAATTCCTACTGCATCTTCGCCATAGAAGCCAATTTTCTTTTTATACTTTGTAACCACCCAATAAGGTGCTCCATCATCGTTGATCTCAAAGCTATAATCTGTCAGACCAACATTATAATACCCATTTAAATATAGATGCCGCTCCAAAAAATCGCTGAAGTAGCCTTCTGGCTGATATTTAATCCTAATTTTTTTCCCTCCTGACTCTTGAACAAGCTTCACATCGCGCTCATTTGAAGCGTTAACCATCACATAACCATTGGTCCCTAATTCATTCTGATACCACATGAAAAAGCCCGAATGAAGTAATGGAGCGACCCAGTAAAGCTCATTTTTTACTTTTTGAATATGAAAAGTTCCCAAGCGAACTTGACTCCCTAAGGCCGGTTGTGCTCCAAGCACCTTGTCGCCTAAGATATTTGCCAAGGACTGATCCACCACACGAATTTGCGATAAAGAGATTGGAGGCATATGGTTTGACAGGCTCTCGCCAATTTCGACTTCCCCAATTAAATTGCGATATTCTGACGTGCGCAAAAATGGTGAGGATGTTACAATAGGCAATACTGCTGCATATAGGAATAGAACGAATAAGATGACAACTGGCGCTTTGCTATTTGGCTGCACCTGAAAAGTCTGCACTCCACCTTTCATCTGCGGAATCAAGGTCATGTTAAAGGCAATCCAGATCCCGGTTAAAGCGGCTAAAGCCACAGGGACACCCCAGAATCCATACGCAAGAACTGGCATTCCAGTATAAAGAATAAAAATAGCCGCAATAAACATGACGAACAGAACGGATAGCTTTTTCATAGGTGAGGCATTTAAATTATTAAACCATAAAGTTAATGAAACAATAGCAGGAAGTAATATAAATTAGAGCATGTATAATTATTCACTCATAAATTGGAATTTCACAGAAGCAAAATTATCAGGCTTCGTCTTTTCCGCCTTCGAGATCGAACCTTTTAACTTGCCATCCTTGGCAGAAGCGACACGAATCTCTCGCCAAGAGTAGGCGCCCTTCTCATAATCAAAAGTCTCTCCGTCATCATCGTAAAGTTTATAAACAGCCTCTTTTTTGCCATAAAACCGGATGATCAGGTCCCTTTTCTCTTGCGATTTTAGCGAAAGCTGTGGCGTTTCATACATCGGAATAATTCCGCCATCTCTAACATAAACTGGGATCTTATCTAGTCCAGGGGCCACTTTTATGACTTCTCCCTCACCTGCCAGTTGACCCGTATAAAAATCGTACCATCGACCTTTTGGCAAGACTACCTTTCGCTCTGTCTCTCCGGCAAAAAGAGGGGCGATCAATAAATTATCTCCAACCATAAACTGATCTTTGATCTCTTTTCGTGTTGCTTTAGCATAAGGATTATCTGTTGAACTTAACTTCCCTGCGACTATTTCAGGTGCCGAATAAAAACCAGGAAGAAGGTTCATGGCCCGCATAGGGGGTCTTCCATAAAAGGAATACTCTGCAAAGCATGTATAAATATACGGTATCAATTGCATTCTTAGTTTAGCCACATCGGCAACCTGTTTCTCAACTTCTGGAAACGACCAAGGCTTGGTCCCATCAGACCAAGCATTAAGCATCGCCAAGGGGGAGAAGCAGACTGTCTGCATTCGACGAAGCCACTCTTCAGCTGTTGGAGAGCTCCGTACTTCGGGAGTCCATAACACCCCTATAAATGAGCTGTTAATCAACGCAGTGATAAAATCACGATGACTGTAATAATCGTTATAAATCACATATGGATACGAAGATCCACCGGCATTCGAAGCTCGTACCAATCCATAGGTTCTTCTATTTTGTTCCCGATAAAGCTGAGTCGTCATCTTCTGCATCATCACCCCATAAAGCTGACGCATCTGCTCGGCTGGGATGCCAGATGGAAATCTGGTCACATCAGACCAAAGCCAATTGTCGAAACCATCGTTCTCATCCATTTTAAATCCACTAACGCCAAGATCAAGTTCGTGCTGCTTTAGATGATCTCCAATGATTTTATTTGTCTGAGGCAGCCCATAATCAGGGATAAATCCATTCCAAACGGTATGAGAGGCGGTGAATGGCTTTAACTTCTTAATAAGCTCTGATTCGGGAGAGATATACGGGTTCATCCAAAGATTCGTTTGGACACCTTGATCTTTCAGCTGAGCCATAAATTTTGCAGGATTAGGGAATCGCCCTTTGTCCCATTCGTAGGTGCATGGATATGATTTGCTTTGCCAGCCTGGCTCAAGTCCAATAACGGACAAGGGGAATTGATGTTGCTTAAACTCTTTTACCTCATTTAAAACTAGACTATCGGAATAAAGCGTGGGTGTGCGGTGCCAAAATCCTAACCCCCATTTAGGTGGCAAGGTTCCACCTCCATTGAAGAGGTTGAATCGACTGACTGCATCTAGTGGTGTAGGTCCTCCAAAAACTAAAATCTCGACTCCTTGTGCAGGTATCAAGACCGAGATATTGTCGGAATAAGGCTGTGCACTCCATGATTTATCGGTATTCCGATCACGAGCATCCATCGGCACTTTACTCGTGGCACTTACTGCGGTACCCACCCAAATATCGATATACCGTGCCGAGTTAATAAAGACTCCGTACCCTTTTGATGAGACATAAAATGGGACCGGTGCATGGCTACGTCCGTTATCAGTGCCACCATAATGATCCATATGAAGACGAAGAATCTTTCCGCGTTGCTCAACTGTTTTGAAGTTTAGACCAAGGCCAAATATTTGCTCTCCTACTTCTAGCGGAAGCTGGAGATAGGTCTTTCCATCAAATATGGTCGCTTTAATCTCATTCTCTGATAACGGAAAAGAGAGGTCACCCATCGCCGTTAAAGCTTCAGTTTTTGGCGTTACTTGAGAAACCGATGTGAGATTTACCTTTTCAGGCTGCCCAGCTTCTGCCGCCCAAACACCGGCTGATTTTTTTGTCCAATGCAGCGGAACATCTTGCGCATAAGTCTGAATGAAAGGAGATACTAACAAGATTAAAATTACAAGACGACGTAATCTAATCCATTTAATAGGGTTGATCATAGGTGGGTATTTAGGTTTAATAGGTTACAAAAGAGCCATGATTAAAATATCACCATTCAAAATGAGAATATCGTAATCATGGCTCCAAATTTAGTTGTTAAAAAACAACTTATTTAACAATCAATTTAATTTTCGTTCATCATCTTGATTCTTCTCAAATTCCTTCTCCGTTTGAACTTCAAGCGGATGATATAATCAAGATAGTACAATGCTGGCACAAGAATCAAGGTCAAGAATGTGGCAAAGCTAAGACCAAAGATAATGGTCCAAGCCAAAGGTCCCCAGAAAGCCACATTGTCACCTCCAAAATAGATGTGAGGATTAAGCTCCGTGAACAGCGTGACAAAATTAATGTTCATCCCAACAGCTAAAGGAACTAGTCCTAGCATGGTGGCAGTTGCAGTCAAGACAACTGGCGTGATACGTGTTCTTCCAGCCTGAATAATGGCATCGCGGGTTTTTAATCCTCGCTGCTTCATCACATCACAGAATTCAACGATCAGAATCCCATTCCGAACCACAATACCTCCTAAAGCGACAATCCCTAAACCAGTCATCATGATAACGAGATCCATTTTAAACAGCATCACTCCAAGCAATACCCCAATGATACTAAACAACACTTCGCTGAGGATAATAATTGTCTTGCTGATTGATCCAAACTGGGTGATCAGGATAAAGAAGATGATGCCGAGTGCAATAATCATGGCTTTCAATAAGAACATAGAGGTCTCCTGCTGGTCCTCCTGCTCTCCGGTTAACTTAAATTCAGTCCCTTCATGCTTATTAAATTTCAACGCCTCCTTTTTAATCAAAGGGACAATATCATTTGCAGCATAACCTGAAAGAACGTTCGAATAAACCGTAATAACTCTTTTCTGATTGAGTCGTTTAATGCCAGCGTATGAAGTGTCATATTTTATCTTTGCTACTGTTGAAAGCGGAACGCTTTTCAGTAATCCTGAATTCATATCCCGATAGGTAATCTGCAAATTAATTAGTGCATTAATATTATCACGAGTAACCTTATGATAGCGCAAGGTTATTGGATATTCATCTTCGTCTTGCTTAAATTTAGAGACTTCCTTGCCAAATAGCGCTGTCCGTATTTCCATTCCAATTTGTCCAGTTGAGATCCCTTGACGCATAGCCCGATCACGATCAATATCAATAATGATTTCTGGGGAGTTCATCTCAAAATCAGCCTTTAACTCCTCAATACCTGGAATACGTAAGGAGTCGAGATACACTTTAAACGCAAAAGCATCCGACACTAAATTCTCTAAATTCTGACTAGTAACCTCAATGTTGATTGGCTTGCCTGTCGGAGGACCATTGCTATTCTTGTTCACAGTAATCTCAGCTCCAGGAATATGACCAACCCCATCTCGGATCATATTCATATATTTAGTGGTAGAGATTCCTGTTGTACGTCTTTTGTTCTCAATGAAATTAACCGAAACTTTTCCTTTGTTAAACGCTTTACCTGTCGAAGCAAATCCTTGCTCTTCGGCACCAATGGTAACATTAGAAATGATCGACTCGACATCCGCATTGTTTCTTCCTAAAACCTTATAGACCCGCGTCTCCGCAATTTTTGTAACACTATCAGTTACAACTTGATCGGTTCCTCCTGGCATCTTAATATAGACATACACGTTATTCGGATCATTCTCCGGGAAAAATAAAACTTTAGGCTTGACAATGCCAAGAAGAAATAGGGTAAAGAAGAACAATGCCACCATAGAGGCAAGCATCCACACAGCCCAGTTCCCTTTTAAGACCTTCCGGATAGTTCTTTCATAAGCATCCATTAAAGAAGGCCATAATCTCTCCTGGAATCCTAAGATCCAATAACGAATCGCGTAGTTGTAGGCCACGATAAGAAGGATCGCGATAACGATGAAGTTAGCAAGACCATATGATTTCGAAGCATAACAGATCAATGCAACACAAAAGGCACCTATCAAATACTTCCTCATCTTACGCCATGACTTTTTATTATCGACCTCGGCATCATATTCGTGCTGCATAAAAGAGACCGCAAAAACTGGATTAAAGATATAAGCCACAAACAAGGAGGCAAATAGGGTAATGATTAAAGTTACAGGTAAGTAATGCATAAACTGCCCAACAATGCCTGGCCAGAATGCAAGTGGAAAGAACGGTGCCAAGGTTGTTAAAGTACCCGATAGGATCGGAAGAAAGACCTCTCCAGCAGCCATCTTAGCAGCCACTTTAATATCTGGATTATTCCGATGCAATCGATGGGTATTTTCTATGACCACAATTGCGTCATCTACCACAATCCCAAGAGCAAAAATAAACCCGAACATCACAATCATGTTCATGGTAAATCCGATACCTGGAAGGACTAAATAAGCCACTGCCATCGATAACGGAACCGAAAGACCCACAAAGAATGAGTTGGTGAAGCCCATAAAGAACATCAATACAATCGCTACTAGAATAAATCCAATGATGATGGTATTATTCAGCTCTTCAAGTGTATTGCGTGTCAACAAACTCTGGTCCCCCGTAACAGAAAGGGTAAGATCCGAAGGGAAAACTTTTCCCTTAAGCTCATTATCGATTACATCTTTAATATGGTCTGAAGCATCTAAAAGGTTTGCTCCGCTCTTTTTTATGATGTTTAACGTAATCACATTCCGACCATCTAAACGAGCAAAACTCTCTTGCTCTTTGAAATCATCCTTGATATCAGCTAAGTCGCTTAATCGGATAAATGCTCCACTTGACGAATGGATAATTATATCTCTAAGGGCTTGTACCGTTTGAAATTGCCCTTTTAAGCGAACCGTATTTTTGGTCCCATTGGTGTTGATTATACCACCAGAAATGGTAATATTTTCCCCTGCTACGGCTCTTTCAATATCGCTAAAAGTAACTTCTGCAGCCTGCATCTTAAAGATATCGGCCTCAATCTGAATCTCGCGCTCTAAAGCGCCAACGATATCGACACGAGTAATCTCTTTAATTCCTTCAAATTTATCCTGAGCTACATCGGCATATTTCTTAAGCTTATCGAGGCTATAGTTGCCTGCAATATTGATGTACATCACAGGAAACTCGGATAAGTCAATATCCATAACCTGAGGCTGATCCGGTAGATCATTCGGTAGATCGGGCTTTGATTTATCTACCGCATCACGCACACGCTGCTTCGCATCAGTGATCGAGACATTAGGATCAAACTCAACAATGATGGAGGAGAAATCGGGAACCGAATTACTCGTCACCTTCTTCACATCCGCAATTGACTTCAACTGCTTTTCAATCGGACGAGAGACTAAGTTCTCCATATCCTCAGGTGAAGTGCCTGGATAAGGCGTGTTCACCACGATATAAGGGATAATTACTTGAGGAAATTGCTCCTTTGGAATTAACAAGTAATTCATCAAACCCAGAAGTGAGATCAGAAAAGCAAGGACGTAAATACTCGTCTTGTTATCGATCGCCCAACTGGTTGGAAGAAATTCTTTGATTTTATGTTTATCTATTGACATATCTTAATGTTGATGATGGTTAAAAGGAAATTAGGGATCCTTCGTTTAAGCTTTGAAATCCGGCTGTGATGATCTTATCGCCAGCAGATATTCCTTCAAGGATTTCAGTAGTTCCATTGTAGTCCATCCCAAGTTTTACTGGGCGTCGTGTTGCAATGCTCTGATTATTCTTTTGGGTTACGATGTAAATATATTTGCCATCTTTATTGTTCTGAACAAAGTTAACTGGAACACAAATAGCCTTTTCATTGGTGTAATCGTTAATCTTGACATACGCAATCATATTGGCTCTCAATTTAACCTCCCGAGATTGAATCTTGCACTCAATTTGAAAAGTACGGTTAGTAGGATCAATAAAATTACTTGCAAAAAATAGCTTCGTCTCAATCTCTGATCCTAAATCTGGAAAACGAACGATTGCCTTATTTCCATTCTGAATTCTTGAAGCATAGTTCTCCGAGACCTCTGCTTTTACCTTTGCAACATTCATGTTGATAACCCGAATAGCAGAGGTCGGCAAGCCCGGACTAGCCATCTGACCCACTTTTAATGGATTACTCTCTACCGTTCCAGCGATTGGAGAAATAACTCTCGCCATGTCAATCTGACCTTGAAGCGTCTTCAGTCTATTTTCAAGTGCCTCTTTATTTGTCTTGGCTTGCAAAAACTGTATCTCACTGCCGATATTCTTTTCCCATAACGCTTTTTGCTTCAAAAAAAGATTGCTAACTAAATCATATTGAGTCTTAATCTCATCAAGCGTTTGTTTGAGCACGGCCGCATCCAACTCGGCCAAAACTTGTCCTTTTTTCACATTGGTTCCTTCAGTGACATACACAGCGGTTACAATACCAGGCACTTGAGGGCTAACAGCAACATTCTGATCCCCGTCAACGACACCCTGAACTTCAACATAATGACTAAATACACTTTCCGATACAGAAAGCACTTTTACTGGAAATGATTTAACTTCAGCTGAAGCGGGATTCACTTCTGCCTCAATTTTTGCAATCTGCTTGTTTAAGGCATCACGCTGAGCTTTTAGCTGCTCTAAATTTCCTTTGGGATCGGTTGGTTGACTGCAAGCAACTAAGGCTGCAGCAAGAACAAATACGTAGATACTATTTTTCATATGATTGATTTATTTAAGTTTCGTTGAATTGACATTGTATAATTTTTCCAATTTAGTTCTAGCACCCACCACATCGTATATTCCTTGGTAGTAATTGGTTAAACTATTTAAATATTGATTTTGAATGGTCATCAGCTCCATACTTGAAGAGACGCCTTGTTTGTATTTTTCCAGAGTTCGTAGGTAAATATTATCGGATAGCTCCTTGCTTTTTTTCTGGATCTGAAATTTCTCCAGTTTTGTGCGAAGGTCGTTCTGGCACTGAGCAGCCTGCATCAGCAAAGTATTGCCGATGTATAATTTATTGTTAGTCGCCTTTTCATAGGTCAAACGTTTCTGGTAAACGGCAGCCATCCGCTGACCACTGCTAAAGATTGGGATACTTAAATTAACACCAACAACGTTCTTTGGAGCAAAATCAAAGATGGGAGTCTTCCATTTTTCTTGGTGGTTGTAAAAGGCATTAATCGTTGGGAAATAATTAGAGATCTCTCTCTTTAAGTCATATTGAGCTAGGAGTTCATTGGTAGAAAGCAACTTATAATCAACGCTCTTCTCCACAATAAATGGCTCTTTAACTAAGGCATTAAGTTTTACCAGTTGAGGTTCTTCCATCCGCAACGGATCCGAGAGAACAAAATTGGTCTTTTCAGCTAGCCCCATTTCAATCTTCAATAGACGCTTGCCCATCTCTAGGTTATTATCAATCTGGGAGATCGCATTCGCGATGGTATTCGCTGTTAATTCCAACTGTTCAACATCAGTCTTCTCCACAAAACCTTGCTTGTGCATCTCTGTAATATCGGATAGGGTCTTGGTTACATTTTCAAGATTCGCCTTCAACACCTTCCGACTCTCTTGTCCAACAAGGACCATAAAATAGGTGTTAGTGACCGATTCGGTAATGTCAAGTATCGATTTTTCTAATGACTCTTCCGAAAGATTGTAATAGACCTTCGAGGCTTTCAATCCAATCAGATAAGCGCCATTAAAGATCAGCTGCGATACGGTAAGATCGTATACAATATTTTGTTTAACGCCTAACTCAAGTACCGCATCAGGTGCCGCCTTTGGATCGAAGTTCGAGGCAGGCAAAGTTGGAACAGATGGGGTAAAATTATATTTCGCTGTTCCATCCACATGAGGCATCCCGATAGCTAAGGTTTCCCAAATTTTCTTTTGAGCCATCTTTAGATCAAGCTGTGAATTTTTAATGTTGAGGTTGTTCTCCTGCGCAATTTTAATCGCTTCACTTAATGAATAGCGAAGTGTGTCTTGTGCTTTCCCCCCATTCAGTACCCCCAACATTAGAAGTACGATGAGGATAATCGGTTTTTTCTGCAATAACATCCTAGTCCAATTTTTAGTTTCTACTCTTATTTAGTAATTCTGTAATCTCATTTTTTCTAGCTTCAAAATAGGCAACGCCTGCAGCGGTAGATATTGCTCTGATATGTTGTTCAAACATGATTTTAAACAACTCATCAAAAGATAAATCAGCCCCTTTGCAATAGTCCGAATTGTGAATTTCAACTAGATAATTCATGTAAATAGCAATGATAGCATCTGCATTAAGGTCGCTTCGATAAAGTCCCTCTTTTGTGCCATTATCAAGATTTAGACGCATGGATAAGGCCACATGAGCCATTTTCTTCTCCTGGTATTCCAGAAAAAGTGGCTCATAGTATTTCCTCAGTTCAAATAAAATAATGGGATTAAATCGCTTCATCTCTTCGTAAACCATCAAGCTGACCTTGAAAAGTTTCTCGATGGCGTTTACCTCCTGAGCGCTAATAGAACGAACAACTTCAACCCACCGTTTTTGTTCGTATTCAAAAATCCGTGCAATCAAATCCTCTTTGCTCTTCACAAATCGATAGAGCGTTTTCTTAGAGATACCTAGCTTGTGACTAATATCATCCATATTTAAATTCTTAATCCCGAACTCAAAAAACAATACCTTGATCTGCTCGAGCATCGGCTCAAACTTCTGGTTCAATAGATCTGTTTCTTCATCCATTTTGCAATTCAATTATTTGAGCTACAAAACTAGGAAACAATTTACACAAAAAACGTTTCCAGTGTGTTAAATTTATCTTAATTCTTTTAGTTGATAGGTTATGCTCTTAAATTCTCCTACTTTTGTAGTCAACCTTTTACATAACTTTGATTTTTATTCGACAACATTAAGCCATGTCCAAAACTAGAGCTTACGCTATTATTCAAATCGTTGTCTTGGTCTTTTACCTCTTAAGACCAATCATCCCTTATGTCGAATATTCTGTTCAGAAAGCCTACATTGTAAAGAATCTTTGTATTAATAGAGACAAGCCAAACAGTAGCTGTGAGGGGAAGTGCTATTTAGAAAAACAGGTCAAGAAGAGTGTGG
The DNA here is from genome assembly GCA_903897145.1 of uncultured Bacteroidia bacterium. Lineage (GTDB taxonomy): Bacteria > Bacteroidota > Bacteroidia > Bacteroidales > Prolixibacteraceae > JAAFHB01. The sequence goes on along the minus strand of CAIUAN010000043.1, from coordinate 6,625 downwards.
AGACGGATGAATTACCAGACAAGTCTACAAATCAAAAAATTCAGAATAAAGAGGTTAAAGATTTTATAGGTACTCATATTACAGTACCACAAGCCACCGAATGCGAGATTGTCTTACTCGTTTTATCAGAAGAAAAGACCACAACCCCATTTCTCCCATCCCTTTTTGTCCCTCCTCAAGAGCAAATTCTCATTTAGTCTGAAAAGTGCATTATCGATAGTCAAATCTTAATTTGAGGCAATTCGTTAATGGGAAATACTCTTTTTAGCCCTATTGATCAGCAAAGAAATAAACTATTTTAAGCGCTTCCTGATCAATCATTAAGACAAAAATCTACCTATTAAATCATCGACTTAGCTAATGCAATTAGCTAATTATAAAACTATTACAATGAAATCTCTATTATATAAAATAGCATTATTTATAACGCTCTCCCTTTCAATTCAACCAATTCGTGCCTGTGATCTTTGTGGTTGCAGTGCGGGTAATTACTTCCTAGGCCCAACACCACAATTTAGCAAGTACTTTATAGGCACACGTTATTCCTTTAGAAGTTTTAATACAAAAATAACTAACGACAATACCCAGTTTAGCAAGGACTTTTATCAAACAACGGAACTTTGGGGAGGAATAAAGATCAGTGAAAAACTTCAAGGATTAATCTTTATTCCATACAACGTAAATAAATCGAAAACCGACGATGGGGATAAACTCAATGAAGGATTAGGTGATGTTACGTTAATAGGAAATTACTCTATTTTGGATAAAATATCCTTAACAAAAGAAAATGCGGGCCTAACTCAACAACTTTATATCGGCTTCGGACTAAAGATCCCGACAGGTAAATATTCAATAAATACAGCTGAAATTGTTTCGTCAGCCAATAGCCAACCAGGAACGGGAAGTTTAGACTATATCTTATCGACTTCTTACAATCTTACTCTAGATAATTGGGGTCTAGCCAGCAATTTTAATTACAAGATTAATCAGTCGGCATCAGACTTCCGTTTTGGAAATCGTTTCTCGGGAACCGCTTTTTTGTTTCGTACTTTTCAATACAATCAAAATTCTTATAGTCCAACCATCGGACTTTTATATGAAAACTTAAAAGCCTCAGAATTGGGGAAATCAAAGATTGAGAGCACGGGAGGAAACGCCTTTCTTGGAGCTATTGGCGTAGAGACAAGATTTAATAATCTTAGCATTGGGATAAATGCTCAACTTCCAATTACCCAAAATATCTCTGACCTAAAGACAAAAATAAATCTGAGAGGAATGGCCCACCTGACCTATTCTTTTTAATGCCTTCCCTAATTCGATTAACCGATGAAAAAAACCAATGCAGTGCGAATTTTAGATCAACTTAAGATCAGTTATACACTGCTAGAATATCAGGTTGACGAATCAGATTTAAGCGCAATACATTTGGCTGAAACCGCGGGAATACCAATCGAATTAGTCTATAAAACATTGGTTTTAGAAAGTGATAAACATGGGCACCTGGTTTGTATTGTGCCTGGCGCGGAAGAGATCGATCTGAAGAAAGCGGCAATCGCCAGTACGAATAAGAAAGTTGCCCTGCTAAAGATGAAAGACTTAGAACCATTGACAGGATATATTCGAGGAGGCTGCTCACCCTTGGGATTGAAAAAATCTTTCCCAATCCTGATCGATATTTCTGCACTTGCCTTGGGAAAAATCTACATCAGCGCAGGAATGCGGGGGATGCAAATTTGCCTGTCACCTTCAGATTTAATAAAGGCCTGCAACGCTAAAATTGCAACGCTTATTTAATTGAAAGTCAGATTAATTTAGAATAAACAAATATGCTTTTTTATCGCCTTGAGATTGGGCTGGAAAAGTTATATTTGTTTATTCTAAAACTAGCACTTATGACCACTTCCCGACGGACCTTTTTGAAAAATAGCGCCTTACTACTTGCTGGCACTTCAATGCTCTCTAAGGGAGCTTTTGCAGCCTCTGCAAAGAATAAAATATTGGGCGTCCAACTTTACTCGGTTCGGGATGATATGCGAGCTGATCCTATCGGAACGCTCACTCAACTTGCAAAAATTGGCTATAAACATCTTGAACATGCCAACTACGTCGATCGCAAATTCTATGGTTATCATGCCAAAGAATTTAAGAAAATACTTGATGATTTAGGTCTTAAGATGGTCGCCGGTCATACCGCAATGAGTGTTGATCATTACGACTATGTAAAAAAAGATTTCACCGATGCATGGAAATATACCATCGAGGATGCTGCAGTCTTAAATCAAAAATATGTGATCAGTCCATCAATGCCCCAAACTATTCGAGGGAGTTACGATGCAATGGCCAATTTCTTAGATCTGTTTAATCTATCTGGAGAACTTTGTCGTAAATCTGGTATGAAATTTGGGTACCATAACCACTCATTCGAATTCATTCTAAAGCTTAATGGGAAGAAAGTATTCGACCTATTTATGGAACGAACAGATCAAAAATTGGTTTCTATGCAATTGGATATTGGCAATATGTTTATCGCAGAGGCAAAGGCCATTGATGTGCTAACACAGTACCCGGGTCGATTCGAGCTGATGCACGTCAAAGATGAAATCGCCGTTAATACACCAGAGAAATTAGAGAGCGCGGTTCTTGGAACTGGAATTATTCCGGTTAAAGAAATTATCGATCTTGGTCGCGCAAAAGGAAATACCAGCATCTTTATCGTTGAACAGGAATCGTATCAGAATATGTCAGCCATGGAGAGTGTTCGGAAAGATTACGATGTGATGAAAGGCTGGGGTTACTAATTTTAAGCTAGAATAAAGTTTTCAAAACTATGCTTATTGTAATCTCACCATCGAAAACACTTGAGTTAAATGGGGCAGTTCCAACGCTAGATTTTGCACAGCCAATATTCCCAAAAGAGGCAGAAAAGCTGATCAAGCTATTGCGAAAGTTGTCCGTTGATCAGCTCATCGAGCTGATGGATGTAAGTCCGAAGTTAGCTCAACTTAATCAAGAGCGATTTTATACGTGGCGACCTGAATTCTCCATAGGAAATTCGCACCCTGCTATCTTTGCTTTTCGAGGAGAGGTGTATAACGGAATTGATGCAGACACGCTATCCCTCGAGGATTTAAAAACCGCTGATGATCAGCTTCGAATACTTTCGGGCCTTTATGGTGTTATCCGACCGCTTGATTTAATTCGTCCTTATCGGTTAGAGATGGGTACTAGTTTCAACGTTGGTAACCACCCAAATTTATACCCTTTTTGGCAGCAAAAAATAACCACCCAAATCCGAGAAGATCTAGATCATACAAATACAAATTTGCTAGTTAATCTAGCCTCAGTCGAATATTTTAAGGTCCTGGACCAAAAAAAGCTAAAGGCAGAGGTCATCACTCCCGAATTCCGCGAAGGCAAAAATGGAACCTATAAAATGGTCACCATCTTTGCAAAGAAAGCACGTGGACTGATGACCCGTTATATTCTCCAAAATAAAATTACGGAAGAAGAGGAGATCAACACCTTTGACCTTGCTGGTTATTGCTATAATCCCTATCTGTCTCAAAAAGGGAAGCCCGTATTTACCAGAGGTTAAGATCACGTCGTAAAAGGAGCCCTCATCTCCCGGTGATACAATTTATTCGCCTCTAAGTCACCAACAACCTCTCCAGATTTTGGATTCCAGGTAACTTTCCGTCCAGTGCGAATAGCGATATCGCCCATATGACTAATGGTGTCAGATATTACAGCTTCATCAAGAGGACATAACTCCGGTTCCTTCTCCTGTATGACGGATATAAATCGACGACCCATCATATTGTTTTCGCTGTTTATTGTCCCATTTTTATTCCTAACGAAGTTGTTAAGCTTATGGTCAATCTCTGGAATATTCGACTGAACCGAAGAACGACTAAGCGAGATCCACCCTTTGGTTCCATAAAATGTGGTGCCGTTTGATTCCTTAATCGTACGATGATTTAACATATCCTTCGCCGCTACATCGCTACTTACAAAATGAACCTCCAACCCATTTTCATAGTTGCAATTTACATCCCAAGAAAGGATATTGTTATACAAACCACCTGCAGGCCAAAAGTCGCCATTTCCTTGGCATGAATAGGTGCCGTTAACTTTTTCTTTTAAGATCCAGACCAAGATATCCAAAGGATGAGCCCCCCAGCCCGCCAAAAATCCAATGCTATAATCATTGGTAAACCATGAGCTATTGTTGGTAACCCGGTCAGGGCAATAAGGATGCAAAGGGGCAGGACCGCTCCAGCGATCAAAATCGAAATCTGCTGGAACTGGAACTTCATTGCACACTGGCGAGGGGACATCATTCTTTCCTGGCGCCCAAACATCAACATGACTGATCTCCCCAATGGCACCACTCCGAATTAGATCATACCCAAGTTGCATATGTTCGAATGAGCGTTGTTGGGTACCATAATGAAACTTCACGTTATTCTCTTTAAGCTCTTTGGCAAGAACTACATTTTGGGCATAGCTCAATCCAAGTGGTTTAGCAAGCATAACATGTTTACCAGCTCTTGCCGCTTTAATCGCAGCTAGCACATGCCAATGATCAGGCGTAACAATATGAACTGCATCAATATCCTTGCGAGCAATCAACTCATCCATATCCAAGAAAGAGATACATTTATCAGAAGTAAAGTTCGTCTCTTTATAAAATTGATTAATCTTCTGGGCTGCAAATTCTCGCCGATCTTTAAATGTATCGCAGACTGCTCTATTCATAACCTCTTTGAGAGGGAGGAAATAGCTCATAAGCTCGCCATAACCTCGAGAACCAACACCAATATGGCCGACAACAACTCGATCATTTGCCCCTTTCCAATTCGAGCATGATCCTAAAACTGTTGGCAAGACTGCGGCTCCTAAAAGCCCTTTTGCCGAACGCATTACAAAATCCCTACGAGAAATCTCTTTAAGCAACGTCTTCTTGTTCTCCATAATGGTTAGTTTTAATGATGGATATAGTTTAGATATTTTTCTTGAAAGTCATCTTTTGAAATTTGCCCAGGCAAAATCCAAATTCGATAATTAAGGTTAAGCTTATCCCCCTTTTGCAATTCTAAAGAGTGGTCAAATAATGCCGCAGGACTATAGTAATAAAATGGGATCTGAGGATCGCGAATGACATACCAACTTGTTGAAGGAGTGGAAAATTTGGGATCTGTAAGAATTAACATTCCAACTTTTTTCCCAATAACATTGTTAAATCCCATATACATCCAATTACTTTTATTTAGATGCAGACTATCTGATGACGCAGAAATTTCAGGAGTGGTAAAATCCTGGTTAAACCGAGCCGATACTCCTGCATATCCGCCCCATGATTGACCGTGAGGTTCGCCTTGCAATGGAGTTCTATCGAGCAAAACATGATCCTCTAGCGCAGTAAAGACATGACTTTCATCGATATAATATCGACCGTCTGACATCGGCTTAGAGATGAAAAACCGACGATCTTCGGTCAATACATCTTTCCCATCATGCGGATGATAACGAATCTCAAGTTGAATATCTGCCGTAAAGTCGCGATTTAATTTCTGCTTGATATGGGTGATAACCGTTGAACCCTCTGCTTGATAACTATTTTTAGGAGTGCTAAATTTCTTATCGTATTCCCAATAATTAACCCCATTAATATATTTCCAGGAAAACCAGAGTCCTAAATGCCACGGATGATCAACTGGAGAAACACAGGTAAGAGTAGTCTCATTGGCCATTAAAGGATGGAAATAGGGCTTTCCAAAGCGGTTATTAAAATTAAATTGCCAAACTATTTCCGAATGATCGATTAAAGCAAGGGTGGTATCTGTCTTAGTCCACCTCAATTTTGAATCTGCTGTTTCTTGTTTTATCTTTAAATCGGAGGGGACCTCAACAGTCACATCTCTTCCAGCACACCATTGGGCTGCCCGAAGCAATAAAGTTTTCAATCCTGAGTTTAGCAACGCACGCTCATCATGGCCAAATGCCGTGTAAAAACACCTCCCTTTCCCCATTTGGCCAACAAAAATAGCTGGCTCCAAAATTGGATGTCCATCCTTCTCACTTATCGCCTTGACCATCCCTAACACTGTCGCCTTAGAAGAGACATCCGTGTTTTCCCAGATCTCATCCATCAAATAAAAGCTCGCTAATCCTTTCGTAATCGGGTGATTTTGATCTAGATTAAAAGCATAGCCTTTTGTGCGTGGACCATGTTTAGTCGTTTTGCCCCATCTGCCAATGCCTATATCGTGATAGTCATTCCAAGAATAAAACGAGCATGCTCCTGCATGAAAAGCGATAAATCCACCTCCCTCCTTAACATAACGAAGCAGATCGTTCTCCCATATAGAAGAGAGTCGGGAGCTGGTGTCGGGCCAAGCATTCCAATTACTAATGACTAAATTATATCGACTTAAAGAGACATAAGTAAGGGTATCGGGCTTTTCGGTTAAGGAGACCTCTGCAAGTTTTGAATCTTGTAAAATGCGCACAATTGCAGGTGTAGTCTTATGCCATTCATGATTATTCTGACCGCTAAGTACAAGCACACGAAGAACTCTCTGTTTAGAGCTTGCCGAAGAATAATCATTTGCTGTCGAGGAAT
>CAIUAN010000042.1 GCA_903897145.1 uncultured Bacteroidia bacterium | reverse complement strand
ACCACATAGGCACATAGGTCACATTAGAAGGCACATTAGAAACTAATGTGTCTATCCTGTTGTGCCATATAATTCACAATCGCGTGTTTTGAACTCTCCCAAAGAGGCTTGGAAGACCAATACAAGGCTTAAATTTAGTCCTAAATCTTTAAATACATGATAAAAATCACATATTTAAAAATGCAATAATCTCATTATCAATTAATAAAAAATAATTCATGAATATTTCATATTTTTAGTACTATGTTTTGCATAGTACCATCTTAAAGATATATATTTGCAATACACACTTCATAGTGAATTAGCTTTATCAATCGCGCCTAATAAAAGCATCAGATGAATCTTGAAAACACAAAAGCTCAAATGCGGAAAGGAATATTAGAATATTGTATTCTTCTTAACCTTTCAAAAAAATCGGCCTACGCCTCCGACATCATCGCTGAAATGAAAGTTGCAAAGATGATCGTCGTCGAAGGAACGTTATACCCACTGTTAACCAGATTAAAAAACGATGGTTATCTGAGTTACCGTTGGGAAGAATCTCTACAAGGACCTCCTCGGAAATACTACGAAATAACCCTGTCTGGAGCCGAATTCTTAGCCGAATTAGATCTTGCTTGGGGAGAATTAGTTGAAGCCATCACACAAATTAAAAATAACAACCAACAATAAAACCATCATACCATGAAAAAGACTTTTACAATCAATCTAAGTGGTACCGTATTTCATATTGACGATGATGCATATGACAAACTAAATACGTACATAGCACAGATCAACAAACATTTTAGAAATGATGCAGACGCCAAAGAGATCGTTGCGGACATTGAATCCAGAATTGCTGAGTTATTTCAAGAGCGCCTAAAAAATGGGAAAGAGGTTGTGTCGATAGATCAGGTTAACGAGATTATCGTTATTATGGGAATGCCGGAGTCATTTGATGATAGCACAGAAGAAGAAAAAGAGACATCCAATTCAACCTCTAGCTCATCAACAACAAAAAACAGAAGGCTCTACCGCGATCCTGAAAGTAAAATACTGGGAGGAGTATGCGGAGGTCTATCAGCCTATTTCAGCATTGACCCTGTCTTTATTCGATTATTCTTTGTCTTACTTGTTTTCTTAGGTGCTGGATCAAGTATCCTTATCTACCTAATCTTATGGATCATCGTACCTAAAGCAACAAACTCGGCACAAAGACTTGAGATGAAAGGTGAACCCGTTAACATCAACAACATCTCCAAAAACATCAAAGAGGAGTTTCAAGAGGTTAAAGAGATGGCGAATAAAATAAAATCTGAAAAGCCTTATTTAAGAGAGAAGGCAGAGTCTTTAGTAAATATATTTATATCTATTATCAAAATCGCTCTTCGTGTATTTGCCATAATCTTTGGAATTATCATGGTAATAGTTGCGCTCTTGGCCGTTATAGTATTAATCACTTCAATGCTTATTACGGATGAATTTTTAGGTATAACACCATTTGGAGGTGATGTAACTCAATACTTAAACTTATTTGTAAGTAGCACTACCCTATTTTGGTTCTGGCTAGGAGCTGGATTAGCAATAGGAATACCATTACTGGTGCTAGCTTATTGGGGTATTAAGATCTTATTTAAAATCCGCACAGACACCAGAAGTCTGCGATTATCGGCACTAGGTCTATGGGTTTTAGGGATTATACTGGTCTTTGCCATGACCATAAAAGCTGTTGGGAACTTTAAAGTAACTTCATCTGTCACCAAACAAATACCAATCACAACGAAGTCTGATACGGTATATTTAAAACTTGGAAATAATGAATTGGGTGATGCAATTGAGTCGCATTTAAACTTTGGCAAGCTTAGAATAGCCAAATTAAATGGTAAGAACTTCCTAGTCGATGAGCCAACATTAGACATCGTAAAAAGTGATAACGGACAGTTTGGATTGGTTGTAAAAACAAAAGCGAGAGGTAAAAACCTTGATGCTGCTCAGCAAAACGCAAGCGAAATAACTTATAAACTAGATGTTCAAGATTCGCTAATCAGCTTTCAATCAAACTTTCTTCTTTTAGACAAAACGGCATATCACAACCAAGATGTGAGCTATATTTTAAAAGTTCCTGAAAACAAGACAATTTATCTAAGCCCTGAGATGACCAAAATTATTCATGACATCAAGAACACTTCAGATATGTGGGACGGTGATATGGGAGATAAATACTGGACTATGAAACCAGAAGGATTAGAACTCTCTCAACGGAAACAGGTCAGCAGTGATCAGAACACAGCGATTAAAAAGAGATAAGAAAAGTTAGAAAAGGAAGATAGGAATCAGGCATTAAACAACCTGGTTCCTATTTACGTACCCGGTCCATCTCGCGCTCAGCATCTTTCGACTTTAAGCTTTGGCGCTTATCGTAATTGGCCTTACCACGTGATAAGGCGATTTCAATCTTTGCTAACCCCTTGTCATTTAAAAAAATGCGTAAAGGAACAATGGTGAGCCCCGATTCTTTTAGCTTCCGCTCCAGCTTATTTAATTCCCTTTTACTAAGCAATAATTTGCGTTCACGTCGTACTTCATGATTGTTGCAGGTACCGAAGTCGTATTCCGAAATACTTAGATTCTTGATGTATAGCTCCCCTGAGATAAAGTGGCAGTAGGCATCATTCATGCTTACCTTACTTAATCGAATAGATTTTATCTCAGTTCCAAGCAAGACAATACCAGCCACAAGCTTATCGATAAACTCATAATCGAAGCTTGCCCTTTTATTCTTGATATTGACTTGTTGTTGAAGTGACATCTTAATCGATAAAAATTAGCGTCTGCAAATTTAGCAAAACAGAGCGTGGTTTATTGAAATTGTTTATTTAATAGCCCCTAAGAAAGCGGATAAAACGAAATTAACAGGGAAATAGATGGCGAGGATTAAGATTGCTGAAGCAAATCGAAAGATTGGGCGATCATTTGATGAGATTCCTGGCACAAGCTGTGACCCATAAAACATCAAATATGCTCCATAAAGAGGGAGCAATCGTGCTAGAAACAGATCAGGAATTAAACTACACAATATTGCAGACAGCACGATTGGAACAAATGAAAAGAAGACCAATTTCGAAGCTAAATTAACATCGGGATAGCCCACATAGAATTTAATCAAGGCATCCAGAGCTTTAATGGATGCAGTTAATGAGATAGCAAATATCAAAAAAGAGCGCACTGCAGCCACGCCAAAGAACTGAGAAGTCCAGGAAGCTGCGTCCCTATTGATATAATCTCCAACCATTGAAGCCGCAATAACAATCAAAATTAGCGGAAATACATAGTTAAAAATCAGCTGACCAACAGTTAGTTGTTCTTCGTTAATCCGATACCATTCCTTCTTAGGAGAACGAATCAGTCCAAAGCAACGCAAATATAAATTATGAAGAAATTCGACTAAATCCATCTTAGACTATTTGAAGATCAAAAATAAGCTAATTTGCTAAATAAACGATAGCAAAATAGTGCGACTAAATATTCCATCAAACAATTAAAACATCGATGAACATATAAATACATAACAATGTTTTTTCTAAACTAAATTCAGAACAATATATGTTATAATAGTGATATAAAGCTAAGATTGTCTAATTTTACCAGCGACAACTAATAGCATTTTGCAATGAGCATACTAATTAAAAACAAAGAGCAAATTGATGGCATTCGCAAGAGTTCAAAACTTGCCGGAGAGCTACTTATTTACATTGCTGATTTTGTCAAAGAAGGAGTAAGCACAGGCTATTTAGATGAGCTTATTCACAACTATACCATTGAGCACGGAGCAATACCTGCAACGTTAAACTACAGCGGATTTCCTAAATCATGCTGCATTTCACCAAACGATGTGATCTGTCATGGTATTCCATCACCTGATACCATTTTAAAAAATGGAGACATCGTAAACATTGATGTAACGACTATTTTAAATGGATACTTTGGTGATACCAGCAAGATGTTTACCATTGGGCAAGTCTCCCCGACGGCACAGAAATTAGTTGACACAACAAAACATTGTCTTAACCTCGGCATTCAGCAAGTCCGACCAGGTAACAATATTGGGAATATTGGATATGCAATTTCGCGTTATGCCACTGCACAAGGATTCAGTGTGGTATACGAATTTTGTGGACACGGTGTAGGTGTTGAATTCCATGAAGACCCACAGATAGATCATGCAGCACGCAAAAACAGTGGTCCAGTGATGAAGCCAGGGATGATTTTTACCATTGAACCCATGATCAATGAAGGAAGGCCGCGTGTAAAGGTTGATGAAATCGATGGCTGGACGGCTCGCACGATAGATCAGAAACTATCAGCACAGTTTGAGCATACCATCTTAGTCACTGAGACAGGTTTCGAGGTGCTAACAGATGTCTCTAACGAATATTAAGATCTAAACCTTACTATCTCTTCACTTGTTGAGCTTTAAACTCAGCCAATCCTTTTGTTAAAAACTCAATAAAGTGATCTGGATTAAGATCGCGAGCTGTCGGCTTAACTAAGAGTTGCTCCTTATGATCTAACAGCACATAGTATGGCTGAGCGTTAACTCCAAACTTAGCAATTTGAAAATCTGCAAACTTCTTCCCGATGGTACTTTTAACTTTATGATCGTAGGATGAGGTCACCCATTCGCTTTGTGGCAAAGCAGTTTTATCATCCACATACAAGGCGACCACCACGAAATCTCTTTTAAGCATCGCTAAGACACGCGGATCAGACCATACGTTAGCTTCCATTTCGCGGCAGTTAACGCAGCCATGACCGGTAAAATCGATAAATAAGGGCTTATT
>CAIUAN010000041.1 GCA_903897145.1 uncultured Bacteroidia bacterium | reverse complement strand
TCAGATAAAACGGGAGTAGCAATGAAAACGGTTTCGTACTGGTTCAACATACTGTTAAAGTTTTACATTAAACATTAATCAATTATTATAAGTGGCGCAAAAGTAGAAAGATTTTAGATGAATACCAACACTTATATGAGAAAACGATGGAATATTTCTAAAATGCTAATAGGCTAATTCATAGCAACTAGCTAACTTAATCAGCCTAATTAATAGCACTAAAGACTCCTCAAATGAAAAATTACGACTAAAAAAGCTCTGAAATATGAACGAATTTAATCCCATTTTATGCTGAAGATTCCGAACGACCAACTTATCTAAATGCAAAAGAGCCATCCAGGAAGGACGGCTCTTTTGTTTGGGTTTAGTTTAGAAATTAGTGTCTTAGTAAAAGAACAACCAATACATTTTTCATTTAAGCAGCGGCTAAAGTAAATGTTTTTCTTAAAAAATGTTAATCAAGACGTAAATTTTCAATTCAAAAATGGCAAAAACACGCTCACATTACAAAACAAAAAATTGAATATCAATGCTTTAAAATCTATTTTTTCAAAAATATGTTTAACAGCATGTTTTCAAATTTGGGAACACCTAGTCCTAGAAATTACCTTAGAAATAAAAGAGATACTCAAGCTTTTAAATTTACACTCTTGAATTATGTTATATTTGTCATTCAATTGCCACTTTAGCTCAGTTGGTAGAGCAGCTCATTCGTAATGAGCAGGTCGTGGGTTCAAGTCCCATTAGTGGCTCATTTGATTTTCACTCCCAATTCTAACGAATTATAAAAAGCCTAATTCTCGATTAGATTTTAACCTAAATGTTAAATTTACAATATTGAAACTACGTTAAATAAAAAATTTGCGTTAAAAGCAGTTTGATATTCGTTTCAACTTTGAAATTTTAATTACATTTGGAAGCGTTTTTTATAAAATAAAAAATCATTTTAAAAATGAGTCAATTATATCCCTTTATCGCGCTGATTCTTTTTGTTTTAGTTACCTCGTGTAATTCGCCCAAAAAGGAAACAGCAAACATTGCAAAATCGGCTGTATTTGTAGATATTACAGTTGCTCAACTTCAAGATTTTAAAACTAATTTAGAAGTCAATGGAGCGGTTATCTCAAACGAGCTTATAGAATTGCATCCAGAAGTAAGCGGAAGACTAATCTTGTTGAATATTCCAGATGGAGGCATCGTTAAGAAGGGTACTGTTTTAGCTAAGATCAACGATGCAGATCTTCAAGCCCAAATGACCCAATATAAATCTCAACTGGAACTGGCCATTAAGACTGAAAAAAGACTCAATGATCTATTGAAGATTAACGGTGTGAATCAGGCTGATTATGATTTAGCATTAAACCAACTTAATGTCATAAAAGCAAATGTTGCCTATACCGAAGCGCAGCTTGATAAAACGGTGATCAAGGCGCCCTTTGCTGGTGAATTGGGATTACGCATGGTAAGTCCAGGAGCTTATGTAACACCGCAGACAATCATTGGTACTTTAGGACAGAATGACAAAGTAAAGATTGACTTTGCTGTACCGGAGTCTTATTTTGATTTAATTCAAAAAGGAAATATTATTCTGGTTAAAGGGAATGGATCAAAGGACACTTTAACAGCTACCATTTCAGCTATTGATCCTCAGGTAAACACGATATCTCGAAATATCAAGGTTCGAGCTTTATTGGGTGCTGGCAAGTTATCTCCTGGTTCATTTGTAAAAGTTATTCTAGAAAATTCAAGAAAGACTATAATTGTTCCTAGCAACTCCATTATCTCAGAAGGTTATGTTAGTCAAGTTGTGATAGCAAAAAAAGGCAAAGCTATTTTCAAAACGGTTGAGACCAATCTGCGCAATGCGAATAGTATTGAAATAACAAAAGGGCTAGCTCTGGGTGATTCCGTGGTGGTTAGTGGAATGCTTTATGTGCGACCGAATACTAAAGTTAAGGTACAACATGTAAAGACCTTAGCTGAGCTTAATTAAAAATGAATCTACCTATAACGTCATCAACTAAGGTTTGCGCATGAATATTTCTGAACTATCACTAAGAAGACCAGTACTTGCAACGGTTATGAGTCTAGGACTTATACTTTTTGGAGTCATTGGATTTAATTTCTTAGGAATTCGTGACTATCCAGCTATTGACCCCCCTGTAATAACAGTCAAAACACCTTATGCTGGTGCGAATTCTGATATTATTGAAAGTCAGATTACTGAACCACTAGAAAAATCTATCAATGGCATTCCTGGCATCCGCACGATAACCTCATCGAGCACCATAGGAAATAGCACAATCAATGTTGAGTTTAACTTAAATACCAATCTTGAGACTGCCGCAAATGATGTTAGAGACAAAGTTAGTCAGGCTATTCGAGACCTACCAATTGATATTGACGCACCTCCGGTTGTAACAAAAGCAGATGCTAATAGCGAATTTATAATTTTAATGGCACTTCAAAGCAAATCGAAAGGGCTAATGGAGCTTAGTGATTATGCTGAAAATGTTTTACAGAATAAGTTCCAGACTATTCCTGAAGTTAGTGGGGTCAATATTATTGGTGAAAAAAGACAGGCCATGAGGCTCTGGATCAATCCAGACAAGCTAAGTGCCTACAATGTGACGTTTTCAGATATTGAGACAATCTTAAAGAACGAAAATATTGAAGCGCCATCCGGCAAAATCTATGGTAATAAAACGGAGCTGACCATTCGAGCATTAGGAAGACTTAAGTCAGAGAACGAATTTAGAAATTTAATATTACGCGAAGATGATCAAGGAATCATTCGGTTAGGTGATGTTTCTACTGTCGAGCTTGGTCCAGAACTTTACGAGCAAAGCTGGAAGCTCAATGGAGTCAATGCAGTAGGCTTATCCATTACCCCTCAACCAGGAGCCAACTACATTAATATTTCTGACGAATTTAATAGACGACTAGATGAAATCAAGAAATCTCAAAAAAACGATATCGAATTCACCACGTTAATTGACAACACCATAAATGTACGCAAATCTCTAACGGAGGTTAAACAGACCTTATTAATAGCCTTCTTATTAGTTATCATCGTAATCTTTGCCTTCTTCAGAAACTGGATGATCGCTTTACGCCCTCTTATTGACATCCCGATATCTTTGATTGCTACGTTTTTTGTGATGTATCTGGCTGGATATTCGATTAATATCTTATCATTATTGGGTATTATACTCGCCACTGGATTAGTCGTGGATGATGGTATTGTGGTAACCGAAAATATCTTTCGAAAGTTTGAAAATGGGATGCCTATTCGCAGAGCTGCGTTGGAAGGAAGTATCGAAATATTCTTCGCAGTCATATCTACTTCCCTCACCTTAGCTATTGTATTCTTGCCCGTGCTATTCTTGCAGGGTTTTGTTGGAAGTTTATTTCGTGAATTCGCCGTTGTGGTCGCAAGTGCCGTTTTAATTTCGGCTTTTGTCTCGTTAACGATAACTCCAGTATTGAATGTTTATTTAAATAGGCCTAGTGCCCAGCATGGCTGGTTCTATCTAAAGACTGAGCCATTTTTCACTGGAATGGAAAATGGATACAAGCGAACTTTAAAAGCTTTTATTGGAATTCGAAAAACAGCGTGGATCATTGTTATAGCTTGCCTTCTAATCTCCTATTTTATTGGAAGAACCTTACAAAGTGAACTTGCACCGCTTGAAGACAAAGGGATGATCCGCTTTCAAATCAGTGGCATCGAAGGAACAAGCTACAAGAAAATGTTACAGTCTGGAACTGAATTCTCAAATTTCTTGATCGATTCTTTCCCAGAGCGGACATTTTCATTTCTTGCCATTCCTGGCTTTAGTAGTCCAGGGGTAAACGCGGGTACAGGTCGCCTTGCCTTAGTGCCTGCTTCGCAGCGCGATCGGACCCAAAACGAGATTGTTAAAGACGTCACGCAAAAAATCACTCAGTTTAAGGACCTGCGAATCTTCCCTGTTCTTGAGCAAACGATCTCTGTCGGATTAAGTTCAAAAGGGGCGCTACCTGTTCAATTTGTTATTCAGAACTTAGACTTTGATAAACTTAAAGCAATCATCCCTAAATTTCTTGATGCGGCTAGAAATGACAAAACGTTTCAAAATGTTGATGTCAACCTCAAGTTTATTAATCCAGAGGTTGATATTCTAATAGACCGAATAAAGGCTAGAAACCTTGGTCTAACGATAACAGATATATCATCCGTGCTTCAAAGTGCATTTAGCGGTCGTAGATTGGCCTATTTCATTATGAATGGAAGGCAATACGACGTCATCAGTCAAGTTGGGTTACAAGACCGATTAGAGCCAACGGATATCACGAAACTTTATGTGAGAAATAACCTGGGGAATAATATTGCCTTATCGGAAGTTCTAGAGATGAAGATGAATGCGAATCCTCCAACCCTTTACCATTTTAATCGCTACAAATCAGCCACCATCTCTGCATCCTTAGCTGACGGCAAAACAATTGGAGATGGAGTAAATGCCATGCAAGCGATCAAATCAAAATTATTAGATGACAGTTTCCAAACATCGTTAAGTGGTCCATCTCGTGACTTTGCAGAGAGCTCCTCGAATGTTGGCTATGCATTTATCTTAGCATTACTATTAATCTATCTTGTGTTAGCGGCTCAGTTTGAGAGTTTTAAAGATCCGTTTATCATTATGATCACCGTGCCATTAGCCATTGCTGGAGCCATATTATGCCTGTGGATGTTCAATCAAACGCTAAATATTTTTGCCGAAATTGGGATGATCACACTGATCGGACTTGTGACAAAGAATGGGATTTTAATAGTTGAATTTGCCAATAAAAAGAGAGCACTTGGCTTATCAAAATTTGAGGCCGTTGTAGAAGCCTCTACCATGCGTTTACGTCCAATCTTAATGACGAGTCTTGCAACGTCACTCGGAGCCTTGCCTATTGCCTTAAGTCTGGGTGATGCGGCATCAAGTAGAGCTGCCTTAGGAATTGTGATCGTGGGTGGCATTATATTTTCGTTAGTCCTAACTCTATTTGTCATCCCTGCGATTTACACATATGTCTCCGGTCATCATGCTACTCAAGAAGAAATTGACAATCAATTTAATTGATAAACAATGAAACTGCGCACCACCCTTATTGCTTTTATCCTTCCTTTTTTCGCTTTTGCGCAAAATCCGATCACCTTAAAAAGCGCGATTGATTCAACGCTGAAGAATAATTTCGACATTCAACTAGCCAGCAACAATGTTGAAATAAACAAGCTCAACAATAATGCGGGAATGGCAGGTGGATTGCCCGCGGTAAATATTAGTGTAGTCGACAATCAGACTTCATCGGATGTGTTACAAAAATTAAATAGTGGTGCGGAGATCCAGAAAAGTGCTGCAAATGGAAATGCCTTAACTTCAAATATAACTGCAGGTATCTTATTGTACAATGGATCAAGAGTTATTGCCACTAGACAAAGACTTCAAAGCCTTCAAAAACAAAGCGAGCTGCAACTAAACCTGCAGATTCAAAATAGTATTGCCGCCGTAATGGCTAAATATTTTGATATCGTTAGACAATCGGAATACTTAAAAATTATCGAACGGTCTAAAGACGTTTCTCAGACAAAGCTTGATATCATAACCGATCGAAGGAAAGTTGGAATGGCGAATGATGCTGATTATTTGCAGGCATTAATAGATTTAAATACCATTGTTCAGAGTCTTAAATCGCAACAATTAATTGTTGACCAGACAAAAACGGAGCTTCTTGAGCTTATGAGCATGAAGAAGTTTTATGCATTTCAATTAAAAGATTCAATAGTGGTTGACAAATCAATAGAATTAGAGTCGATCCTCTCCTATCTGCAGAAAAATCCACAGTATCTCTCCAGTGAGCAGCAGATCAAGATCAACGAGCAGGTCGTAAAAGAAGTATCCTCCTTACTTTACCCCTCCTTAAGGATTAATACTGGATTAAATTTCAATAGGAACCAAAGTTCTGCTGGATTAACACTTATGAATCAAAATGTTGGTCCATATGCAGGCTTATCGCTGCAAGTGCCAATCTACAATGGCAATACCTATAAGACTCAGAAAAAAACAGCTCAAGTCAATGTTGACAATGCTAGAATTCAACTGGAGAGTCTTTTGACATCGCTCACTGCTGATGCCTTAAAAACCTTTCATGCCTATCAGACTTCGATAGAACAGATTAGCTCTCAACAAAACTCAGTTGACTTATCAGCTAAATTAATTCAAGTGGTACTGCAGCGATTCAAAGTTAATCAGGCCACTATACTTGACGTAAAGGCAGCTCAAGCCAGTTTTGAAAATTCAGGATACCAACTTATTAATCTCTCTTACGCCGCAAAAATTGCAGAGATAGAGTTAAAACGACTCAAATATCAATTAGCAAATTAAATCAGCTATCGTTGTTTCTATATCACGAAACTTAAATTCGAAAGATTCTGCTAATAAACGCGATGGGTTAACACGTTGACCGGCAGTAATTATTTCAGAAGCTTCACCCAAAATAAGCTTAAGAAAGAAGGTTGGTACCCTAAAAAAAGATGGTCTATTAAGGCCTGAAGCTAAAGCTTTTGTGAATATTTTATTAGTTATTAATGAAGGTGCAACGAAGTTATATATTCCAGAACTTTGTTTGTTTTTAATTAAATGCTCGATACCCCGGCAAAAATCATCCACATGTATAAATGGGAAAGGTTGATTTCCTGACCCTATTTTTCCACCCAATCCTAAACGGAAGATTGGAAGAAGTTTTTTCAATGTTCCTCCGGTAGTTCCCAACACAACTCCAATTCGAATGGTGCAAAGACGAACAGCTGTATTTTGCAATGGCTGAGTCTCTTGTTCCCAGGCTTTGCAAACTGAAGCCAAGAAATTAGTTTCATACGATTCAGATGTTTCATCATGGACTTCGAAAGAATTGTAGATTCCAACGGCTGAAGCATTAATCAATAATTTTGGTCGATTGATGTTTTCGCTATTTTGTAAAACAGATACAATACTGCGTGTTGTATCAAGGCGACTTGAAATGATCTCTGACCTATTTGACTTTGTCCAACGACATAATACGGATGACCCAGCAAGATTAATGATTACCTCAGCAGAATTGATTAGCTTTGAAAGTTGATTGTGCGGAGCCTCAAAATCACGACGCGAAATCGCAAACACCTCGTGTCCATTATGTTTGAGATAATTTACAAGTTGTTTTCCAATAAATCCAGTACTTCCAGCAATCGCAATTTTCATAATTAAGGTTATAATTTAGATTTTAATTCAACGATTCAATCAATGCCAAAATCGAAAAGCGAAAAACCTAGTAAAAAGAATCAATCCAAAAGTTTCTTTAGTCGCCTTTCTAGTAAGTCTAAACAATCGTGGACCAAAAGAGTTTTGATCTGGCTAGTAAAACTTGGAGGGCTTGGGATTCTTTTGTTGCTAATTTTATTCGCCCTCGTCTATGTTGGCACCTTTGGACAATTGCCTGATTCGAAAACTTTAATCAAGATAAAAGAACCTGCAGCAACTGAAGTCTACACCAAAGATAACAAATTACTGGGGCGTTATTACACCGAGAATCGAAGTAATGTAAAGTTTAAAGAGATATCACCAAGTCTTATTCATGCCCTTATTGCCACTGAAGATAGTCGATTTTATGAGCACCGTGGTATTGATGAATGGGCGTTATTAAGAGTCGTAGTAAAGACATTTCTTTTGATCGATCACAGTTCTGGAGGTGGTTCTACCCTATCGCAACAGATCGTTAAAAATATCTTCGGAAGAAAAGATTATGGTCCTCTTACCATGCCAGTGAGTAAGATTCGGGAATCCATCATAGCCTATCGTCTTGAAAAGCTTTATTCGAAAGAAGAGATCTTGACCTTG
This sequence comes from uncultured Bacteroidia bacterium, assembly GCA_903897145.1. Lineage (GTDB taxonomy): Bacteria > Bacteroidota > Bacteroidia > Bacteroidales > Prolixibacteraceae > JAAFHB01. The sequence continues at coordinate 15,555 of CAIUAN010000041.1, read as the reverse complement.
TACTTAAATACGGTGCCTTTTGGAGAGAATACCTTTGGCATTGAGTTAGCGGCGGAGCGCTTCTTCAGTCTCCGTCCAAATAAACTCTCGGTTGCACAATCGGCTACGCTCGTTGGCATGTTAAAGGCTAACAACTCCTATAATCCAAGAATGAATCCTGAGCGATCGCTACAACGGAGAAATACAGTTATTTCTCAAATGGTGAAATACAAATATTTAACACCTGAGCAGGCCAAAAAGCATAGTTCAGAGCCATTGGGATTGAAATACAATTACTTGGTATATAATACGGGATCTGGAGCTTATTTTAGAGAGTTTATCCGTCCGAAGCTAGAACAATGGTGCAATGAGCACACAAAAGATGATGGAACGCCTTATAATCTCTACACCGATGGTCTTAAAGTTATAACGACCATAGACTTTCGAATGCAGCGGTATGCGGAGATGGCGCAGCAGGAGAAGATGAAAGAACTACAAGCAACCTTTGAAAAACACTGGGAAGGGAAAGATCCTTGGCCCAAAGGGAGCACTATCTTACTGCGGGCTATGAAGCGTTCGGAACGCTATCGCAAATTAAAAGAGGAAGGCAAATCACCTGAGGAGATCACAAAGATATTCAAAGTTCCGACAGCCATGAAGATCTTCAGCTGGGACGGAGAAAAACAGGTTAAGTTTTCTCCTCTTGACTCTGTCCGGTACACGCTTAAACTACTACAAAGTTCTTTTATGGCTATGGAGCCTGCGACAGGAAATGTTAAGGTTTGGATTGGAGGCAACGACTTTAAGCATTTCCAGTTTGATCATATCAATGCTCCTAGACAAGTGGGATCAACGTTCAAACCTATCATTTATGCCTCAGCTTTGGAGCAAGGAGTTCCTGCGAATAAGTATTATGCCAATGAAAAAACAACTTATTCTGAGTATCAAGATTGGTCACCAGGAAATTCGAATAATGAATATGGTGGATATTATTCTCTTGAAGGAGCACTATCTAAATCTGTCAATACCGTTTCAGTGCAGGTGATTCTTGAATCCGGAGTAAGCAATACCATTGCGCTAGCAAACAGAATGGGTATTAAAGCCGATCTACCTGCAGTCCCTTCTCTTGCATTAGGCTCTGCCGACATACCTCTGATACAGCTCATACAAGCATATGCATGTCTTGACAACCAAGGCAAGACTGTAACACCCAATTACCTTGTTCAGATTGAAGATGGAAATGGGAAAATTTTAGAAAAATTTATTCCTGAGCACTCAGAAGAGCAAGCTATGGTACCGGAGACAGCCAAAATAATCACGCATTATTTAGAGTCAGTTGTCAATGATGGTACAGCATCAGAATTGCGCTCGCTTTATAAACTTGAAGGCGCTTTTGCAGGGAAGACAGGCACAACACAAAATTATGCTGATGGGTGGTTTATGTGCTATACACCCGATCTTGTCACCGGATGTTGGGTTGGTGGCGAAGAGCCCTCGATACATTTTAAAAATATTGCGTTGGGCCGCGGAGGATATACAGCACTCCCAATAACGGGCAAGTTCTTTAATAAATTGTACCACGATGCAGCCTTTAGTAACCGAAGAGAAAAAGCTTTTCCAAGTTTAGATGAAGCCACCCTAGCACTTTTAGACGTTCCGCATTTTAAAGAGACCATTAAAGAGACAAAAAAACAAGGCTTTTGGGGTATTTTCAATTCAAAAAAAACAGATCCTAAAGATCCTGTCAATCAAAAATCAAACACAGGGAAAAACATTGAAAGTCAAGAAAATAAAAACAAGAAAGAATCTCCAACCGAGGAAGAGCATTCAAATATCTGGAAAAAGATTAAAGAAGCTTTAAAAAAGAAAGAATGATTTTATCATCTTATTGTCTTGAATCTTTATTCTATAAAAGATTTTTGTATTTTTGGCCTCCAATTATTCTTTAATTGGTTTTTTGGGAAACGATTATAATCAGAAAATATATGTGTGGTATTGTAGGTGTATTTGATTTAAAAGTAAAATCAGAAGATTTAAGGACACAAGTCCTACAGATGTCAAAAAGAATTCGTCACCGCGGACCAGACTGGTCTGGTATTTACTGCGGTACTAAAGCCATTATTGCGCACGAAAGATTAGCCATTGTTGATCCTTCTTCTGGAGGTCAACCTCTTTTCAGCAAAGACAAAAAGCTTGTCCTTGGGGTGAACGGCGAAATCTACAACCACAGAGAATTAAGAAAACCACTTGAAGGACACTATGAGTTTCTTACAGAATCTGATTGCGAAATCATCCTTGCTCTCTATCGTGAAAAAGGGATTAATTTCCTTGAAGACTTAAATGGAATTTTTGCATTTGTATTATACGACGAAGAAAACGACTGCTATCTAGTTGCTCGTGACCATATTGGGATCATCCCATTGTACATGGGCTGGGATTCATTCGGAACGGTATATTTTGCGTCTGAGCTCAAAGCTCTTGAAGGAACCTGCAAGAAAATTGAAGAGTTCTTACCTGGCCATTACCTTTACAGCAAAGAAGGGGTAATGAAAAAATGGTACAACAGAGATTGGAAAGATTTTGATGCTGTAAAAGAGAATAAATCTGACATTGATGTGTTGCGTAAAGCACTTGAAGATTCGGTGCATCGTCAACTTATGTCAGATGTGCCATATGGTGTGCTTCTATCTGGTGGTCTTGACTCATCAGTGATCTCTGCGATTGCGAAGAAATATGCGGGCCGCAGAGTGGAAGGAACAGACGACAAAGAAGCTTGGTGGCCTCAATTGCACTCTTTTGCTGTAGGTCTATTAGGGTCTCCTGACTTGGCGGCCGCTCAAAAAGTTGCAGACCACATCGGAACGATACACCACGAGGTGCATTTTACCGTTCAAGAAGGTCTTGATGCTTTACGCGATGTGATCTATCACCTTGAAACATATGATGTAACAACCGTTAGAGCTTCAACTCCGATGTACCTTTTGGCTCGAGTTATCAAATCGATGGGGGTTAAGATGGTGTTGTCTGGAGAAGGTGCTGATGAGTTATTCGGAGGTTACCTATATTTCCACAAAGCACCTAATGCACAGGCTTTCCATGAAGAGACTGTGCGGAAATTGGGGAAACTTCATCTTTACGACTGCTTAAGAGCAAATAAATCGCTTGCTGCGTGGGGTGTAGAAGGTCGTGTTCCATTCTTAGACAAAGAGTTTATGGATGTTGCAATGAACCTAAACCCTGAAGATAAAATGGCCATCAACGGAAAAATGGAAAAATGGATCCTTCGGAAGGCTTTTGAAGATTTCCTTCCTGAAAGCGTTGTATGGCGTCAAAAAGAGCAGTTCTCTGATGGTGTGGGCTATAACTGGATTGACTCTCTTAAAGCACTTACTGCTGAGAAAATCACAGACGAAGAGATGGCCAATGCTAAATTCCGATACCCAATTAATACTCCAATGTCAAAAGAGGAATATTTCTACAGGACCATATTTACAGAACACTTCCCATCTGATGCTGCAGCAACGTGTGTTCCATCAGTACCTTCTATTGCTTGTAGCACTCCTGAAGCATTAGCTTGGGATGCCTCATTCAGAAATAACGCAGATCCGTCTGGACGTTCCATGAAAAGCGTCCATACGCAAGCATACAAATAATTGAATTCATTTGGGAGATTCAATGTTAGACTAAAGCTTCCGAATGCGAGATCGATATAATTCAAAAGGGGTTGAAATTGCATAGACAATTTCAACCCCTTTTAATTTAAATATCATTACTTAACGATATCCTGTTTCAAGTGCTGCTAAAAGCTCCTCAGGCACAATATTATCGGTGAGTTCACCATCGTTAGAGATTGAAATCTGCCCCGACTCTTCACTAATAACAATCACATAGGCATCAGTTTGTTCGGAGATTCCAATGGCTGCGCGATGACGCATTCCATGATTTGGACTAATCTCAAGCTTTTGAGAAAGCGGCAAAATACACCGTGCCGCTTTAATCCGATTTAAACTCACAATGACGGCCCCGTCATGAAGAGGTGAATTTTTAAAAAATATACTCTTTATAAGTTCAGCAGTAATCATCGCATCAATATTCTCACCAGTCTCAGCATATTCTTGCAATTCACTGTCCCTAGACAACACAATTAATGCCCCAATTTTGTTTTCAGACATATACCGACAGGCATCAGCAATGGCACTTAAGCTTGACTCAGAAGCTAATTTAAACTCATTGGCAAAAAGATTCTCTAGTGAAAAACGACGATTCGTTCGATAACGGCTTCCCAGCATCAGCAAAAACCGACGAACCTCTTGCTGAAAGACGATAATAATTGCAATAACTCCTACGCCAAAGAGCTGACCAAGTATTGAACCTAATAGCTCCATCTTTAGAGACTTTACAATAAGCCAAACAACAAAGACAATAAATATACCCATGAAAATATTAAAGGCTACAGTTCCCTTAACCAATCGATAGATCTCAAAAAATATAATTGCAACTAGCAATATATCAACAAGATCAAGAAATCTAACCTGAATAAATAGATCTAACATTGCGAGTGTATTTTTGTTTTTTCAACCAATCGAATAGCCTCAATTGCCTCTTTTACATCATGAACACGCAAGATATCGCAACCATTTGACAACGCCATGGTATTTAAAACGGTGGTGCCATTTAGACTCTCACTTGGATCAATATCCAATAGTTTACAAATCATTGACTTCCGAGATAGCCCCACGACAATAGGTAATTCAAAAATTGCAAATGAATCCAATCGATTTAAAAGCTCAAAATTATGATCTGCAGTTTTGCCAAAACCAAAGCCAGGATCAATTAATATGTCTGAGATTCCAGCTTGTTTTAATTTTTGTATCTGATTTGATAAATAAAAAATAATCTCCTTGACAACATCTTTATATTGAGGATTATCTTGCATATCTGAGCTTTTACCTTTACTATGCATTAAAAGGTAAGGAAGATTAAGCGCTGCCACAGTTAAAAACATTTGGTCATCAAATTGCCCTCCAGAGACATCATTTACTAAGAAGTCCCCCACTTCAGCATGCAACACTTTAATAACTTCAGAGCGATAAGAGTCAATAGACAAGGCTATTTGAGGAAACTCTTTTCGCACTGATTTTACTGCAGGGATTAATCGACTTAGCTCTTCCTTCGCCGAAATCTCAATAGCCCCAGGACGAGTAGACATACCCCCTAAATCTATAAACCGACCTCCCTGCTCAATTATTTGGCCTGCTCTAGTTAAAATAGCTATATCAGAATTATAAGCCCCTCCATCGTAAAATGAGTCCGGCGTACAATTCAAAACCCCCATCACAACAGGAGAACTAAGATCTATCAGCTCCCCATTCAATGCGATCGTAGGCTTCTTCTTGTAAAAAGCTTTATTATTTTTAGCGAATAACATGAATGGTTATTTTCAATAACAATTGTTTCTGAAATGTTTTAAACCCAAAAGTCTAATTTCAGATCCATCAGACTCTATAAACCGAGCAAATTCTGCTGGATTAATTACAAAAATAAGAATAAAAGTCACATCCATTCCCTAATTTTTAATACTTTTATGGTTCAATTTACAATTATGAATAAAACAAATGAGCAGTTTGATCATGTAATCGCGATATGTCGGGATGTTTTTGTAAAGAAGATGACCGATTATGGCACAGCTTGGCGAATCTTGAGATCTAAATCGATGACAGATCAGATATACATCAAAGCTCAACGGATTAGAAGCATTGAAGAAAAAGGGGTTTCTAAGATCGAAGAGGGTGCGCGTGATGAATTCATTGGGATCATAAATTATTGCTCCATGGCCTTAATTCAATTAGAACTGGGTCCATCTGACGAGGAACTTCCAGCAGAGTTAACTGAGCAAAAATATATGCAGAACCTGCTCAAAGCAAAGCATCTTATGACGGAGAAGAATCACGATTATGGCGAAGCATGGAGACAAATGCGAATAAGCTCTTATACCGATCTGATCTTGATGAAAATCAAACGAACCAAACAAATCGAAGATAATTTAGGGGTTACCATGGTATCCGAAGGGATTGATGCCAATTATTTAGATATGATAAACTATGCTATTTTCGGACTTATAAAACTCGAGTTTGAGTAACATTAAACACATAGGTCTTGGCTTATCTAGGTTAATTATTGGTAGCCTATTTCTATTCTCTGGCTTTGTGAAAGGTATTGACCCAATTGGACTTCAATATAAGTTAGCAGATTACCTTGAAGCTCTGCATTTAAATCTATTCTCGATCTTTGTTCCAGCAGGCTCGCTAATTCTTCCGCTCGCGGAATTCGCCATTGGTTTAGCACTACTCTCAGGATGCTATTTAAAATATGCGACCAAAGCAACCCTTGGTTTCATGTTTATCTTTACTCCTCTAACACTTTACATCGCATTAAAAAATCCAGTTACCGACTGTGGTTGCTTTGGTGATGCCTTGGTCATAACCAATTGGCAAACATTTTACAAAAACATCATACTACTGTCACTTGCATTTTGGGTGCATGCGAACTTGTCAAACTTGACTTTTCAAATTCCATATAAGGTAAGGAATATTTTATCTTCGGCAATCTTGATAAGTTATTTGGGAATCGTTTATTGGTCGTACCGCCATGAACCAGTCATAGACTTTAGACCTTATAAATTAGGGGTTAATATCTCGGAGGGGATGTCTACACCGGCAGGGGCAGCTGTGGATGTTTATCAAAATAGCTACCGATATAAGAATCGAAAAACAAATGAAATAAAAAAGTTCGGAGATCTCGATTATCCTTGGAACGACACCATAAATTGGAAATTTGAATCGATGGACGCTCCGTTATTACTAAAAAAAGGGTACCACCCTCCTATTCATGACTTCTCGATTCAAAATAGTTCTCAGCAGGATCTTACGGAATACTATCTTAAAGATTCTACGTTAACATTTATCGTTATTAATTATGATCTTGAAAAATCGAATCATCGTTACCAAGGTGAATTAAATCGAATTGCCAATTGGTCAAAACAGCATCAATTCCATTTTATTGGATTGACCTCCACATCTGGAGATGCTTTGAAAAAATATCAGGATTTATGGCATCCTACGTATGAAATATTATTTTCTGATCAAACAACCTTAAAAACAATCATACGCTCAAATCCTGGGTTAATCTTACTCTCTAAAGGAACGGTTATGGGCAAATGGGCGGCAGTTGATCTGCCTAACGATGAGCAGATCTTATCAATTACAAAAGTGCAGATGAAGAAAAAGTTAAATCATTAACCGAGCCATTATCTACCTTTCACACTATCCCATTAAGTTTTATCTTTGCACATCAAATATTCTAAATAACATTAAATCAATACTAATTAAAAAATAGAGTGATGAGAAAAAAAATAGTAGCTGGAAATTGGAAATGCAATACCACAATTCAAGAAGGTATTGAACTTGCAAAAAGTGTAAATGATCTTGTTTTATCAAAAGGAGCCAAGGATGTTGTTGTGGTTCTAGGGACTCCATTTACCCATCTTTACAGCGTTAATGAAGTTATTGATAATTCTCGCATTCATAGTGCAGCACAGAACTGCGCTGCAGAAGCAAAAGGTGCATTTACTGGAGAGGTATCAGTTTCTATGGTTAAATCAACTGGAGCCTCTTATGTTATTCTTGGTCATTCTGAGAGACGCGAATATTATCATGAAACCAGTGAATCACTCAATAAAAAACTAGCTTTAACCCTAGAGCAAGGTCTTACACCAATTTACTGTTGTGGTGAAGCATTAGCGGTTAGAGAAGCTGAAACACAAAATCAATTTGTAAAACAACAACTTGATGAAACAATATTCAATCTTACCGAAGATCAGTTAGAAAAAATTGTAATCGCTTACGAACCAATCTGGGCCATTGGGACTGGCAAAACGGCCTCTACTCAGCAAGCTCAAGATATGTTAGCGTTTATTCGCGGATTAATTGCTACGAAATATTCTGATGCGGTTGCTCAAAAGATCTCTATCCTTTATGGCGGATCATGCAGTGCGAGCAATGCAAATGACCTATTTTCTCAACCAGATATTGATGGCGGTCTTATTGGTGGCGCTTCGCTTAAATCTGAAGATTTCTTAGCGATCATAAACGCCTATTAATGAGCGATAAAAATAGTGTACTATAAAGAAGGTTGGATATGTAGATTCATATCCAACCTTTTATTTTAATTCCAGTTATGTTAGTAGTTAGATCTTTATTAACTTTAACTAAAGTACCATAAGAACTTTAAAGATGACTTTTGGCTTGAAATTTAGATCTGTTTTCTTTCTATTTCTGCTTAGTAGTTTGGCAGCCTATTCCCATAACTTAAAGGGAGTTATAAAGGCTGTTGATGGTACTCCAATTCCATATGCCACTATATTTGTAAAGGAAGTTTCGCTGGGAGTAACCACCAATGATGAAGGTCAATTTCAACTAGATTTGCGCACTGGGACCTATACCATAAACTTTCGAAGCCTTGGCTATATAGCTCAATCACAAACTATTGTAGTAAATCAAAAAAATATTGACCTAAACGTAATATTGGAAGAACAACGGATTCAGATTAATACCATTGATATTAACTCGAATAGTGAGGATGCCGCTTATGATATTATGCGAAAGGTGATTGCACTATCCTATGTTCATTTAAATCAGGTCAGCTCTTTTGCCGCAGATGTTTATCTACGAGGAACGGTGAAATTTGAAAAGATCCCAGCTTTAATACGCAACCAACTGCACCGAAATAAAATCGACATTAAGTCAGGTGATGTATTTATCAATGAAACAGTTAGTGCAATAAATTTTGCGGCTCCTGACAAATATGAGCAAAAAATTGTTTCGGTAAATTCAACATTTCCAAAAGTGGTAGATTTTTCAGTGGATGGATATCTAGGGACTAGTCTATATCAAGACAACATCAATGTTTTATTTAGTCCAATTGGCAAGAATGCATTTACCTATTATAATTACAGGTACGAAGGGTATTCGCTTGAAGGAAAATATACGGTCAATAAGATTAAAGTTAGTCCGAAAAGAAAAAGCAAGCAGCTTTTTGAAGGGTACATCTACATTATCGAAGATCTTTGGTGCCTTAGCAAAGCAGATTTAAGCTTTGAAACTCCTCTAGGAATAGTTGAGTTTCGATTGGTTTTCGATGAGGTTAATAATGGAGTATGGTTGCCTGTAGGCCACGATTACACCTTCAATGGAGGGATGATGGGTGTCAAGGGAAATGCCCGATTTATCGCCTCAATAAAATATACTAAACTCAAGGTTAACGATCAGGTTTTATCAATGTTAAATTTAAAGCCGAGTGTGTCACCTGCAACATCACCAGCAAAATCAACCACAGTCAACAAAAGTGAGATAAATGCAGCATCAACAAAGAAAAAAAACAAGATTGGACAGCTTTTAGAAAAAGATAAACTTACAAATCGGGATATGTCTAAACTGTCTCGACTAATGGCTAAAGAAGACTATGCGGTTAAGCCCGATTCTTTAAAATCGCTAGAGATAAAAGATAAAGTCAAAGTCACCATCGATAAGGAAGCAAGTACTCGCGAAATGAGCTATTGGTCAGCAATGCGACCCATTCCGCTGTCGATAGACGAAAAGAAAAGTATAAGTCAGCGAGATTCACTTGATTTATTAGTCAAAAATATGAGACAAGATACCTCTTCGGTCTTGAGCCACAAGCGTAATTATGGTCTGCTAAACCCGTTATTTTTTGGCATTCGACGGCCAATAGGTCAATCAAACTGGGGGCTAAAGTATGATGGATTAATATCGACCAAGCGAATTAGTTTCAATGCAGTAGACGGTTGGAATTTGGCACAAAGTATCTTACTCACTCGAGAGTTTAAGCCTGGCAATGCCTTAGCTGTAACGCCATCAATCGCTTATGCTTTTGGTAGGGCTACTATCTTAGGATCGGGAGTCATTAAATATACCTATAGCCCTATGAGAAGAGGCTCTTTTGAACTCTCATTTGGAAAAGGAACCCTTGATTATAATACTCAAAACCAAGCTGTTCATCCATTTATAAATTCAGTAGGCTCTCTCTTTTACAAAGAAAATTTTGGTCGGTATTACCAAAGTAAATATTTAAATTTGTCTAATTCAATCGACTTAAGTAATGGGTTAATTTTGGCCTCATCACTTAAGATGAACATGAATTCTCAATTAGAAAACTCCACTAATTTCTCATTCTTTAAAAAAGACGAAAGCTATAAACCCAATCTCCCATCAAACAGATCGCTTATCGGAAACTCTCTCGAAAATCAATCTGGTACAATAATGGAACTTCGCATTGAATACACGCCTCACTATTTTTACCGAATCAATAGAGGAGTTAAAGTGATGTCACATGCAAACTATCCAACGTTCTTTTTCGAATACAAAAAAGGGATAAAAAATATCAGCTCTAGCGCATCTGACTTCGACTACTTAAGTGCGGGTTTGCAATATAGCAAAGAGTGGAGCTCCACTTCAAGTATTGCTTTTGATTTTCACGGAGGATGGTTTCCAAACCATGTAAAGGTCCATTTTTCTGACTATGCGCATGCTCAAACACAAACAAGCCCTATCCTATTAAGTGAATACCGTCATGCCTTCTTCCTTCCAGGCTATTATTCGCTCAGTACGGCTGATAAGTACATGGAAGGTCACATATCGATCAGAGCGCCTTATATAGCCTTAAAATACCTTCCGGGACTAAGTAATACCTTGTGGCGTGAGATGGTTTGGTGCAGTTACTATACCTCTCCAAATACACCTAATTATGTTGAAGTAGGATACACCTTACTTGAAGTGTTTTTATCGGCTAATATTGGTACTCATGTTGGATTTAACGATGGAAAATTTAGCAATATTGGAGTCAATCTTGCCTTTCGGATTTCTTATTAATCAAGTTAAAAAATGAAATACACTAAAACCAACTGCACGCTTATTGCTGATAATGAATTAAATAGAGAAATCTTAATCGCTGAATTAGGCTATATTGGCTATGACAGCTTTAATGAGACAGATGAGCTAGTAGAAGCCTATATTAATTCATCTGATTTTTCTGAAGAACTTCTTTCTGGACTAGTCAAGGAAAGTTCATTAAGCTTTGAAGTAAAGTTTTTAAGTGAAGAGATGCCAGATCAGAATTGGAATGAACAGTGGGAGCAAAACTCTTTTCAACCCTTACTAATCGCAGATCGCGTGATTATAAGAGCTCCTTACCACACAGATTTTCCATCAGCAGATTATGAATTAATAATAGATCCTGGGATGGCCTTTGGGACCGGAAATCATGAGACAACAACGCTTATGATTGAAGAGATCTTAAAATTAGATTTAAACAAGAAATCAGTACTTGATATGGGATGTGGGACTGGTATTTTAAGTATTCTATCTTCTAAAAGGGGTGCCAACACTGTTGTTGGGATCGATATAGATGAATGGGCTGTTAATAGTACGCTAGAAAATGCAGAACTGAATAGTACACCAAATATTGTAACGATCCTTGGAGGCGCTGAGAGTATCCCAGCTCACTCTTATGATATTATTTATGCGAATATCCAGCGAAATATTTTGATTCAAGATATGCCTGCCTATAAGAGTGTTCTAAAACCAGGGGGAGAATTAATAATGAGTGGATTTTATAGGGAAGATTTAAAAGCAATCCAGGAAAGAGCGACCCAAATTGGACTTGAATTTTCAAGATTTAAAGAGTTAGAATCTTGGGTAGCAGCAGTATTTACATTGAGATAATACCCTTTTGACCTAATTCTATCACCTCTAAATCCTTAATAGCTGACTGGTCTATTGTAAAACGGATAATGGTGCGAACCTGATGAAAACCTTGTATACCGGCTGCTCCGGGATTGATATGCAAGCATTGGTATTTATCATCATAGATCACCTTTAAGATATGCGAATGTCCGCAGATAAATAGCTTGGGTGCCTTTTGAATAAATTCAAGACGAACATCTGGGGCATATTTTCCAGGATAACCTCCAATATGTGTTATAAATACATCAACATCCTCACAAAAAAATCGCAAGTTATCAGGATATTGATGACGTAAGTCGGAGCCGTCAATATTTCCAGAGACGGCTCTAAGGGGTTTTATCGCATTTAATTTATCTGCGGTTAACAGATCGCCAATATCGCCTGCGTGCCAAATCTCGTCGCATTCACTGAATAGCTCTAAAATACGGTCATCCATATAACCGTGAGTATCTGAAATAAGACCTATTCTTTTCATACAAAAACCATATCCAGGGAATGAATAAAAAAATAGAGACTGTCAATGACAATCTCTATTCTAATATTTTTAATCTGCTCGAGCTAACGAGGTTAGAAAATCAATTTATTCGATAACGATTGTTTCAGTTCTGCGGTTAAGAGCATGTTCTGCTTTGGTACAAGGAACACCATCTTTACACTTATTGACTATCATTGTTTCGCCATAAGCCTGAGCATCAACACGAGAGCTGCTAATACCTTTAGAAACTAGATAATCGATTACCGCTTTACCACGCTTTTCAGAAAGCTTCATATTGTAACTTGCTGGACCCCATGAATCGGTATGTGATTTAACAGAGACCTTTACAGAAGGATTTTCAATTAAATCTTTTACCAATTTATCTAAATCGGCTGCAGACTTCTGATTTACTTTCCATTTATCAAAAGCAAAATATACTTTATAGATGTTACCAAGAACAGCTGGTTTTTCAATTGGAGCAGCTTTAGGTTCTGGTTTAGGCTCTGGCTTAGGTTCTTTTTTTGGTTCTGCGCGGGGCAATTCAACGACAGGAGCATGCTTTTTCTTTTTTCCTAACCGAATAGAGATACCTGCGTAAGTATAGAGCTTAGTTCCATAAATCTGAGGAACAGAAGCACCTGGCTTGGTATTTCCCGGATCCATATAAGTCGGATGATTATCTAACTTATCCGAATTAACCCAGCTCCATTGAGTACCAACGTTTAATCTCACATTATCATTAACACGAACAGAAACACCAGCTCCTAAAGGAATTGTAGGCATCTCTAAGTTCCTGACACCTGGATTATTCCCTAATGTATTATTCACATGAGTGGCTCCAAGACCTAGTTTTGCATATAAATAAAATTTACGATCAAACTTATTTCTTGATAGCAAGTTATTCATATTCCAAACCGTGTTTAAGTCATATTCGTTGGCTAGAGTCTTAAATTCGCCTGCAGTAGTTCTATTCCAAGAACCAGTTAGCGTGTTATTGTTATATCCTAACTCAATAGCAAAAACATGTGTAAAATTTTTCTTCAAGGTAGCACCAAAACCAAATTCACCATTGCTATTCCATCCGTATGAAGGGGAAAATTGATTTCTTTTCAACATATTATATTCACCAGAAAAACTACTTACACCTCCATTGATTCCAATTTCCCATTTATTAAATGGTTCTGTTTTATCTTGTGCAAAAAGATTTGTGGCGCTTATAACCATTGCTACAAGAATCAAAATATTTTTTTTCATAGGGTTTAAGTTAAATTATAAAAATACTGAACCTCTTTCAGTGTAAATTTATATTACAAAGATAAGCAAAAAAAGAACTATTTAATCATTTTTTTTGAAAAACGATTAAATTTTTCAACAATTATGTTAACAATTCCAAGATCATACAAAAACAACTAATACGCATGCCTACAGACAGCTGCGTCAACCAAACTTTAAATTAGGTTCTAAAAGGATGAAGTGTAGAATATTTTAACACCCTACAACTGAAATTAAAACTAAATAAAATTGATTATATTTTATTGGTACCAAATTTCATGCCAATTAAATAATCTAACTAAAATTCGAAATAGACCTTAAATATACTGTATTTTTAAGCTCCTTTCAATCAACAATGCACTCACTATTTTTATTATGAAAAACACTAGAAACCAAACAGCTAGAGAGGAACAATTAAATTTCATCACCCATGCAATAGGATTTATACTATCTGTTTTAGGCTGTATCTATCTATTGGCATCCAAAACAACCTTTAGTTTAAATCTGAAATTTATTAGTTATTTAATTTATTCACTTGGGTTAACGCTTCTCTATCTTGCCTCCGCTCTTTACCATCATTCAAATGATTTCAAACGAAAGAGTCAATTGAACATACTCGATCATTCAGCAATATATTTATTAATTGCAGGTACTTATACACCGGTAACCCTCTTAACGATTGCAGGAATATGGGGGAAAATTATTTTTGCAACAGTCTGGATTATAGCGATTGCTGGTATTGTATTAAAGCAATTCTACACAGGCAAATTTCCAAAATTGTCAACAGCTACTTATGTATTAATGGGATGGATCATTCTCGTGGTCTTTAAGCCGCTAATAGCGAATATGAAGTCAGCGGGTGTGATCTGGCTAGTTGCAGGGGGAGCCTTCTACACGCTGGGAGCCTTGCTATACCAAAGAAAAGAGATGAAATACAACCATGTTATTTTTCATCTCTTTGTAATATTGGGAAGCATATGTCATTTCATCATGATACTTGACTACACTGAATAAATCAGGTAATGAAGTCATAATCTCATGTTGCTACTGCTTCAAATAGCGTTTTTTGTAATCCAGCCAAGTTTGAAACGACCCTTTTAATACAACTGAAGCCTCTCCTTTTAGGTTATAACATTGCAAACCCACTGGCCCCTTATATCCAGCATCCCAGATTATACGAAGAAAATTATAGGTGTCAAATGACCCTTCACCCAGAGGCTGAATCAATTTATTCCAATCTAATTTCTGAGTATTGCCTCCATCAGCGCCACAAATATTTACCGCAAACAGATAAGGCATCAACGATTTAACTTTTTGTTCAATCCCATCAGCACCTTCAATTTTCAATAAATGACAAAGATTAATAACGCACCCAAAATTACTCCGAGAAACTAATTTAGCTAATTTCAAGCTGTGTTCAAGTGTTTCACAATAGAGTGAGAGATGGGGATAGACACATAGCTTAACGTCATAAAGAGATGCAAAATCTGATAGTTCCTGGAGAATAACTGACAATAGTTGGTCACCGGCAACCTTGTCGTATTTAAAATCTTCACTTTGAACATTGAAATAAACTATTGAACCCTTTTCAGCACCTTTAATCATCTCTTTGATCTCAGGGACAGAAGCAGAACCCTTACTTAATTGTGATCCAAAACTTAATGAAACATAGTTGGTTGGCATATGCCATCCCACTTGGTCCAAATCCGATTTGAGCTCATAATAATCTGAGTAACCAGCACCTTCAAGACCATCAAAACCAATACTTTTCAAGAATTTAACCTTGTCTAATTTTTGTCGAGGAATATTTTTAAACCCATCGACTGTGTTTTGTACATAGAAAAGATTATTCACCCTCTTTTTTGCAGAAATCGCAAACGAACTAACCAACAACGTTATAAGAACAAAAAATTTCAATTTCATTGAGTAGGTTATTAAAACAGGTTTCGTGGTTTGCATGATTCTTTATCGGAATATGAATTAGTTCATGAACAAAGAATTAGCAATACT
>CAIUAN010000040.1 GCA_903897145.1 uncultured Bacteroidia bacterium | reverse complement strand
ATCACATCGTCCTGACGGATATATGAATTATGATAAGCAACACCATTTAATTTTGTTGACTGGATATAGCAATTTTCAGGTGAATTGTTAATTGCACTTATCACAAATTTCTTCCCAGACTCTAGATTGATGGTAGCTTTTGAAAACAGAGGTGAGGTTATGGCATAGATCTTTTGTCCAGGGGCAACGGAGTAGAAGCCCAGCGAGCTTAAGATGTACCATCCTGACATCTGGCCGCAATCTTCGTTCCCAGCCAAACCTTCTGGGGTATCTCGATAAAGTTCGGTCAATATACGACGAGTTAAGGCCTGCGTTTTCCATGGCTCTCCAACATAATCGTAGAGGTAAGCCAGGTGATGACCGGGCTCATTGCCATGCCAATACTGACCGATTGAACCTCGTTCATCACTCCCCTTTTTCAAAGTAAAAAGGACATCAAGCCATTTCGAAAATTTCGCATCGCCACCCTCCAGCGCAATTAATCCAGCTGCATCATGCGGGACGAACATATATTGATAGGCATTTCCTTCTGAATAAGCTGAATTGACAAGTGGATCAAATGGAGTAAGCAGCGATCGATCGATTTTCTTGCCTCGCATAAAACCGGTGGAGGCATCATAGACATTTTCGTAATTATGTGCACGTTGGTGATAATTTAGATAATCGGTTTTCGATCCCATCTCTTTGGCCATCTGAGAGATGCACCAATCGTCGTAGCAATATTCGAGTGTTTTAGATACCGACTCCCCTTGACGATCAGAGGGAAGATATCCAATCTGCTTATAATATTTAAGCCCAAGCTTATCTAGTTCAGCACTATGCTTAACGGCTTTGTAGGCCTTTTGCACATCATAATTACGAATCCCTTTCAAATAGGCATCTGCGATCACAGGCACGGCGTGATAACCCAACATATCGTCGGTATAATTGCCCGCTAATGGCCACATTGGCAACCGGCCTCCATCATCGTAAATCTGTAAGAGTGTTTTTACAAAATCGTTGGTTCGCTTGTGATCGATAATGGTAAATAAGGGGTGCAGTGCGCGAAAAGTATCCCACAAAGAGAACACCGTATAATTTGTAAAGCCATTGGCATGATGCACCTTGTGATCGACGCCTCGGTAGTTGCCATCGACATCCATAAACAGGTTTGGATTTAAGAAGGCGTGATACATCGAGGTATAGAAATTCTTTTGATCTTCAGGTCGGCCCCCTTCCACATCGATTTTAGACAGCTCCTTATTCCAAGCAGCTTTGGCATCTGCGACTGTCTTGGTGAAGTCCCACGCTTTTATCTCAGCGGTTAAATTTTTCCGTGCACCGTCGATGCTTACGGCAGATGTGCCCACTTTTACTAGAATTTCTTCGCCATTTGAGGTGATGAAGTTGACTGAGGCTTTTACATTTTGGCCACGAGTTTCAGAAGCACCTTTAACGATTAGATCATTTAAGGCGATATCGACTGATGAAAACGGTTTTGAAAATCGAGCCACGAAATAGACATATTGATCCCAGGCCCAACCATGAGAGCGCCTGAGTCCTTCAATTTCATTGTTGCCAACTTTTTTAATATACAATTCATCGGCCCCACCTGGATGAGCTAGATCGATGATTACATGAGCATTATCGGTCTGAGGAAATGTATATTTATGAAATCCACAACGTGGCGTAACAGTAAGCTCAGCCTGCACTCCGTAGTCTTTTAGAAATACAGAGTAGTAGCCCGGAGAAGCCGTTTCTTGCTTATGATCAAAAGTGGATTTATATCCTGATGTAGCTCCGTTCTCAATTCCCGATAGGAGATGGATCTCTCCAACAGTAGGCATAAATAATACGTCTCGATATTCAGGCTCCCCCACGCCACTCAGATGGGTGTGCGAAAATCCTAAAATTGCGGAGTCTGAAAAGTAGTATCCCCCACACATCCCTGGACCGGTGATTTTTGTATCGGGACTTAACTGTACTGAACCAAAAGGGAAGGCCGCACCAGGATAGGTATTTCCATCGGCAGCAGTACCCATAAATGGATTTACGAGCTTTGTATAGTCTCGCACTTGACCGCTAACGGGAGCAATAAAACATAAAAAGCAGAGAACGATTAAAAATTGAAGTACGTATTTAGACTTTATCATTTTACTGAAATTATGAAATTCAAGTTTAGTTTTTGGATAGGAACCAAATATACCGTTGTCTAGAATTAAATACCTAACGAATATTGAAAAAAGCACATTGAATATTGCTCATTTAAACCCGAATTTGATTGATTAAATATTGTTTCGAATGAAATATTCTGTTTTCTGAAAACTAATAAATACATTTGATTCAACCAACGGAAATTAAAATTAAACTTCCTAAGAACTAGACATATGCGAAAGTTGCTTTTTTCAATCCTCGTTTCACTTTCATTCCAGCTAACGGCTCAAGAATACAGTATTAAACTTGACCCGGAGAATGTCAAATTCAAAGAGGTTGAATACAGTATTTGGATTCCTGCACAAGTCAAAACGATCAAAGGGATTATTTTCCATCAACATGGCTGTGGGGAAACGGCTTTTCGATCGGGACGCAATGCCTACCGCGATTTGCAGTGGCGTGCCTTAGCCAAGAAGTGGGATTTCGCTTATATGAGTTCTTCCATTACTAGTACGAAAGATTGTCACGACTGGGTCGAACCGGAGGAGGGTTCATACCTCACTTTTACCCGAGGCATTTCCGCTTTGGCAAAGCTATCAAATCATGCCGAATTAGAGCAGGTGCCGTGGGTTATCTGGGGTCATTCCGGAGGTGGTCACTGGGCCTATAAAATGGTTTTACAACATCCCGATAAGATTATTGGTGCGGTACTAAAATCACCAGCATGGACCGACACCTGCAGCCTAGGACTTAAAGTCCCGACGCTCTGCCTGCTAGGGATCCAGGAGAGTTACGATGTCTATAGCAGTTTTGTATGGAACCCAGCCATCACGGCCATGAAATACCGAATCAGCAAAGGAGCACCAGTTTGCATCGCACCAGATCCAACCTCTGGTCATGAGAGCGCAAAGTCACGCTTGTTGGCAATCTCCTTTATTGACGAGCTATTAAAGCTTCGACTTAATGAGGCGACTATAGGAATCGATACGAGTAAGCAATGTTTTATAGATCTCGATAATTTCAAGGTTACCAATGCACTAAAAGAGTCGAGCTTTAGACACCAAGGAAACTGGTTTCCAACAAAACCTTTTGCTGAGAAATGGTCTGAATTTGTACGGACCGGAATAGTTACAGACCAGACTGCTCCTGCCGAGGCGCCCAATACCCTTGAAGCACTGCGTAAAGGGACTCAGAATGTACTAAAATGGAGAGCCATAGCGGATGTCGAAGGGGGCATCATCGGCTTTAAGGTCTATCGTGACCAGAAGTTAATCAATGCCGACTCGATCCAATCGAACTGGAATTTTAGAATTGATTATCACGATAATCCACTGTATTTATCAGATACATTTGAATACGTCGACCGCCATGCGAAACCTAACAAGACTTATTCATATCAAGTTTCGCTAATCAATCAGTTCGGATTAGAATCGCCCAAAAGCGATGCCGTTCGAATCAAGAAGAGGTAACAGATCAAGGATAAACTAAACGAACTATTATTTCTCGTGAAAGTCTATCATCACATTGGTTTCCTTAAAGCCTTTAGAACGAAATCCAAGATAGATAACTCCTGCAAGCATCCAGATACCACCAAGAATAAAGGTCTTCAAAGGTAAGTTAACCCATATGCCTAGGCAGAATACAAATCCTATGGCCGCGGGAAGAAAATCGATCAGAAATCCTTTCACTGTTTTCACTTTCGCTTTAAAGAAATATTCTCTGAAAGAAGCCACGTTAACACCCATAAAAGCAAAGAAGGCGCCGAAATTTATCAGCAAGGCTGATTCTTCAAAATTTAAAGTTGCTGCTCCAATAAGAACCAATCCACCCACTATCATGACATTATAACTCGGAGAAGCATGTTTCTTATCGAGATGCCCAAAGATTTTTTTCGGAATGACACCATCTCGTCCCATTCCATAAAGCAAACGAGAGGCACCTAATTGTCCGGCAGAACCTGATCCAATGCTTCCAAGAAGCAGGATGATGGTTAGCGAACCATCGAGAAGTGCGCCCCCAATACGATTAGCGATGGATATGATCGCAGTATCCAAGGCATTATTTTGAGCCACTGGATCGGATAATCCTTGAGTGATCGAAGCCCAGTCAGGCCAGGATAATTGGGCTAGATAGATTTGTGAACCACTCCAAATACCTGTAATTAGACAGGTTAATAAGGCACCAAGCATAATATTTTTTCGAGGATTTTTCACCTCTTCCGATAAGGTTGTGATACCATCAAAACCTATATAAGTTAATGCTGCCAAAGCTGTTGCTGATCCAATCGCACCAAAGGAAAAAGTCTCTGGATTGTAGAATGGACGAATAGAGAGCAGTCCTCCCATCCCATTTTGAAGAATGATATACCGAATGGCAGCAGCCATAAAATAAAATACCACCACGCTCATCACGATCATCAGAATATTATTGGTCCGAGAGGCCATTTTAATCCCCATCAGATTGAGCCAAGTAAAGCCAATGACAAAGAAGATAATCCAGAAGGCATAAGGGATGAATGGCAGCATATGATTTGCCGTTATACTTGCATAGATGGTGCAAATTATTGGGATAAACATATAATCCATAAACATCGACCAGCCAGAGACGAAACCAAGATAGGGATGCAATCCTTTCCCAACGTAGGTATAGGCAGATCCGGCAGATGGATATAAGTTCGCCATCTTGCCATAGCTTATGGCGGTAAAGATCATCGCCACCATCGCAATTAAAATAGTTGTTACGGCATGACCTTTTGAGATATCGTTCGCATGACCAAACAAAGGCATTGCAGCCACTGGCTGGATTAAAATAATGCCGTAAATAACGATGTCGCGCAAGGATAATACGCGAAGTAATTTACCTTCTGAATTTGTTTCTTGATTAGACATTTTTTATTTAAAAAATTAAGATTTCACAGTGGTTAGCTGTCTAGTAGTTTTTCTAATATTCTAACAATGGCTACAAATGTATCAAATCTTGCCAATTACAAAAATTTTAAAAACAGTTATACCAATTTGTTAGGATAGATTAGTCGTTGGAATACACCAATCCCCATGGTTTACGAATCCGATCCATAAGCTCCATGATCTGTATCGATTCGTCGAGTGGCATAAACGGTGACTCTTTTAATCCGAGGCGTAAGCATCGCATAACCTCTTCGGCCTCATAGTTCAGCGCATTGCCCACTATTGGTTCTTCTAAAACGGCCTCCTCGACTTTATTAACCACTAAGGTGGCCTTGGTAGGAACGGCAAAGACATCATCGATTTTGATGTATCCTTTGTTGCCCAAGACATAAGCCTCATTGGATGCTGCTGTTCTCAAAGCAAACGAGAGATCGGCCAACTCACCTTGGTCATATTTAAAAATCGCCACCCCTTGTTCGTCTGAACCCCAATCGCCAATATGACTTAGGCCTATCACCTCGACAGGAAATTTCTGATAGATCATCGAAGCAAACGAGATGACGTAAACACCCACGTCGAGCAAGCTGCCACCACCTAGATCAGGATTTAGCTGACGAGCTCCAGGGGGAAACTCACCCCGCGCACATCGGGAGGCTTTCACCATTCGAACCTCCCCAATCCGACCATCGGCTATCCATCCCTGCACTTTTTTCATCAGAGGGACATGGCGCGTAATCATAGCTTCCATCAGGAAAACATTCTGTTCGCGTGCCACACGCACCATCTCTCTAGCTTCAGCTGCATTGATGGTTAAGGCCTTTTCGCACAATACCGCTTTCCCCTTCAGCATACACATCACGCTATTTTCGAGATGAAAAGTATGTGGAGTGCCTATGTAAATAACATCGATATCGGGATCGTCAGCAAGCTCTTGGTAGCTCGAATAAGCTTTTGGAATTTTATATTTTTCTGCAAATTGCTTAGCAGAATCAGCAGTGCGTGAAGCCACGGCTGCCAAATCGGCCTCTGGCAGGATCGCCAAAGCATCGGCAAATTTCTTCGAGATATGCCCAGTACCCAGAATACCCCATCTTATTTTATCAGTCATGTTTAATGTCTTTAATTCTCATTGTAGAATAGCACCGTAGGAGAAATAACCTGCTTCGAAATTCCTGGTCCTTTCCAACTTAATATGTTGGTAAAGGCCCCACCCATCTGAAAATATTTCTCTTGAATCTTATACGTACCAGCTTTTATCCAAACCATTCGTGAAGAGGGGGTAGCAGTATGAGGACCATCTGCACTGATAAACGGTTTATCATCGATGTAAAGAACACCCCCATCGTTGGTGGCAAGATAAAACGTATAAACGCCATCGGTCGGAATTTTTATATAACCCCAGAAATCAAAAGCAAACAGCCCATCATTCTCACGCTCATCAATGTTAAACCCATTTGTGACACCGCTCTTCTTTGGCTTTAGAGGATCCAGTTCGGCAACATGCATCACATGCTCTTCGTAATATTTATAGCGCAAACCGGTCTTTGTCTTAAGGGAGGAGTAATCTTTAAAGTCAGCCAGATCAACATGGCCAAGTTTCTCAACCTTTACTTCGACAACTGTGGTAGTTAACAAACCCTCCTTCTTCGCAAAAAACTTAAGATCTGAAGTTTTATCGAGTACAATTGGACTGCTATACACCTTCGAATTCACAGTAGGCAGCGTACCATCGATGGTATAATAGATCTTAGCATCCTTCGTTTCACTTCCCAGCGTGATGGTTGCAGTATCGATGAAATAGTCCTCTTTAATCTTATAAAATGGCATCGAAACAGCGCTTGCCAATTTCTTTGTTGCAGGCCGATCGGCTTTGGATGTTCCCCAGTTTGCATTTGGAAGAGGACCCATCTCAAAACTCAGCTCTCCACCTTGAGCAATCGCATTATGTGAGATCCACGATTTGGTATAGGGTTGTCCATTTAGTCGAGCCGATTGGATGTAAAAATTGGATTCCGAAACCTTGTTTGCTTTAATGGTAAAATGTTTCCCATTTTCAAGGTTTATGGTCACCTTATCAAATAGAGGAGTTCCAATATTATAGGTTGGATCGCCGGGCAAGACTGGGTAAATACCCATAGCACTCATGATATACCAAGCGGATATTTGTCCACAATCTTCATTCCCGCTTAGACCTGCAGGAGCATCATCATACAGATTGTTAAGAATATTTCGGACATATTTCTGCGTCTTAGGCGCAGCGCCTGCATAATTATACAGATAGGCTATTTCGTGACTCGGCTCATTACCGTGGGCATACTGTCCCATTAAACCACTAGCGTCGACCACATTTTTATCAAATCGACTCTTGTGTGTGAATAGAGTGTCTAGCCACGTTTCAAATTTAGCATCACCGCCCAGCATCTTAATCAATCCATTGACATCTTGCGGAACAAAGGCGCTATATTGAAATGCATTTCCTTCGACGAAATAACCAGTCGGTTCTGCAGGATCGAAAGGCTGAACCCAGCTATAGTCTTTATTTTTTGGACGCATAAATCCAGTAGAAGCATCGAAATGATTTTTATAAAACTGAGCACGCTGTTGGTAACGTAAGAAATCCTCCTTTTTGTTCAAAATCCTAGCCATCTCAGCTAAACACCAATAGTTGTAGGCATATTCCATCACTTGAGCCACCGAACCACCAGTCCCTTCAATGTCGCCAGGGATAAAACCCAAATTATTGTAATAAGGAATATTCTCCATTCGTTCTTGCATCCCCTTATAGGCTAATAGCACATCGAAATCACGAATACCTTTGACATAAGCATCCAAGATTAGCGGTAATGAATGATGCCCGATCATATTATCCGAAAGAGTACCATGAATCTCCCAACGAGGCAGGCGACCACCTAAACGATACATTTCCATTAAGGATTGAATGTAATCGTTCATCCGAGCTGGCTCAATAATGGTCAGCAGAGGCATCTGCGTGCGGAAAACATCCCACAGCGAGAATACTGTATAGTTAGTAAAACGTTTGGAATTATGAACCAAATGATCAGCGCCACGGAAATCACCATTTTTATCCATAAAAAGATTTGGAGCAAGTGCTGAATGGTATAACGAGGTGTAAAATATACGTCTTTGCTTCTCTGTCCCACCTTCCACGGCGATCTTTGATAGATATGCATTCCAATCTGCCCGAGCGAGATCTTTAATCTTCTGGAAATTCCATCCTGTATTTTCGGCTTCCAAATTCTCTTTAGCCCCTTGAGCACTGACAGCAGAGATCCCAACCTTCACTAGAATTTGCTCTTGTGACTTAGTCTTAAAACTTACAAAGGCTTTAATATTTTTCCCTTCAGCCTTCGTAATCTTTTTGACCAAGGTATCGTTTAACGATATTCCAAAGCTCGAAAAGGATTTTGAAAACTTGGCATAGAAATAGATGTGTTTTTGAATTGCCCATCGCGTGGTTAAGGTAAATCCAGTGATAGTTGAGTCATTAAGCACCTGAATCGTTGAGTTCACCATATGACCTCGATGTTTTAGGTCGATGATGATATTTGATTGATCCGATTTTGGGAATGTATACCGATGAAAACCAGTCCGCTCAGTGGCAGTAAGCTCGGCTATTACGCCTGAATCATCGAGAAGGACTTTGTAATATCCCGGGGAAGCTTCCTCATTTTTATGCTGATAGGAAGAGCGATAACCTGACTTTGGTTTATTTTCATCTCCTGCCACCAAGATTGGATCACCCACCATTGGCATAAATAAGATATCGCACAACTCAGCAGATCCTGTTCCACTTAGATGGGTATGACTAAATCCCATAATCGTTTTATCAGATTCGTGGTATCCTGATGAACCATCCCAATTGTCCATTCGGGTATCGGGACTAAGCTGCACCATGCCATGAGGCAAGACCGCACCTGGATAGGTATGACCATGGTCACCAGTACCCATAAATGGATTTACATAACTCGCTAAATCAGCGGTCTGAGCAGAGGCAACACTTATGATCAATGAACAAGCAATTGCACTCAATAGGATTTTTAAAAATCGCATAAACTATTTCGTTATTCTACTAATTTAAGTTCTTAAGGAAGCCAACCGATGACCCCAAAATTCGATTAGGTGGTCAAGAATATTTTCCAGATCCAATCGACAAGGGTATGGACGAGTATGGCCGCTAAGATGTTATTTCCACTCTTTCGGTATGCCCAACCATAGCCCACTCCAGCAACGGCCGCTAAGCTAATATAGGTGATTTGAGTAGATAAGGCATGTACATTATTCCAGTGCATCAGTCCAAAAGCCAACGAGGAGATAACCATGGGGATCCATTTCTTTGAGAACATCTTATCAAGACCACCGAGTAATATACCTCTAAAGAAGAGCTCCTCAGGTAAGGCAATGGTCAGAAATATTCCCATAAACTGGAGGATCATCTTAGGCACATTATACGACTGAGGCATCGAGAAAGTCAAAAAGCCAGTTAACAATCCAGGAGGAAGCACGAAGGCCATGATGATCAGCAAGGAGAGTAAAACAACACGGATATCTTTAAGTTTTGGAACGAGATTATACCCGATCTCAGCGCCACGATAACCATTCCAACCAATTACCGCAATCACAGAAATTGCGACTGAAAACCAGGTATAAGAGTCACTGCCTGAAGGAAGCATATCCATATACCAGCGAAGGTCAAAAGGGATCCAAAGAATGAACCAGATTAATAAATCGGTCCAAGTGAGTGTGAATTCATTATTTTTAAGCTGCTTCAAGGCACCTAAGACAGCAAAAGTTAGGACAGAAAAGATGGCTGCCAAATAGGGATCAAACCTGAGCGTTAACAATCCAGGCAACATAAATAAGATCGATATTCCACCTGCCACATAGGCATGGGAGTTCTTTTCACTTTGCAACCAAGCATTAAACTGGCTTGCTGCTTTAACTGAACCTAATGTCAGCATAAGTCCAAGCAATGGCGAAAGGCTTAAAACGTTCGCGATAATTGTAACCAAGGTATTCTTGGGATCCGATGATGAGATCCCATAAACCAATGCTGCTCCGACCAGCGTCCAAATCAACCAGAGAATTCCAAATCTACTTTTCATAATTGTCTATATTAGTTAGTTTTAATTTTACTTTTTCTCAACCGAAAGTTGAAAATCTTCAAACGTCACCGTTGAGACTTTCTGATCGTTTGCTCCTCCTGCCAATCCAATATCCATCTTAGCGGCCATCCCTGGGATATCGCCTGACTCGCGTGAGACAGTCCAAGTTTTACCATCTAAACTGTAATATCCGGTAAAGCTGTTTCCATGACGGACAAGTTTAATCCAAGCAGGGATTGGATTATCCACGCCATAATTTTTTGATTTGGTGTTGTGCATACAACCATCACCAAACTCATCCCATTGTGCTCCACATCGTTTTGTCGTTGAGAAGAGTAAGAATGAGCCTAAGGTCGCAGGCTTCTTTCCGTCACCTTTTGTGATATCGTTACGCACAAAGATACCAGATCTAAACCACTCGCTAATCCCTTCGCTAAATCCAACCACTTTAACTGTAGCCACAAAATTTCCTTCAATAGCCTGCTTCAGGTAAATGGCTCCATAGGAATCTTCCGCATGCAAGAAGTCTGTCCCAGCCGCAGTGATCTCGAAATGATTTTGGAGTGCATTAAAATTAAACTTACTTGGCTTGGCCGTGGTAGTGCAGAAAGTTAAGAATTGAACTTTTGCGATGTCAATTTTTTGCACCGGATATACATGAACCTGAACTGGTGGCTGATCTCCAATAGTTATCGCGTGTGTTCCAACTGTTGGAAGTACCGAGAAGCTAATCTGATTCGTCTCGCTCTCCTGAAAAGCGACCGCCTTAGTCGCAATAACTTGACCATCAATTTTAAGTACTATATTTTGGGTAAACCGTTCAGCTCTCATATTTAAAGCTTCAGAGCTAATCTCTAAGGAATCACCTACCGGGATCTCTTTAACTTTTGATTTTAAATTACGGTAAATAATATAGATCGGATCACCCGTAACAACGACCTCTTTAGTCGATGATTTTCCAATCGCAACGAGATGTTTTCCTGGATCACAAAACTTGTATTTAAACTCGATCAAACGCTCATTATTCGAAATAAACGGCAGTTTCTTGGCGCTTACCACCTTACCATCAACATACAGATAGATCTCTTCCATCCCCGTTGATCCCGAATTTGAAATCTTAGCCGTCACTGAAAATTCGTGACCAGTACTCGGCACATCGAGAGGCTTAACCTCCAAATTAGTATAGGATAATTTTGCTGAACCCTCGATAATATCTTCAGGCTGATTAATCGGAGACTCAACAATTATATTATTCTCGTATGAATTATCAACCAGGTAACAAGCGCAAAGCTTCATCTCACCCTGTTTTAAGTTGTAATAGGTGTTGTCGTAAACTTTCCATCCGGAGGACATATTCTGGAAAAACAAGGCCACATTCTCATTCGTTGCTGCTGGGTGAACATCATGGATCAAATTATTCCGAACTACTGAACCTGGACTTAATCCATAAACGGCAATACCCCCTTCATCATCTCGCTTCATATTGGTAAACGAAACATGGTTGTATTCTGCCAGATGACTTCCATCGCTAGTCTCTTCGATATTGGGCCAAGATCCCAAAGTGATCCCATAGCTACCAACGTTCTTGATGTAGTTATGAGCAACAGTACTTCGGATTGAATTATAGGTTGATATCCCGGTTGCAGAAATCTGGATGTTGGTAATCTTATTGTACGAAATCTCATTATCACTCACTACATCATCCCAGTTTTCTGGTTTAGGAGTACCCGCAACAATGATACCGCTCCCTTTTGAGTCGTTAATCACATTTCGACTGATTAAATTGTGATAACTACCAATCCCAAAATGGATAGCCGCCTGACTCACATTTTCTATTCTGTTCTTCAATAACTCACAGTTTTTCGCATATTGAAACGCCACTGTTCCCGAGCCACCAGCTAAGGTATTTTGAAAATTAAGGTTGTAAAAACGGAGATTCCGAATAGGTTTTTCACGCGTGCCACTCGCAGATATCAGATTGCTAATCTTTGGGAAAAAGACTTCCGAGACATTTGGATCTTTAATCTCGGCATTGGGAATAAACCGGATCATTTTTTGCTTCTTGTTATAAAACCATTCATTTGCAGTATCCATCAACGCCTCAACATTTTCGACATAATATTTAGGTGGAACAATAAGCATATCGGCTGATGGCGTTGACAAATAGGCCTTGTGATTTTTCTCGTCAACCTTTCCAAGGCTAGAATGAATAGCACTCCAGCGAACAGTCATATGAATACGGTTTGTCTCTAAGTCGCGCCAAGACTTTAAATCGCCTGCTTTAAATTGAAAAGAAGCCGAATCTGTCGGCTGACCCACCGTATAGAAATAGCCAGAATTAGGGGTACGAGCCAAAGTTAATCGCTTCCCATTTGCATATAAATCATTGATCTCCGCCTCATCTATTGAAGCCTTCCACGATCCATTTTTCTCTTTCTTCCAACCCGTAATTCGCGCTCCACCGGAAAGAATTGGTTTCTCCCCCGGATAAGCGGCGTAGGTGACGTAATAATCTTTCAGTTCGTGGTACTCGAATGCGCCAGTAGGCAGATCTGTCTCAACCCTTTCACCACCATCAGCAGCCGTAAACTCAAGTCCCTTATCTAACGAATAAACACCGCCACGGATAAGCACCAAGATATCACGACCCACTCCAAACGGATGAGGCGTACCCTTAAACCTTTTATCGACAGCCTTTTTCTTGGGTTTATAGACAGAATGCTTTAGCAAATTAACTGCAGCTTGAGCTTTGGCAATGGTCGCAAACGGACCATCAGTACCCGCCTTATTGGGTTCAGCTAACTTACCTGACCAGGCATCGTTCCCTTTGGGGGAGACATAAAAGTCGGCCCCATTACTCGGCACCGTATACTCCGTTTTCTCCACACCTCGAACCAATCGACCTTGTGATTTGACCTCAAAGGCAAATGAGAGAAGCAAAAAAGTTGCAAATGCTACAAGTGTAATATTCTTTAGAAAATTTTTCATATCGATATTTTAAGCAATCAATTACTTAATAGAAATCTTTCCAGTTGAAAGAATATTCACAGATGAACTTCCAACCATTAATTTAAAGGATCCGGGTTCGACCACAAAGCTATTGGTTGCCACACTCCAAAAAGCCAGATCTTTAGCTGGAAATTCAAGATCTACCACTTTACTCTCATTGGACAGCAAATGAATTCGCTCAAAGCATACCAACTGCTTTTCAGGTCTTTGCAAGCTTGACTTTTCATCATGAGCATAAAGTTGAATCACCTCATCGCCTGCACGGAGTCCGCTATTTTTGACCTTTACCCGTGCCTTTATAGTTCCTTTTGCGTCAATAGTTTTCGTAAGGATCTCCAATTTGCCATAACTAAACTGAGTATAGCTTAGTCCAAAGCCAAACGGATAAAGCACTTCACTAATCTTGGAATTATCCTTTGTGCTATTGCGATACATATAAGTTCGCCCTTTGCGAATGTCGTAATCGCTGAATGAAGGGAAGTTTTCGGATGATTTGTAATATGTAAGTGGCAATCTGCCCGCAGGATTGTAATCTCCAAATAACACATCGGCCAATGCATTTCCGCCCTCTTCGCCATTAAACCAGGTTTCAAAAATTCCAGGGACATTAGCTTTCAACCAAGTTACTGACATCGTGCTGCCATTTTGTAAGACCACAATAGTTTTAGGATTTGCCTTAAATACGGCCTTCACAAGATCTTCTTGATCACCTGGCAGATTAAGGTCTGGACGGTCGACGCCCTCTTTTTCTACCGTATCATCGGTGCCCAACACCACAACGGCGACATCTGCATTTCGGGCAGCATCAGCAGCCTCGTTAAATTTAGTTGGATCTTGAGGAGCGCCCCAAAGTTTAACCTCCGCATTGTACCATTGTTGAGTATATTCGAGTTTCAGGTCATACTTCTTACCCTTTTCGACCTCAATTTTTGCCACCTCCGAGGATTTATTTCGGTTTATTGTGCGGTCGATCAATAACCGACCATTAACCGTTAACTTGATTGCATCATCAAATTGCCCACCGATATAATACAGACCTGTGCATGGGGCAATGAACTCGCCCGTCCACCTGATTGAGTAGTAGGTAGCTGGCAATCCGGCAATAGGAGCACTTTTCCCAAATTTAAAATCGATAATTGAGTCAACACGGGTTAAAACAGGTTCGCCCGAGCAGTCGACACCTTTAAAATACTCCCCCTTTAATCCATGTTCTCCTGGCTTTCCACCTGCAGGGACCAAATATTCGGATGGGATAACCGGCAACATAATTTTCACATCAGTTCCCTTCACATAATGAACTTTTATGCTGTCTAGTTTATTCTTAATCCCCTGCAAAGGAGAGATAGCCTCAGAGTGTCCGCCCGTGTAACCACCCAATTGGGCAATTGCAGCGATCGGGCCTATCACGGCAATCGATTTAGTTTGCTTCAGATCGAGTGGAAGCAAGTGATTCTCATTCTTAAGCAATACAATAGTTTTCTGTGCTGCTTCTCTCGCCGCGGCCCGATGTTCAGGGCTATCAAGGACCGAATGAGGGATCTTTGTGTATGGCACCCGGTCAGCCGGATCATATAGTCCTAGTTTAAACCGAGGAAGAAGAATCCGAGTTAAAGCGGTATCAATTGCAGCCATTGAAACAAGTCCCATTTTAACAGTCTCAGTCAAATGATCGCGAAAACAATCGCCACACTCAATATCCATCCCCGCATTGATGGCTAAGGCAATCGCTTCTTGAACAGTGGCCACATATTTATGTCCCTCGAAAAGATCTCTAATCCCATTACAATCCGAGACAATATTTCCTTCATAACCCCATTCCCCGCGAAGAATATCGGTTAATAATTTCTTGTTAGCTATGCAGGGCACGCCATTCAGTCGATTGTAGGCTGCCATGATCTGCAAAACTTTTCCCTCTTGAACCATCGCTTGATATGGTCGAAGATAATATTCGTGCAAGAGCTGATCATCCACATCCGAAGTTCCGTTATGCCGGTCCCACTCCTCGTTGTTGAGTGCAAAATGTTTTGGTCCAGCGGTTGTCTTAAGATAGTTTGGATCGTCACCCTGAAGACCTCGAACAAAGGCTAAACCCAACTGAGAGGTTAAGTATGGATCCTCGCCATAACACTCTTCTGTGCGGCCCCAGCGCGGATCACGAGCCATCTCAATAACTGGAGACCAAAATGTTAAGGTTGCTTTTGGGACATTGCCATTTACTCGAGCCCTGACCTCGTCCGACATGATATCCGCTAGTTTATGGACAATTTTCTTATCCCAGCTTGCTGCCTGAGCAATAGGGACCGGAAAGACTGTTGCCGCCTCACCTTTAGGAACTCCAACGCAATGACCATCACCAGAACTACTCCAAAGAAAACCTGGGATACCTAACCGTTTTATTGGAGAGGAGATACGCGAGCTCATCTGTAATAATTTCTCTTCAAGGGTCATCCGCGACAATAAATCGCTTATCCTTGTTTTTGTAGGTTGTGTATAATCGAGGTAGAGAGGTTTTTGATCCGCCGTTTGTCCATTCAAATGAAGACTCTGCAGACAGATGATAAAAACGACAACCAGGCTTAATCTTACCTTCGATTTTATAGTTGGATTCAGTTTCATAGGGTCATTCTATTTAGCAGATTTAGTAGGAATGTAGTGATATGATTCGCCCCAGATTAAGACGAGTACCGGGTATTTCGATTTTTTTAGCTCCGCATAATTAAGCTCTAAATATTTATCATCTCCCCAATATGGAAGTCGATCCCATACCGTATGACCCAATTCTAGTTCATGACCTGGGACCACCAGTTTTGGATTAAACCCTCTTGCGATGCGCGAGATATCCATGGTCCAAGCATTGGGCATCAGAATATCAACTTTATGATTCTTGTATACTTGATCCATCCATTCGAAGTCAATCATCATCTCACCTTCGTTGATCTCGTCACCTGTATGAGCAACAGAAATACCCTCTGGCGTAGTGATTAACGAAACATTATTGTCGGCTGAGTGAAGCTGATGACCAGGATAAATAACCGTATCGAGTACTTTCCCGTTCAAGAGTTTTAGTTTCTGATTCTTTTCTGCCACGCGCTCTAGATGAGTGATCTGAGCAAAGATTGGGTTATCTTTCCAAACCTCCTCTGGCGCCACCACTGGTTTCCCCGCTTGAATAAATCGACTAGCGACTTCTTTATCGGCATGATCGCCATGCTTATGACTAATAAACAAGGCATCGCATTGGTTGATAATTCGATTCATTTCACCATCAGAAAGGGCAAAATCAGCGGAACGCGATGAGGCACCACGAACTAAATCAAAGGCCAGAGTAACACTTTTAGTGCGAATGATAAAGCCCATGTTGTAGACTTTCCAAATCATTGCCCCCTTAGTCACCTTAACCTCTTCAAGTTCTTTAATGACCTTGGCCGACTGGGCATGGAAAAACTGCTGTGGAGGAAGTCTGAAGGCTGCAAATTTTTCATGAAAAACAGCATCCATAAGTAGTTTCGCAGTCGTTCGTTCTCGACCGTCATGGATAACAGGAGGATATTTAGCAAGGATGGACTGCACGGTATCCAAGAAAACTTTCGCCTGCCGATCTAAGTAATCGTTGTCTTTTTGGCTAATCTGAGGATCAGGAATACCTCCAGATTTATCTTTCGACATCTGCTGACCAGTAACTTGCTGAAAGAACAGCAATCCAAAAACTAAAAAATATAGATACTTAGCTCGCATAGGGAAAAATTATTTCTTACGTTGACTTAACTCTTCCATGGCAAAATTAGGATAGAGCACATCGTGTACTTTTTCAACCGTAATATATTTTGGAAGGTTAAAAGAGGCATTCAATTTAATCTCCTTAGAGGAGGCACCAATACGAACTTGATAATCGCCCTTGTCTGCGATCCATGCACTAACTCCGCTGCGGAATGATGCTAGCAATCGAGAATTCAGGACAAAGAACAAAGTCTGGCTCTCACCTGGTTTTAACAACTTCGTCTTTGCAAACCCTTTAAGTTCTTGAATTGGTTTCTCAAGATCCTGAGAAGGGGCCGAAAGATAAAGCTGCACGACCTCTTTACCGGCTACTTGTCCGCTATTTTTCACGGTAACACTTACCGTAATCGGACGCACATACGTTGAGCTGCTTAAGGTTATGTTACTATATTCAAACGTGGTATAAGATAGTCCGTAACCGAACTCATACGATGTAGGCACTTTAAAAGTGTCGTAATAACGGTAGCCGACATAGATGCCTTCTTTGTAAAATGAGTTCACTGGGTTGTCAGCTGGCTCTCCAGGGAAGGTTGATGCTGAAGGGACATCGCCGTATTTAATTGGGAATGAATCGGGCAGTTTACCCGATGGATTGACAGCGCCTTTAAGCACATCAGTAATGGCATCACCACCCTCTTGTCCAGGCTGCCATGCCAGAAGTATAGCATCAGGCATGTTTTTCCAGCTTGCTGTTTCACAAACACCGCCTACATTTAAGACCACCACAACTTTTTTACCAGCTTCGTGATAGACATTGCAAACATTTTTAACCAGCTCAATCTCACCCTTTGTAGTTGGGATATAGCCATTTTCGTAATTTTCGCCTCCGGTACGACCGAGTGTGATCACAGCCACATCCGTTAAGGCCACTTGTTTTTTAATATCCTCGATAGTCATGGGCATCTCCTCATGAAAAGGGATTAGCCGCTTCTTAAAATGACCAGGTGCATTATTCGTCTTTACTCCATTATCGGCAAGCATTTTAGGGGTCATGAAATAATCAGGAACAAGATTATTTTCCATGATCGAAGCATTAAAAGCGGTATACGAATCTTCCAGCTCTTTAATCACCTTAAAACCAGCATTTTTTAATCCATCGTTCACAGAAGTGGCATATTTATTACTGCGAATACCGCCACTGCCTGTTCCGGCCTCAATTAAATAATAGGATATCTTACCAAAGACAGCCACATTCTTAACAGCATTAAATGGAAGGGCTTGTTTCTCATTTTTCAATAAGACCAACCCTTCGCCAGCCGCTTCACGGGCTAGTTTGGCATGAGCTGCCAAGTCAGGTTTAAATGTAGGAACATACCCTTTAGCTCGAGGAGCATCTAACTTCTGCTGTAAGTTATAGACGAGATTCCGATTCAACATAGATTCGTCTAATGACTTATCTTTCAAGGCGGCCGTAAGTTCTTTAACCTCATCTTTACTTCCACCCATCAGCATATTATTCCCCGCTCGCACTTTAGCGACCGCACTTCCATAGCCATCAAAATCGGTCATATAAACACCTTTAAAGCCCCACTCTTTGCGGACAACATCAAGTAATAACTCAGGATACTCAGCGGTATAAAAACCATTCACTTTATTATAGGAGGTCATGATACCTTTAGGATTTCCTTCGCGCACGGCAATCTCAAAACCTTTCAGGTAGATCTCGCGCAAGGCACGCTGACTGATGACCGCATTGTAAGTCCGTCGATTGGTCTCCTGGTTGTTACCTAAGAAATGTTTTATGCAAGCGCCAACGCCATTCGATTGTAGTCCTTTAACCACTGATGCGGCCATCTTGCCAGAGAGCATAGGATCTTCAGAATAGTATTCAAAGTTACGACCGCAGTTCGGATTTCGGTGTAAGTTAAGAGCTGGCATTAACACCATATCGTAATCATACGTTAGCACTTCATTCCCAAATGCCTGACCCACTTGTTCCATAAGCTCAAGGTTCCAGGTTGCAGCCAGACAAGTTGAAGTTGGGAATGCTGTTGCATAGGTATAGTCAGTTGCTCCTGCTGGATGCGGATCTCTATTGACCCCTGAAGGACCATCAGTCAAAGGCGATGATGGGATCGCAAGACGAGGAATCATAAGCTGAGAATTCTGATTCGCAATAATAATTCCTGTCCCCTGCTCGATATTTTTTACTTGTGCCGCCGGCAGAAATTTACCATCGCCCACAGAGAGCCCAATCTTTTCGTCGGATGTCATCGCGGCAATAACTTTCTCTATTCGGTCTTTACCAAACTGAGGCAGATGATTATCGGAGCAGCTCTGAGCGGCAAAGAGTGAAGGGAGGACCATCGTCAATCCAAGAACTAGATTTTTAAGTTTCATTAGGGCAGTTTTAGTTTATTAGGTTTTATACCTGATTTACCTTCAGTTATATCGCACAATTCAATGCACCAACTTTAGGCTGAGTTAGATGAGCATTATGATCATAAGAATATATCGGATTAATTAACTCAATATACTCCCAAATAAGTCCAAAATTTTAATTCTAACAAGCTGCGATCCTCAATGATAAGCCAGAGAAGAATAAGTTAGTTTAGTGTCGCGAGTTAGACCTCGTAAGGTTTTCAATTACAAATTCACCACTTCACCAGTCTGAGCTGATTTATAGGCGGCGTCAACGATATCCAAGATGATTTGTCCCACCTCAAGTCCAGGAACTGGCTGCTTGCGTGTGACAATACAATCAATAAAATATTCCATCTGTCGGTTATACATCGTTGGGTCACAATGTTCGGTTCGAACAGGTAGCTTAGGCTCGAATTTGCCTGGCGTATTGTCGACTTTATATTTTAGATAAGTCGGGAAAACGTTTGCATATCCTTTTGTCCCATAGATGCCAGTTGCGGCTTCGGGGCCATCCATATGAGGCTGCCACCATCCACTTTCAATCAACGACTCGGCGCCATTATCCCATGAGATGAGGATAATGCCAGAATCATCAACATCGTAGCTTCCATAATGAGTTCCAATCTTTGCATATACTTTTTTGGGTAGTGGATCGCCGATAATGTACCGTGCAGTATCGATCGCATGAACGCCCATATCAGCTAGAGCACCACCGCCAGCAAGCTCTTTCTGAGCGAACCATCCGGCAGGACCCCAATTTTCATGAATCGCATATCCCTTCGTCTTAACTATCTTACCCATCTGACCTGAGTCAACGGTCTGCTTAACAAAGTTGACGTCGTTGTCGAAGCGCCACATATGACCCACCATCACCAGCTGTTTGGTTGCATCTGAGACCTTTTTAATCTCAACACCTTCACCGCCATTCATAGCCATTGGCTTTTCTAGAAAAACATCCTTGCCATGGTTCAGAAATTCGATGGTATATGGAGCATGAAACTTATTCGGAGTCGAGATCACTACCGCATCAAGATCTTTACGATCATATAGGGTGGTGACATCTGTGGTAGCCTCTGCAATATTATATTTATCGGCAAAAGCACGAGCCGTTTCGATGCGAGCTGCAACCACGGCCACAATCTCAACATTAGGCAAAAGCTGCAATCCACGTGCATGATAATGATTGATATACCCGGCACCAATAAGTGCGATTCTTATTTTTTTCATACTCCAGTTTCGAACTAAAAAGAATTGAAATTAAAGACTTTCCGCGTTATCGTAAACTTTACGAATAGCTGTCGCCAGTAGATCCATATCAGCTTTAGTTCCCATCAACACTTTATGATGGATACAAGCAGAAGCTTCAAAGTGAATCTTATCACAAACCGGAAGATTAAAACGTGTTGGATCAATTGCTGCCCAATATTCTGGATTTAATTTATGGCGTGCTGGTTTGGTATGAGGCTGATAAAGTGAGCATTTATTTAGTGGAATATAACTAGCCACCACTTCAATACCGATCTCGGCAGTCAGAGCGGATCTAAATTTTGCAACCGGCAATCCTTTGAATTCTGCTTGATTGTATCTAAATGAGAAGTTGAAATAGGCCTCTTTCGTTTCGCGAGCATCTCTTCTGATTGGCGTAATTCCGGGCATCGAGGTTAGAAGGGAGTTCAAGTAGATTCCGTTCTCATCTCTTACACGATTTTGTTCTGGCAACCGTTTAAGACCTTCAATTAATATCGCAGCTTGAAACTCTGTGATTCGGAAGTTTCCAGACTGGCAGAAGTTACCTGCATCAAAATAGAGTCCTTCACCTTTATCTCCTTGTGCTGCACTTGCAGGTTCTGGTCGACGACCACAGTTGCGCAATGCATCTAATTTTTCGTAAAGTTCAAAACTATTGGTCGTCACGGTACCACCTTCACCGGCTGTAAGATGTTTTGATAACTGATAGCTAAAGCTTCCAATATCACCGATTGTTCCTGCTTTCTTGCCATTCCATTCACCACCATGCTTATGAGCACAATCTTCGATTACAAATAGGTTATGTTTTTTAGCAATACGCATAATCTCGTCCATATCGGCAAAACTACCATAAAGGTGCACTGGCATAATTGCTTTCGTACGCGGAGTAATGGCTTTCTCAACCTCTTTCGGATCGATACACCAGGTATCTTCGCAAACGTCTACCAAGATTGGAGTCGCATTCACATCAATAATTGTTGCCGCAGTAGCTTGCCAAGTAAGACCAGGAAGAATCACTTCGTCACCGACACCAATCCCACATGCTTCCAAAGCCATTTGCAATGTTACCGTACCATTCGCTGCTGAAATTGCATATTTAGCACCCATCTCTTTGGCGAAATTCTTATTAAACTCGGTCTCCTTTGGTCCATTGTACGACCAGACTCCGCTGTTTAAAACTTCAATCAGGGCTTTTTCTTCATTCTTGTCCCAAACAGGCCACTTCGGCCAAGGATTAACTTTCGTGTCACGAACAGGCGAACCTCCAAGAACTGCTAACTTTGTCATAATAATAGGGTATTAAATTTTATATACTTAGACTTTTAAATCTGATTTTACGTATTGATAAACTTAGTTTTTGGTAAACAGACTTTTCAAGGTAAACGTCTGATTGTTCACCAATGGCTTAGCCCAAAAACTTAAGCTTAAGATATAACCTAAGGTCACGAAGATAAATAACATCCCAACTCTTAGCGATATGGCGTCACTGATGGCTCCAATCAAAAGCTGAACGATTGCGCCTCCTGCAATACCAGTCATGAGAATTCCTGCGAAGGAACCATGGTGTTTCGGCACTGAGTTTAGACCTAACGAAACGATCACCGGGAACATCACTGATAGGAAGAATCCCGACATTGGGAAAGACCATAAGGAGGTTTGAACATCTGCGAATAAGCCAACCGCAACGCAAATCATGGCAAGGATGGTAAACCACCGTAAGATTGGTTTACTATCATAAAGTTTCATCAGCACGAGTCCTAACATACCGCCGATGGTCATAAGGCCCCAGAAGTAGGACACTGCATCAGCACCAGCTACATCAGGATTTACATCGTGATAGATCTTCAAGAATTTCGACATCCAATAGGAGATCCCTTGCTCAGATCCCACATAAGCGAAGATGCCCAAGAAATAAAGGATCACATATTTATTCTTAAACAATTCAAGGTAGCTATCTTTTGATCCCACTTTTTCATCGTCCTGCAATTCAACCTTAGGAAAACGAACAAAGGAGATCAAGGTAACCATCAGGATAGCAATTAGCGCAAAAGCCCAATACACCGAGACCCATGACATCGCCTTAGGGACCAAGCTGGTCATCAACCCAATAAATGGCTTGCTTACATTTCCCGCATCGATATTGGTGACTAAATAAGTATACATCTGAGGGCTGATAAAAGAGGCTAATCCGAAAACTAGCTGACCCATTACCGAGTTAAAAGCATAGTTTACTTCGCCTCCCGAAACGCGCAAAAGTGGATTAATAACCACTTGCAAAGCCGCCATTCCTGCGCCAATGGTAAATAGGGAGACAATAAACACGTTAAAAGTGGGGAATTGAGCAAAACCCAAGGCACCAGCAAAAGCCAATAAAAAGGCCGAGATAATCATTTTCTTCTCGCCGTATTTCTCAACTAGAAAACCAAATGGGATGGACATCACGCCATACGCAATAAAAAAAGCGAACGGAAGTAGTCCCGCCATGGTCTCATTGAGTGTAAAACTTTGTGAGACTTTGTCATTCAGTGCCCCTAAGATGTTCGTGAGAAATGAGATCACAAAAAACACGAGCATGATTAGAACGACCAAGAAAATATTTTTTTTCATTTAAGTTAGTTTAGTTACAGTTTCTAAAGACTAAAGATGCAGCTCCCATGCATCCAGCATTATTTCCTAGGGTTGCTCCAATAACATCGGTATATACTGAGCAGTCGGGCATTGCATAGCTGAAAGTCGACTTCTTAATCATATCGATATAGAACTGACCAGCTTCCGAAATGCCACCTCCAATAACTACTTTTTGAGGGGCAAAAGTATTCACAAATGAGGCGATACCATGACCAAGGTAATCGGTATGCTCCTCCATACATTGAACGGCAGCAGGCTCCCCAGCGTGAAATTTCTCAACAATAACAATTCCATTCACAGCCTCTTCTGGAAGACCAGAAAGTTGGGCATAACGTTGAACTAATGCTGAAGTAGAAGCATATGCCTCCAAACAACCTCGGCCGCCACAATTACATTCGACACCTTTATGATCAACCGTAAAATGACCTAGCTCGGCACCTCTATTTTTATATCCGCCATATAGCTGACCGTTCATAACGATAGCACCACCGATGCCAGTTCCTACCGTGATAAATATAACGTCTGTACAATTTTGTGCCGCACCAAATACCGTCTCCCCAAGTCCCATCACGTTCGCATCGTTATCGGCAAAAACAGGAAGGTTAAATGCTTTAGAATAGATCTCACCTAGCGGAACATTAGACCAGCCGTTTAAGTTATCGGCTCCACCAATGACCACCCCATCGTAGATGATTCCTGGTGATCCAATACCAATGCCAGACAACTGATTTCCTCGCTCATCTGCAAAATCCTTAATTTTTTCAATAGCTATTTTTAGCGTATTTAAGATATCATCACGAGTAGCTTTTGAGCCTATCTCCAACTTATCTTTGTATGGAATTTCACCATCTTCCGAGACAAGAGCGAACTTCACAAATGTGCCCCCTAAATCTATCCCTGCAGCATATCTCATAATACCAAATGTTGCGTTAAATTATTTTATGATTTGCTTTTCAACATTCCAGCCTCTAACTTCAAGGACTGGCTTAGCTCCATTAGAATCAGAAAGGAAATAACTTGACTCGTAAGTCCGTTCTTCTCCTGGCAATAAAGTTACATAATTATCGTTCCAATAGACTGGTAAGATAGGCAGCTTCGTAGCTGGATTTAACACGTCAAGAAATAAGAAGAATGCAATCGTAGACGATGAATTTTTCACCTTCAGACGAATCTTGCCAAACTTACCTTCTTGTGCATAGGTATACTCGTAACCCAATTTAATCTTAGGAAGTTTATCCAATGCGGTATAGTCAGCAAACTGACTCGTTGGTGTATAAAACGGCCATGATAATTTCTTATAGGCTTCATAATCCAAGACATCTTTCTTCTCAGATAGCCAGTAGATGCTATTGTCCACTTCTTTGTTATTCTTGTCGTAAATCCTTAGATCAAGAAACCAGACAGCCGTAAGATTTTTAATCTCAGGAATCTTATAGATAAACTTGGAAATATTTGATTTGACATCACCTTTCCATTGATCGGCAAAAATTTCTTTTGAGTTAAGATCAAAAATCCGAACCTTCACGGTAAGCCCTTTTGCTTCTAATAAATCTTCATTTGCTAGATAAATGTCGTTAAAGCCATATCGATAAATCGCATGAAGTGGAACACAACCTTTCTTAACTCCATAAAATGAGCCATTAGGCTGTAGATAAGTGTCGTAAAGCTGCCAGATCATCTTCGGCCAAGCAGAATTAAGTTGCCACTGAACCAATCCGGTACTCTTTGGCTTATGAGCCACAAACGCCTCAAACTGAGGCCGCATGATCTCATAATTATTTACCTGCGCCTTATACGAAAACTCCTCAACACTTGAAGATTTACCATAGCGACTATTGATCGCATTGATATCACGATCAAGCGAAGTAAACTCATTACGGCCAGTATGATATTCCCAATAGGTCTTGTCGATTGGCCATAAGGCAGCTGCGGGAAGCATCTTTTTCAAGGAGGCCAGAGGTGGGATCGCAGCACCTGGACAAGTCTCGGTATTAAAGCCCCACGCACCACCAAGTTTGGTATCGGTAAACCAATATTGAGGAGGTGTCCAAGCATAAGGACCCATCATCTTCATCCCAGTTGGTCCACTAATATCACTTACCAATGGCACGGTAGCGACCACATTATTATCTTCAGTACCTGCCCCACCAGACGAGGTTGCATAAGGACGTGAAGGATCGTATTTCTTAAATAATTCGACATATTTCAACTCCAATTTCGGACAAGGCAACTTATCACTTCCAAGCATCCATAGGTAAATACTTGGGTGGTTACGCAACCACAGCATCTGATCCTTCCACGACTCAGAGAGCAACGCAATATCCTCATCACCTACCGCACCGCCATATTTCTCATGACAGGTCTTGTGCAGATACTCTTCCCATTCCCAGATACAGTTATAACCGATCATGATTAAAATTCCATACTCATCGCACAGATCAAAAAGGTTCTCATCTTTACCCCAGAACCCTTCACAACGAATGCTGTTTAAGTTCATATGACGGATATAGCGCAATTGTGCCTCCACCGATTTACGGGTATCACGAAGAAAAATATCATCAGCCCAACCGCCACCTTTGACCAAGATAAACTTGCCATTAATTTCGAAGGTCCTGTTCTTGTCTTTATTCAGATAACTACGCATCTCACGGATACCATACTTCTTATCGATCTGATCAATCACTTTACTGCCTGCAACAAAAGAAGTTTTCAGATTATACATCTTAGCCTT
This sequence comes from uncultured Bacteroidia bacterium, assembly GCA_903897145.1. Classification (GTDB taxonomy): domain Bacteria; phylum Bacteroidota; class Bacteroidia; order Bacteroidales; family Prolixibacteraceae; genus JAAFHB01. The sequence continues at coordinate 202,030 of CAIUAN010000040.1, read as the reverse complement.
ACCCATGCCATTAGGCCACCAAAGCTCAACGTTTTTAACTTTTAGCTGCGGATATTCCTCCGGTGTAAAACGATAAGATAAAGTCTCACCAGCTTTAACACTCACTTGTTTCTCAACTGCCCCAAGCTCATAATTGACACGCAGTACACCATCGATGGCATGAGCCGTGCTATTTACAAGCTCAGCTTGAATAAATAAGTTTGCATTTTTTTTGGTTACCGTGTCAACATTGGAGTAGACAAATGGACTCCGAATCTTTAATCCTTCATTGACCTCTAAGAACACCTCGCGAAATATTCCCATGCTGCGATCAGATGGAATCGGATTCCAGTCGCAAAATCCAAGTGAATATTCACCATAAGCATATTGCGAAAGTTTTAACGCCATGGTATTTTCTCCAGGTTGAACATAGGCATTTACATTAAAGGTAAACATGCGATAGGTACCAGCAAAAGCATCTTTTCCGACAACTTTCTTGCCATTGATCCAAAGATCAGCACGGTAATTAATCCCATTAAAATGGAGCGAAATATTTTTGGATAGGTCCGTGCCGTCGAGTTTAAAGGTTGTTCTAAACCACCAAGGCTTCTGGAACTGAACAGTATCCATATTTTTCATGTTGATACCGAAAGTTGGGTCTTCGATGACATGTTTCAAGGCCAAACTACCTAATACGGTACCAGGGATAACGGCGTCATACCACGATTTAGTATTAAAATTAGGTTTTGAGATCAAAGACTCATCAACCTTACCCAGCTTCTCGGATGCCTGCATCTTCCAGTTGTCTGAAATTGTGGTAACCTTATACGAAGAGCCCTTTTCGGCTTTGCTGCTCAAAGAAGCAACTAGAATAATCAAGCTGAAAAGCAATAGGGTAATTTTAAAGTTTAGTTTTTTCATTCTAGGAAACAAGTTTATTTATACTTTTAGTAATCAATGAAATACAATGCCTTAAGCACTTTTTTAAACAGAATTTAGGAGATGACGATTTATAATTAAAGCGAATTACACCTAAAAACAGAATTGTATCAAAGAAAAAAAAATAGCGGGTCAAAAACTTCAAGTATTTTATTTAGTTTACATCTAATTTTAACCCCATCGGCCCTTTAAAAGTTGAATTATGGGGCGAAAAGTTAAAATTCTTACACTTTAATTTTGACTCTGATTTGGCTAGTCTTTGAACCCGACTACCCCTGTTTGCTAATCTTTTTAAGCTGCGCTAGGTCAATAATTTTAATCTTACGTCCATCCATCGCAATAACCTTTTCGGTCACAAATATGGAGAGTGTTCGAATGGCATTGGAGGAGGTCATATTCGAAAGGTTGGCCAAGTCTTCGCGAGGAAGGTAGACTCTTAATGTTTGCTCATCGTGTTCAAAACCATATTTCTCAATCAAGAGTAAAATCGATTCAGCAAGACGGCCTCGGATATGTTTTTGGGTTAAGCTAACAGTTCTGTGGTGTGAAAATCCTAGTTCTATGGCTAGATCTTTCAAGAGAGCGAGTGCGAAATCATGGTTTCGCAACAGCACATCATATAAAATAGCGGGGGGGATCGTGATGATTTCAGAGTTCTCGATGGCGATGGTGGTCCCATTATGTGCTTCGCCAGCAATCAAGGAGCGGTACCCGATTAATCCATTGCGAGGAATCATTCGAATGATCTGATCACGACCACCGATGCCCTCTTTGATCAATTTAACCATTCCCTCTTTTAGGTACTGCATACCAATCGGCATCTCCCCTTCGCGATAGATAAATTCGTTCTTTTTATAATGCCTAATCTCATGCGACTTTTCGAGAATATCCTTCTCTGCAGGGGTCAGAAGATTGAAAATACACTCCTCTTCTGCAAATTGAACCTCATAGAAACGACCAGCCTCTGACATTAGATCTATCAATTACATGTTATAAAACATCAAAATTAGAAATTTAATCGAATTACAAGGCATATTTTGCCACCAATGGCATCTTACGACCAAATCCAAATGCTTTCGATGAAACGCGTAAAATGGGCGGGGTTTGGAATCGTTTATACTCGTTCCGATTCACTAATAAAACGGAGCGATAAACGGTCGCGTCATCATATCCTAACGCGATGATCTCCGCTGGACTATGAGCCAATTCGATATAGGCAAAAAGAATCTTATCTAATATTTCGTAGTCAGGTAATGAATCGGAATCCTTCTGATCGGGACGTAGCTCAGCAGATGGTGGCTTCACGATGGTGTTAACTGGAATAATTTCGGACTCTCGGTTGATAAATCGCGCCAATTGAAAGACATCGGTTTTATACACATCGCCCAATACCGATAATCCTCCATTCATATCACCATACAAAGTACCATATCCTACTGCTGCTTCGCTCTTATTTGAAGTATTTAAAAGAATATGCCCAAATTTATTTGAGAGTCCCATCAGCAACGTTCCGCGGATACGAGCTTGGATATTTTCTTCGGTAAGATCTGGCTTTTTACCCGCAAAAACTCCAGCCAGACCATCGTCAAAAGCGTCCACAATATCATGAATCTTTAAAATATCATATTTTACACCTAAGTTTTCGGCTAAGGCAACTGCATCATCAATGGAGTGATCGGAAGAAAATTTAGACGGCATGAGAAGCACATGAAGGTTTTCGGCCCCCAAAGCCCTTTCCGCCAAGACTAAAGTTACAGCAGAATCGATACCTCCAGATAATCCTAAGGTAGCCGTTTTGAATCCAGTCTTTTTAAAATAATCCTGAATACCCAGCACCAAAGCGTCATAAATAACGGCAATTGTATCCTTCTCGGATTGCAACTCTTGATGATGAATGTTATTCGCAGTATCTATTAGTGCAAAGTCGGGAGCAAAATACACCATCTCACGCATCACCTCACCATGCTCATTGACGAATAATGAACCGCCATCAAAGATAAGCTCTGTCTGAGCTCCAATTTGGTTCACATATACAATTGGCACTTGGTATTTCTTCGCATTATCCAATAAGATATCCTTTCGAAGTTTGGCCTGATTGTATGAAAATGGAGACGCCGACAAGTTGATAATCAGATCTGGATTTTTTTTGCAATAGGTCGCTATCGGACAGAGTGCGTAGAGGTTCTCACGACCAAAGGCACTAAAGACAGGCTGATTGTACCAAAGATCTTCGCAAATTGTAACGGCAAGCTTTAACCCTCCTAGCTCAATCAGGTTAAACTCTTGATTCGGTTCAAAATGACGATATTCATCAAAAATATCATAGGTCGGCAACAAGGTTTTATGGTGCACGCTTTTAATTGTCCCATCCTGAAGGAAATAGGCAGAATTAAATAACATTTTTCCGTTTGGAGAAGGATTTAAACTCGGGGATCCCACCAGGGCTGCAATGCCGATACAGTGCTTAGCAATTAAATTAACCGACTCGATGCACTTATCGATAAACTCACGTCGCTCAAGCAAATCATTGGGGTAATAGCCACAAACGGCTAGCTCTGAAAAGACAACAAGCTCAGCACCCTGGACTTTCGCCTTTTCAACATGGTGAATGATCTGTTCTCGATTCGCTTCGAAATTTCCGATGTGATAATTTAATTGAGCTAGTGCAATCTTCATGAAAGTAATCTTAATTTTCCAAGGTAAAAAAGAAGTTAAGGATCAAAAAAGTAGTCGAATAAACGAATGATAAATCACCTCAAATCTATGTGCTGTTATTCCGCTCATTTTATACTTTTACACCAATAAATTCGTTCGAGTAAAAGTTGCGTAAAAAACGAGGAATCAAATTCCGCATGGATTTATTTGCGCCGGATGAACAGAACAAATATAGTGAAAATTTAAAATGGTAATCCATGGTTAAGCTCTTGAGCCTTCTATTCATGCTGACAATACTCTTGTCGTGCGAAAGTAATCGCTTAAAGGTTAATGTCTCCTCCGTTAACCTAACACTTAAAGTCGCTCGCTTAGATCAGGAATTATTCCAATTAAACAGTCAGAATATATCAACGTCACTGCCCAAAATCCAGCAGACATACGGTCAATTTTTTGAGGCTTACAATGAGAATGTTTTAGGACTAGGAAACTCTACCGATCCAGCTTATGCAAATTATTTGCAGACTTTCCTTTCTGATTCGATTCGGTTAGCCTCCGTAAAACAGATCGACTCTGTTTATGCTGATCTCACGGAGCTAAAGCAGAAGCTTGAATTGGGATTTAAGCATTACAGATATTACTTTCCAACCAAGACAATTCCGAAAATAATAACGCTTGTATCAGGTTTCAATCAATCAATTGTCTTAACAGGTGATGCTATTGGATTGAGTTTAGATAATTACCTGGGTGCTTCGTGTCATTTTTATAAGCAGCTCGGTATTCCAGCCTATAAAAGAGAGAACATGACGCGCGAAAAGATCCCCTCTGACATCATCTATGCTTGGGGGGTCTCAGAATTTGGCTTTGATGAATCAAAGGTCAATCTTGTATCACAAATGATCTATCAAGGAAAGATGATGGTTTTTGTGGATGCGATGTTGCCTGAGGAGGCCGATAACTTTAAGATTGGCTATTCAACCGAAAAGTTAGCATGGTGTTTCAAATCTGAGGCAAGCATGTGGACCTATTTGATCGAGCATAAGATGCTATTTAGTTCCGAACGGATGAATATCGTTCGATTTATCAATCCAGCACCTTTTACTTCGTGCTTCACGTCCGATTCACCAGGCCGCACAGGCATTTGGATCGGATGGCAGATCGTTCGGGCCTATATGAAAAAGCATCCAGAGATCTCGATTCCTGAACTGATGGCTGAGAACGACTACCAGAAAATCTTAAACGAATCGGGCTACTCGCCAGAGTAAATTTGAATGATCTGATTTGATCAAATTAATCTTTGTTGTATTATTATTCTCTTTTGCTACCTTTGATACTATCAAATGATACTATCAAATAGCTAGTGAATGAAACCACCTTATGAGATAACAACTAAAATCATCAGTTTAATCGCCTCAATATCAGAGAAAATAGGGGAGGTTAAATCTGCTAAATTAATTAAGCTTCCAATTGAACTTCGCAAACGGAATAGGATAAAAACCATTCAATCTTCCTTAGAGATAGAAGGAAATACCCTTACCATTAAGCAGATTACCGATTTAATGGAGAATAAAAGAGTCATAGCACCCCAAAAAGATATTATTGAGGTAAAAAATGCCATTCAAGTATATTCAATGCTGGATAATTTTAAAGCATATGAATTAAAGTCGTTATGCACGGCACATGGAATTTTAATGAATGGACTAGTTGAAAATGCAGGAAAATTAAGACAAACTTCAGTAGGGATTGTTAGAGGACGCGACATTGCTCATATTGCACCTCCGGGAGATTTGGTTGGTCCTTTAATGATCGATTTGTTTCGCTATTTAAAGGAGGATGTTGACTTATTACTCCTAAAGAGTTGCGTGTTCCATTACGAATTTGAGTTTATTCATCCTTTTGTTGATGGGAATGGTAGAATGGGAAGATTATGGCAGACAATGATTTTAAAGGAATATTCGCAGGTTTTTCAATTTTTACCGATTGAAGCTATTATAAAAGAACGACAGCAAGATTATTATAAGTTTCTTAGTCAATCTGACCGTGAAGGAAGTTCAACAAGCTTCGTTGAGTTTATGCTAGAAATTATTAATATGGCTTTAGAGAATTTATTAAGAACACAAAATCTCACTGCTACCTCAACTGAGAGAATTGAGTTATTCAAGGAACTAATTGGGGATAAATCATTTACGCGTCAGGATTATTTAAGGCTTAACAAAGAGATATCAACCGCAACAGCAAGCCGAGATTTAAAAGAGTCTGTAGAGAAGTTAATCCTTGAAAAAACTGGAGATAAGCGATTGACAAAATATAAATTCAAGATGATCTGAAAACCTTCTCGATTCAAAGACTTAAAAGAGGAATACTCTCATTAACCTGCTGACAAATAATATAAAAGCGCCTTAAAACAGCCAACGTAAACATCAAAAAAAGAGGATGACTAAACCAGCCATCCTCTTTTTTTGAATCCGATTCAAGGATTTACAACTTGCGGATTTTTATGTTGCGATACCAAACATCGTTCCCATGATCTTGGAAACCAATCACACCCGCCTTCGCTACATTTGCCCAATCAGGATTGTAGGTAGGGAATTTAGAGTTCTTCACTAACTCATTCCACTCAGGAGTCCAAAGGTGATACTCTAAAACGGTCGCGCCATTCATCTTGTGAACAACAGTCCCTTGATACGAGATAATCTCAATGCTGTTCCACTCACCTGCAGGTTTTGCATTTTGTGGTTTCGCGGGGATAAGATCATACAATGAGCCAGCCTGACGATTGCCATCTTTGCCTAACATCGCATCGGGATGACGATCGTTATCCAACACTTGCATCTCAGGTGCAGTTCTCCAGATCTCTTTGCCAGGAATCTCCTGCGCTAAATAAAAAATACCTGAGTTACCACCTTCTGAAATTTTCCACTCCGCTTTAAAAGCAAAATTTGAAAATTTCTCTTTGCCGTAAACTAAATCACCACCATTCACAGAACCAGCCTCTCCGTTTCCAGAACCCTTTAAATGGATCGCTCCATTTTCAATTGACCAGTCACCAGGGAAAGTGGTCTTATTATAACTTCTCCAACCTTCACTTGTCTTACCATCAAAGAGTAAAACATAACCTTGCGCCTTCTCTTGTGGCGTTAAAGTGTTGATCGCACCTTCCTGTTTTGTCTGAGCAGACGCAGGGGTACCGAAAATAAAACAAACAGAAACAAGTAAAACTAAAAATGTACTTTTCATTGGGTAAAAAATTAATTTATAATTTAAATAATTAGTTATAAGTTGATTAGCGAACTTTCAATTCATTGCGATTCGTCAGATCGTGAATGCAAATTTTCAAAATTCTTTTGGATTTTAAATGCTATTTCGAAATAAATCAAGATTAAAGAGCAATTATTGTTCTAAGAATCTAATTATAAGCACATTAAAAAATAGAAATAGTGCCAAATCAGAGGTCCACAGAACGAATAAATAAATTAGCGAATGAAATAGAATTCAAAGCTGGAGAAAGCGAAAAAATGGCATTGTTATAAAATAAATACGCATCTACCTAAAAAAGATATTGGATTAAGTTCTATCTTCAACCAGATCATTAATGGTAAAAAAAGAGCTAATTTAGGAGCGAAAAAGATGCTGATTTAAATTACGAAAACTCAATTAAATAGTAGCTTTGCACCAATATTAAGTAACCTAGAAAAGATTATAAACAACACAAAATAGTTCAGCAACATGGGTAAGAAAATTGCAATTCTAACGGCCGGAGGAGATTGTCCCGGACTAAACGCCGCCATTCGAGGCGTTGGCAAAACGGCAATCATCAATCATGGCATGGAAGTAATTGGATTTACAGCAGGCTTTAGTGGTTTAATACGAAAAGATTATGTGACTTTAGACGAGCCAAAGCTTTCAGGAATTCTAACCCTGGGAGGGACCATTTTAGGAACCTCACGCGAAAAACCATTTAAACTAGAAAAAGGCTTAACCTACAACAACAAGCCAGGGTTGATCAAAAAAAACTATGAAGAGTTAGGTCTCGACTGCATTGTATGTATCGGAGGGAACGGAACCATGAAAACAGCTCACCTTTTATCCCTTGAGGGTTTAAATGTGATTGGAATTCCTAAAACCATCGACAACGACGTTTTTGGCACCGAACTAACTTTTGGTTTCGACTCGGCGGTTAGTATTGCGACCGAGGCCATCGACCGTTTGCACTCGACAGCCAACTCGCACCAGCGAGCGATGGTTATTGAGGTGATGGGGCACAATGCCGGTTGGATCGCCCTGTATGCGGGTATCGCAGGCGGTGGCGACATCATTCTAATACCAGAAATCGGATTTGATATTAACAAAGTCTGCAAAACCATTGAAGACCGATTCTCGAAAGGGAAAGTATCAGCCATTGTGGTCGTTGCCGAAGGAATTGAGAAACCAGAAGGAATGTCAGCAGCATCCTATTTAGTCTCTAAAATACAGAAGCTTACCAAGATCGAAGCTCGTGAGACACGGCTAGGTTATGTGCAACGTGGAGGCAGTCCTTCGGCCATGGATCGCATCTTGGCAACTCGCTATGGGGCTTATGCCGCCGAACTGATCGCACAGGGGAAATTTGGGAATATGGTCGCCATTCATGGAGACGTTTTAAGTGCGGTTCCTCTTGAAGAGGTTGGTGGCAAGCTTAGTCTGGTAGATCCAAACCATCAGCTGATCGCTAAAGCTAGAAATATGGGCGTGCTATTTGGCGATGAATAATTTAAAGTTTAGAGACACCTAAATCAATCACCTTCATGAAAGCTCTACTTATCTTAGCCATCTTGATCACCTCATCACTCTATGTGAAGAATACTCAAGCACAAGGAACGGCTCAAGTTAAGTTTGAGCAGATGGATCATAATTTTGGCGTGATTAAAGAAGAGGGAGGGCCTGCAAACTTCAACTTTAAATTTAACAATACAGGAAATGCACCTTTAGTTATTCAGCATGTGGAGGCCTCCTGCGGTTGCACAACCCCAGAATGGAGCAAAGAGCCAATTCTACCCGGCAAAGGGGGATTTATTAAAGTCTCGTATAACCCCGAGCAACGACCAGGCGTATTTAATAAAAGCATCACCGTAACTTCAAATTCAGCCAAAGGAGTTACTGTACTTACGATATCTGGGGAGGTAACTCCCAAAACTTTATTGACCAACGACCTCTACCCGATTGACTTTGGTGCTGCTCGCCTTTCGAGCGATGAGCTATCTTTTGTGCGGATAAAAGATCATGAAGTAATTACTGATACCCTTAAAGTTTTCAATCCTACGACTTCACCACTGACGATAAACTTTAAAATTATTCCGCCACATCTAAGCCTAAAAACCATCCCATCAACCATCGCTCCAAAAGGTAAAGGGCTCATAATTGTCACATTTAATGCGGCTAAAAAACAAGAATATGGCTTTGTTACCAACCGCATTTATCTTGGATTCAATCAAAAAGCAGAGTATAAAGATGCGATTAAGGTAAGTGCAACTATTGAAGAGGACTTTTCAAAACTCAGTACTGAAGAGATCGCCAATGCTCCAAGGATTGAACTAAACAGTAAGATTTTTGATTTCAAGGAACTTGCGGAAGGAGAATCAGCTTCCTATACATTTATCTTATCAAACAAAGGGAAGAAACCCCTTATCATACGCAGCGTGTCGGCTTCGTGCGGCTGCACAACGGCTAAGCCTAACTTAACGAAACTTGCTCCAGGAGGATCTACAGATCTTAACGTGACCTTTGACTCGCATGGTAAATTAGGGATTCAAAATAAGGTGTTAACTCTTATAACGAATGATCCTGAGCATTCCACAACTCTTCTCCGTATTATTGGGACCGTAAAATCAAAGCCATGAGCAACCATCCAGAGAACGACCCTAAATACATTGGGCTGCATGTGAATAGCGGTATTGAAACTCCTGATTCGGTGAACAGTGAAGCGGTGAATGAATTCTTAAAGCGCAACAAGCGAGCTGAACTTAGTGCAGAAACCTATGTCGCAGCTATTCGCAAAGGCGATATCACCCTGCTGAGTCAAGCTGTCACCCTTGTTGAAAGTAACAACCCTACTCATCAAAAACTCGCACAAGAAATTGTTCTTCAATGCCTTCCATTGACCGGTGGCTCAATTCGATTAGGGATCACGGGCATGCCAGGTGCTGGAAAGAGTACCTTTATCGAAGCATTAGGAAAAACGATTACTAGTCAAGGTCGAAAATTAGCCGTCTTGGCAATAGACCCAAGTTCAGAAAAAACAAAAGGCTCTATCTTAGGCGATAAAACAAGGATGGAAAACTTGTCCGCCAATCCAAATGCCTATATCAGACCGAGTCCAACATCAGGATCTTTAGGTGGAGTGGCCCGGAAAACAAGAGAGATCATAACCTTGTGTGAAGCCGCAGGTTTTAACACGATCATAATTGAAACCGTTGGAGTTGGTCAATCGGAGACTGCAGTGCATTCGATGGTCGACTGCTTTCTGTTGCTTCAACTGGCTGGTGCTGGCGACGAACTGCAGGGGATAAAAAGAGGGATCATGGAGATGGCGGACTTGTTAGTGGTCAATAAATCAGACGGCGACAACATCGATAAGGCTAAATTAGCGGCGGCACAATATCGCAATGCCTTACATCTTTTTCCAGTCTCAGAATCAGGATGGAATCCGAAGGTATTGACCTGTTCTGCTTTAGAACATCGAGGAATTGCAGAGGTCTGGACGACCATTCTTGAATACCTCAACGACACCACCGCCAATGGTTTTTTCCAACAGCGGAGAGGTGATCAAGTTCGATATGCTCTTTACGAAACCATCAATGAGATGCTAAAAAGTAATTTTTACCAGAATCAAGAGATTCAACAGCAACTCACCACATTGGAAAAACAGGTGGTAGACAATAACACCAGTTCTTTAGCTGCCGCCAATCAGCTGCTAGAGAATTATTTTAAGCTCAATGCAAAATAGGTCACTTTTTGTGAGTTAAATTGTTTTAATACCTTTGCTATTCTATTCAATATATTGATATTCAATAACCATAATTAAAATAATATTTAAATGAAAAATCTTCTCCTAATTGTGTTGACGTTGGCTGGTTTATACTCCTGTTCCAAACCCGTTGGATTTGTCATAAATGGTCAGATAAAGGGCAAAGACAATGGAGCTATTCAGCTTATGAAATTTTCCAATGGCAAGTGGATCGCTGAAGACTCTGCGAAGATCGAGAAAGGCAAATTTGCGTTAAAAGGGAAAGCTGATCTTCCAGAATTACGCATTGTAGCGATGGGACCACAGATGATGGTGGCTCAGTTTTTTGCTGAAAATGGCACCCTAACGCTAAAAGCAGATGCGGATAGTTTAGGGAGCTCTGAGGTTCAAGGATCTAAATCAAATGATGAGTTTTCGATTCTTAAAAAAGAGTTGAAAAGCATTGCTAAAGAGACTCAAGGATTACAACAAAAGTATAACGATGCGAGGACTAGAGGCAACGAAGATGAGATGAAGAAGGCTCAGATCGACTATGAAGCGATGATGGGAAATCAGAAAGTCTACTCCAAGAATTTCGTCCGTGAGCATCCCAAGTCAACAGTATCAGCTCTTATCGTCCTCATGCAGCTTGCGCAGGATATGTCGTCACATGATATTGACACCTTAGTTGCATTCCTTGACCCAACTATTCAAAACTCTATTTACATTGGAGAGTTGAAAAAATTATCTGAAAAAATGCGCGTCAGCACTGTTGGTGGCTTGGCTGCAGACTTCACTCTAAATACGCCTGAAGGGAAACCATTATCTCTATCTTCATTTAGAGGTAAAATAGTCTTGCTTGATTTCTGGGCCTCTTGGTGTGGACCATGTCGCAGGGAGAATCCAAATGTTGTGAAGGCATACCAACGCTTTAAAGACAAAGGTTTTGATATCCTAAGCGTTTCTTTGGATAAAGAAAAAGATGCGTGGGTTAAAGCCATTGCAGATGACCATCTAACTTGGAATCATGTATCGGACCTTAAATTCTGGGATAATGCAGCAGCCGTAAAATATGGTGTTCAATCGATCCCTTTTGCTGTGTTAATCGATAAAGAAGGTAAGATCATCGCGAAGAACTTGCGCGGCGAAGAGCTAGAGAAGAAGCTTGCTGAGCTATTACCGTAATACGTTTACATAAACAAAGGGGAGCAGTGATTAATTCGCTGCTCCCCTTTGTTTTTAAATGCGGCCTTTTAGGCTAGATACGACTCTTCTTAAAGCTTTTAATCACAAGGAACAGAACATAAGAACAACCTAAAAATAAGAGAACGTAAACAACCTCTTTATAATACTGATGCAGCAGTTCTTGTTGTGACGAGAACAAGTAGCCAAGCAGCGCTAGAATGATATTCCAAGCTGTTGCTCCAATAGTGGTATAGAGAATAAAATCGGAAAGTTTCATATTGGCAATCCCAGCAGGTATAGAGATTAGATGTCGTATGCCTGGCAGTAGACGGCCTATAAGGGTCGAAGTATTTGCATTCTTAAGGAAATAATTCTCCGCTTTTTCGATCCCTGTTTGATTAACCATCATCATATTTGCCAAGCGTGTGTTCACAAATTTCATGAGTAACGTACGACCAATAAATTTGGCTGCAAAATAATTGATTAACGAGCCAACGACTGCGCCTAAAGAACCCGCAAGAATGATCAAAAATATGTTCATATCACCATTGGCCGCTTTATATGCTGCGGGCGGAATGACTAATTCAGAGGGGAATGGGATAATGGTACTCTCCACGGCCATCAATAAGAAGACCGTCGAATAGGCTATGTGATCCATATACCAACTTAGAACTTGCTCAAAAAGTGCTTGCATCTGTTTTTTTGGTAAAACTAACTTTTTCTGAATGGAAATGAAAACAAATCTTGCCATTTCAGTCCAATTTTAATGGGGCTGGACCGGCTCTTTGAAGACTTTAATAACTTGTAATTCTTGCCACTTAAACTTTACTATTATATATTTTGTTTTATTGGATTAGACCTGAGAATCAACTAACTTTGCAGGCTTATTTAAATTTTATGGAAAAACTAAAACCAAATCATACCCCTCCCGACAGATCGAAATTACTGATCTTATTGGGTGTAGTTGCTGCCTGTGTGATCGTAGGAGGACTATTTTTTAACTCAAAATCAGCTGGGATACCTAATCGAATTTCAGAAAATGGGAAAGATCAGCAAGAGATCTATTTTACCGCCGTCACCATACCCGAAAAACTTGATTTCGCTCAGGAGGTGGTGCCATTAGCGAATTTCGATATACGAGAATCACTCGATCGGGAGATGCTTAGCATTGCGAACTTCCATTCGCAAGCTTTACTTTACATCAAAAAAACAACCCGTTATTTCTCGATCATAGAACCAATACTGAAGAAAAATGGCATCCCTGAAGACTTTAAGTTTTTAGCTCTTGCCGAGAGTGGCTTTCTGGATAAGGTAGTCTCCCCCGCAGGTGCAGCAGGTATTTGGCAATTTATGAAACCCGCTGCCATAGAAAATGGACTAGAAGTAAATGATGAAGTTGACGAACGTTACAACATTGAAAAAGCCACTGTCGCTGCCTGTCATTTTCTTAAAAAAGCGCACCTAAAATATGGCAACTGGACCATGGTTGCGGCTTCATACAATGCAGGTGTTGGCGGCATGCTCAGACAAGAAATCACTCAGAAAAATAGAAGTTATTACGATCTTCAATTAAATGAGGAGACGGCAAGATATGTCTTTCGGATTTTAGCGCTGAAACTAATCATCGGTGACCCCTTGAAATATGGTTTTAAAGTCAGTGAGGAAGAGAAATATCCGATCATCCCAGTCAAAGAGATCCAAGTTAGTGGAAGTATAAAAGACTTGCCAGATTTTGCAAGAGAGAATAAGATCAACTATAAAATTCTCAAACAATTCAACCCTTGGTTAAAAGGGACAAGTCTAAAGAACTCGAAAAGGATAACCTACGCAATTAAAATACCAGTCACTGGTAAATACCGCAGTTTTTTGAATTAAACTTTTTTCCGTAAATACGGTTATCCAATCCATGAATCAAGAAGATAAAATCATCGTCCGCGGTGCTCGAGAGCATAATCTTAAAAATATCACCGTTGAGATTCCTCGCAATCAGCTCACCGTAATCACTGGATTAAGTGGCAGTGGGAAATCTTCACTAGCTTTCGACACTATTTATGCCGAAGGTCAACGACGATACATTGAGACGTTCTCAGCCTATGCCCGAAGCTTTTTAGGCAACATGGAACGTCCCGATGTCGATGAGATCACAGGGTTAAGTCCGGTCATCTCGATCGAGCAAAAAACAACCAATAAAAACCCTCGATCAACGGTAGGTACCGTTACGGAGATCTACGATTTTCTAAGACTTCTCTATGCACGTGCAGGTGAAGCCTACTCCTACAACACAGGGGAGAAAATGGTTAAGTATACCGATGAACAAATCATTAAACTGATCCTAGAAAAGTTTCAAGGCAAGCGAACCATGCTTCTTGCTCCAGTAGTCAGAGGTCGAAAAGGCCATTACCGCGAACTTTTTGAGCAAATACGAAAGAAAGGATTCCTATATGCTCGAGTAGATGGTGAAGTGAAAGAGGTAACGCATGGTTTTAAACTTGACCGGTATAAAAATCACCACATCGAGATGGTCATCGACAAAGTGGTCGTTGATGAGAATGATGCGAAGAGACTTCGCGACTCTGTCGACATTGCGATGAAACACGGACAAGGAATCATGATGGTATTGGATGTAGAATCAAACGATACCCGATTCTTCTCCCGACATCTGATGTGCCCAACCACAGGTATATCTTATAATGACCCTGCTCCACATAGCTTCTCCTTTAACTCACCACAGGGCGCATGTCATAAATGCAATGGTCTTGGAGAGATCACTGAAATAGATCAAGCCAAACTTATTCCAGATCCAGATCTCTCGATTGCAAAAGGGGGAATTGCTCCACTTGGGCCTCACAAGAATACCATGATCTTTTGGCAGATTGAAGCCTTGTCTGAAAAATACGGGTTTACCTTAAAAACACCCGTCGGAGAGATTTCCGAAGAAGCCATAAATGCCTTATTATTCGGGACTGGAGAACGGATTAAATTAAAAAACTCCCCGCTAGGAAGCTCGATCGATTATATGATGGCCTATGAGGGAATTGTAAAATACATTCTCAATCAAAAAAGCGATAACCTTTCCAAGACTGCTCAAAAATGGGCTGATCAATTTCATAAAAGCATGACGTGCCCAGAGTGCGACGGACAACGTCTTCAAAAAGAACCTCTTCACTTTAAAATTGACGAGAAAAATATCTCTGAACTTACTCAACTAGACATCAGTGAGCTAGCTGTTTTCTTCGACGACATTGAAAAAAGACTTAGCAAACGTCAATTGCAAATCGCGACTGAGGTTATTAAAGAACTGCGCACTCGACTTCAGTTTCTAGTCGACGTTGGTTTAACTTACCTCTCGCTCGATCGCTCTGCAGGAACCTTGTCAGGAGGAGAATCACAACGGATTCGACTAGCCACCCAAATTGGATCGCAGCTAGTGAATGTGTTATACATCCTTGATGAACCAAGTATTGGATTGCACCACCGCGACAACCTACGCCTCATCAATTCACTTAAACAGTTGCGCGATACGGGTAATTCGGTGGTAGTGGTGGAGCACGATCGGGATATGATGCTGCAGGCCGATTACCTAATCGACATGGGACCGCTGGCCGGGATACATGGAGGCGAAATTGTAGCCGCAGGTCTTCCTTCCGAAGTCTTAAAGAAGAATACCCTGACGGCTCAATACCTTACCAACAAAAAGAAAATAGAAGTTCCCACGGTAATTCGACCAGGAAATGGGAAATCACTGAAGCTTAGGGGAGCCTCCGGAAATAACCTAAAGAATATTGATGTTGAATTTCCGCTTGGCAAACTAATCTGCGTCACTGGGGTATCCGGAAGTGGCAAGTCGACCTTGATTAACGAAACTCTTCAGCCAATCTTAAGTCAATATTTTTATAAATCCTTGCTTGATCCTCTAGCTTACAAAAGTATCGAGGGGATCGATCTGATTGATAAAGTCGTGCAAGTAGACCAATCTCCAATTGGTCGTACTCCGCGGTCCAATCCAGTCACATACACAGGTGTGTTCACAGATATTCGGAATATCTTCACCCTATTACCCGAAGCTAAGATCAGAGGCTATCAGCCTGGGCGATTCTCTTTTAATGTCAAAGGAGGTCGTTGCGAAGCCTGTGAGGGGGCTGGCATGAAAGTGATCGAGATGAATTTCCTCCCAGATGTCTATGTCCACTGCGATAAATGCAATGGGAAGCGTTACAATCGGGAAACTTTAGAGATCCGTTTTAAAGGCAAATCGATCAGCGATGTTTTAGATATGACCATCGATCAAGGTGTTGAATTTTTCGAAAGCATTCCATCGATCGTTCACCGCCTGCGGACGCTTCAAGATGTTGGTCTAGGATATATTACGCTTGGACAATCCTCTACAACCTTATCAGGAGGAGAATCACAACGGGTTAAGCTGGCCACGGAACTTAGTAAAAGAGATACTGGCATGACCCTTTACATCCTTGATGAGCCAACGACAGGGCTTCATTTTGAGGATATCAGAGTACTGCTCGAGGTGCTAAACAAGCTAGTAGACAAAGGAAATACCGTGATTGTTATTGAGCACAACATGGAGGTTATTAAGATGGTAGACCATATCATCGATATTGGTCCCGAAGGTGGCAAAGAGGGTGGATATCTTCTAGGCAATGGAACTCCTCAAGAGATCATAAAGCTTAAAAAATCCTATACCGCAAAATATCTCAAAGAGGAGATGGATCGGCAATAGAACTTGCTTTTCTATTGTGTCTATTGTGTTTTATTTTCTTTTTTTTTCTTTTTTTTTTTTTCAACACATAGGCACATAGGCCACATAGAAGGCACATTAGAAAGCAAATCAAAAACTATTGTCTAT
Source organism: uncultured Bacteroidia bacterium (assembly GCA_903897145.1). Taxonomy (GTDB): domain Bacteria; phylum Bacteroidota; class Bacteroidia; order Bacteroidales; family Prolixibacteraceae; genus JAAFHB01. Next base: position 185,432 of record CAIUAN010000040.1, on the reverse strand, counting down.
TGTGTTTTCCCTATTGTGTCCTATTGTGTTTCCTTTTTTTTCACCACATAGGCACATAGAAAGCCACAGTAGAAAAAAAGCCGAAACTCGGCCCTGACATTATTCATATCAGGGCTAAGCCTCGGCTTTTCGCAGCTTAATATCTGCGTTAGTATTGAAAGACTAAAGCTCGCGAATTTTAATGTTGCGGAACCATAGCGTATAACCATGATCTTGTAGACCAATGTAACCTTCTTTGTCGATTCCTTCAGACCAGCCTTTAAAGTTTTTGAATTTACTTTTAGCTACCATCGCATCCCATTCCGGTGTCCATAATGTATACTCTACCACTTTTATGCCATTCATAAAATGAGTGGCATGACCATCTTTAACACGAACAACAACGGTGTTCCAAGAATAAGCTGGATGAACAGTTTTCGGATCGCAAGGAAGAATATCGTATAAAGAACCAGCAAGGTGACTTGCTACTTTATTATCACCCGCATCCACATTATCCAAAACTTGAACTTCAGGAGCTGCATAATAGATTGGCTCACCTTTTACCTCACGAACATAGTAGAAGATCCCTGAGTTAGCAGCTTTGCCAGCCTTGAAATCAATAGAAAGTTCGAAATTCTTAAATTTCTTACCAGGATAAAGGACATCACCATTAGAACCTTGTCCAGGTTTTTTTCCTGCACCCGTAAATATTTTCATGGAGTGATCCTCAACAACCCAGTTAGCTGGCATTGCTGTTCCATTACATTGTCTCCAACCATCAAAATTCTCACCGTTAAAAAGAAGTTGCCATCCTTGTTTCTTCTCTTTTTTGGTCAGTTTATTCAACTCTTGCGAAAATCCAGATAACGATAGGAATAAAGCCACCGTTAACGATAAAGTCACTAAAATGTTTTTTGTCATGATTTTTAATTTAAACCCCCAAAATGGGAGAATGAATACTATTTGAATTGGTTAATTTGCGACCAAAGATAATAATTAATGACAATTTTACTGGGGAGAAACATGGAAATATGATAAGGTCTAAACCATCAATGCAAGCGGACCTAGAAATCAAAAAACAGGAAATAGAAATTACTTAAAATAAATACCAAATTATACTTCAATCTAACCAAAGGTTTGTAAGTTTGTAGTGAACAATTTAATTCACATACAATGGACTTATTTGCACCTTGGCATCTTATAATCCTTTTAGGAGCGATTCTTCTTCTTTTTGGAGGGGCGAAAATTCCTGAAATGATGAGTGGAATCGGGAAAGGGATGAAAGAATTTAAAAAAGCCCTGAAAGACGAAACTGGAACTCCTGCAGAGCCGCCAAAAGAGGCTCCAAAGGCAAGCAATAAAAAAGAACCTTTAAAAGAATAGATTTTTTAAGCCCTATTTTGCAAAAGCCTCGAATGAAACATCATCCGAGGCTTTTGTCTATTACAGGACCTGCAGAATAGCTTGAATTATCTATTTTTAAATATCTTTGTACAACGAATAAAACAGAAGTAAAAGAACCATACGATTCAAGTATAATAGGAATTTTTGACCATGAAGAACATCCGGAATTTTTGCATAATAGCCCATATTGATCACGGGAAAAGTACATTGGCAGATCGTCTTTTAGAGGTTACTCAAACGATCAGCGGACGAGATATGCAAGCTCAAGTTTTGGATGATATGGAGCTAGAAAAAGAGAGAGGAATTACCATCAAGAGTCACGCCATTCAAATGGACCATATTCAAGATGGGATAAAATATAGACTTAACTTAATTGATACCCCAGGGCACGTCGACTTCTCTTACGAAGTTTCCCGTTCTATTGCTGCCTGCGAAGGCGCTCTGCTTATTATCGATGCCACGCAAGGAATTCAAGCACAGACAATCTCAAACCTGTATCTTGCCATCGAGCACGATCTGGAGATTATCCCTATCCTCAACAAAATGGACCTTCCAAATGCGAATCCAGAACTTGTTGAAGACCAAATTATCGAATTAATCGGGTGCAAAAGAGATACAATTATCCGAGCTTCTGGTAAAACAGGTGAAGGAATCGATGAAATTATTAGTCGCATCATCTCTGATGTACCATCCCCTGCGGGAGATCCAGGAGCACCACTTCAAGGATTAATTTTCGACTCTGTTTACAATCAATTCAGAGGCGTAATTGCCTATGTAAAAATTGTAAATGGAACTGTCCGTAAGGGAGATGTTGTAAAATTTGTCGCGACTGAAAAGCAATACAATGTCGATGAGGTTGGCGTTTTAAAAATGGGCCTCGACTCGCGTGAATCACTAAGTGCCGGCGATGTTGGATATATTATTTCAAACATTAAAACGGCGCGTGAGATTCGAGTTGGCGATACCGTAACCAACGTTAAACAACCTTGTTCAAATGTCATTTCTGGGTTCGAGGAGGTTAAGCCGATGGTCTTTGCCGGAGTCTATCCGATCGACAGTGACGACTATGAAGATCTTCGAGCAGCGATGGAGAAACTACAATTGAACGATGCCTCGTTAACGTATACCCTTGAATCATCTGCGGCCTTAGGCTTTGGATTCCGCTGCGGATTCCTAGGATTGCTGCATATGGAGATCATTCAAGAGCGCCTTGACCGTGAATTTGACATGAACGTCATCACAACTGTCCCAAACGTTTCATATCTGATTCATACTAGAGCAGGTGAGACTGTCGAAGTTTATAACCCTGCGGGAATGCCTGATGGCTCGATGATCGACCTGATTGAAGAGCCTTATATCCGAGCTCAAATTATCACACGATCTGAATATATCGGAGCGATAATGACTTTGTGCTTGGACAAACGTGGCATGTTAACCAAGCAAGATTATCTCACCGCCGAAAGAGCCGAATTAACTTTTGATTTACCTCTTGGTGAGATCGTCTTCGACTTCTACGATAAGCTTAAGAGTATCTCAAAAGGATACGCCTCATTTGATTACCATATTACTGGTTACAGACCAGCAAAATTAGCCAAACTTGACATCCTGTTGAATAGTGAGCCTGTGGATGCACTATCCACATTGATTCACGCCGATAATGCCTATAATTTCGGACGACGGATGTGCGAGAAACTAAAAGAACTGATCCCGCGTCAACAATATGATGTGGCCATACAAGCTGCTATCGGAGCAAAAATTATTGCCCGAGAGACCATTAAAGCTGTCCGAAAAGATGTAACTGCCAAATGTTATGGTGGTGACATCTCTAGAAAGCGTAAGCTACTAGACAAGCAGAAAAAGGGAAAGAAAAAAATGAAGCAGATCGGGAATGTCGAAGTACCACAAAAAGCCTTCCTTGCCGTTTTAAAGCTCGACTAAACATCGAATCGGCGCTGTTTACCACTCATATCATCCTTCAAATCTCAGACCATGTTTGTTGATTCTCACTCGCATCTCTACGCCGAAGAGTTTCTCCCCGACCGAGAAGAGATGATTCAACGCGCCATAAATGCGGGGGTCGAGAAAATCATTCTGCCCAATATTGATCAGTCAACCATTCAGGCGATGTTTGATTTAACCGATTCGCATCCCGATCTATTTGTTCCCCTGATTGGTCTTCATCCCACATCGGTGAAGGAGGATTATAAACTAGAATTACAAGTGGTGGAGCAATGGTTAGCCAAGCGTTCTTTTTGCGCAATTGGCGAGATTGGCATTGATTTATATTGGGATAAAACCTTTTTAAGTGAGCAAATAGATGCATTTAAGATTCAGCTGAATTGGGCTAAAGATTTAAATATCCCGATTGTCATCCATACTCGAAACTCTTTTGAAGAGGTTTTTGAAGTCCTTGAGAAAGAGAAAGGTGAAAGACTTACTGGCGTTTTTCATTGCTTTAGCGGCAACCTAGAACAAGCTCACCAAGTGATCGACCTTGGGTTTAAGATTGGAATTGGCGGGGTCGTAACTTTTAAAAATTCAGGTCTTGATGCGGTCGTTCAACAGATCGATCTTCAACATATCCTCCTTGAGACTGACTCGCCTTACCTAGCACCAGTACCCCACAGAGGAAAACGAAATGAGACAGCCTACCTATCAATCATAGCGAACAAAATTGCTCAGTTGCAACAGATATCGGTCGAAGAAGTTGGACGAGTTACCACTCAAAATTCGAAACAATTATTTAACTTATAGATTGATATAAGTATTTCATAATTAGTAATTTTGTGTCGGATATCGACTCAAATTAATTGACGCTATGATGAAATCAGACACGCAATCTATTCTGATCATTTACACCGGTGGAACCATTGGGATGCGTGAAGATCCCATGACCAAGACGCTCTCTCCTATGCGTTTCGAATTGATTCAGGATGAAATTCCAGAGCTTCATAAGCTTGGATTTAAGATCGATTCTGTCACCTTTAGCCCTCCCATCGATTCAGCCAACATGACTCCAGAAATATGGATTGATTTGGCCAAGACCATCAAGGAGTGCTATTCGAAATACGACGGGTTTGTGATCTTGCATGGAACTGATACCATGGCTTATACCGCATCTGCGTTAAGCTATATGCTCGAGAACTTAGACAAGCCCGTTATACTTACAGGTTCACAACTACCCATTGGAGTGCTTCGGACAGATGGAAAAGAGAATATTATCACCGCGATACAAATAGCGGCAGCTCAACGAAAAGGGAAAGCAATTGTGCCTGAAGTTTGTGTCTATTTTAGCTCGTTTCTTTTTCGCGGCAATCGAACAACAAAAGAAGATTCTCAACAATTTAGTGCCTTTGCATCACACCACTATCCAAAACTTGCCATAGCAGGTATTGACATTGAATATTATTATGGGTTAATCAATTACCCTAGCAGCAAAGGGACGTTTAAGATCAATACCTCGATCAACGACAACGTGATTGTTTTGAAAGTTTTCCCGGGTCTTAACCGCAAATATTTTGAATCAATACTTTCCTTGCCAGGTTTAAAGGGTGTTATCTTAGAATCGTACGGATCTGGCAATATGCCTACCTATCCCTGGATTTTTGAGGCTATTAAGTCAGCCACTCTGCGCGGTGTTATCTTCCTAAATGTTAGTCAGTGCCCTGGTGGCCGTGTAAAAATGGGGTATTACGAAACTAGCCGCGAGCTTCAAGAGGCTGGAGTAGTGAGCGGCAAAGATATTACCATTGAAGCTGCGGTAACAAAACTAATGTTCTTGTTAGGACAGAAATTAAGTGCCGATGAAGTGGTGGAATACCTAAACCAAAACCTTAGCGGAGAGATCGAAAACTGAGTAAATTGCAGAATAATCTCTATGACTCTCCTTTAGTTGGCTGATTTGGCTAATATTTTCATATCCTTAACTTCTAATATAGGCTTAGAATAGCCGATCAAAGAAGCATTTATTAAAGCAGCAGCAAGATCTTTTAGTGTGATAATTAGATTCGGGGTAAGCACCGCCATGATTGGGAATAACCACCCAACATATTTTAAACTTTTATAAAATGTCATCGAAGGCCGTAGTGGCAAAAATGGAATAATCCCAGCAGGTCTAAAGTTGTAGGCCTTTTTAAATGGGAGTTTCATCAAATCGTTCTCCGTTTTCCCTTTTACACGAGCCCACATGACGCTACCCTTTTCAGTGCTATCCGTTCCAGCCCCTGAGATATAACAAAAGGTCATGTCGGGATTTTGTGATGCAAGGACCTTCGCAAAATCGATGGTTAAGTCATAGGTTAGTCGGGCGTATTCAGGTTCCTTTTTCCCAATTGAAGTAACCCCTAAACAGAAATAACAGGCGTTATATCCAGCCACATCATGGCTTAGTGCCGAAAAATCGGAAAAATCAGGATGGATAATCTCTTGAAGTTTAGGGTGACTATAACCTGTCGGTTTTCGAGTGATCACTAAAACTTTTTCAACTTCTGGATGGTTCAAGCATTCATATAGAACACCTTCTCCAACCATACCAGTGGCGCCAGTGAGTATGACTTTTAATTTATTCATTGAGGATAATGCTAATTTTAAGATCAATGTAGACCCGATCTTCCGGTATCAAATATACTCATTTTTTAATTCAAGAGCATCTAATTCGCTTAGCTACACAATCGATTAAATAGTTGACATATTGATAATTACAAATAAATAGCCCATCAAGCAAATTACTTAGTGTGCGCTTATTTAAATGCGCTATTATCCGCTAACGGATTAATTCTTCTGTTTTGGAGCAACCAATGATAGACACAATTCATCGAGTTGCGCTTGTGCAATTTCGGCTGGTGAATCGTTCATCACATCGCGTCCTGAGTTGTTTTTCGGGAAAGCAATCACATCACGAATAGAGTCAAGACCTGCAAACATAGAAGCTAAACGATCGAAGCCAAAAGCTATACCAGCATGAGGTGGAGCACCATATTTAAATGCTTCCATCAAGAAACCAAACTGATTTTCAGCATCTTGCTTGGAAAAACCAAGAGTCTTAAACATCTTAGCCTGAAGCTCGCTGTCGAAAATTCGCACCGAACCTCCACCAATCTCCACGCCATTAATGACTAAGTCGTAAGCATTCGCCCGAACAGTTCCAGGGGCGGTATCGAGTAGCGCAATATCTTCAGGTTTTGGTGCTGTGAATGGGTGATGCATCGCATGAAAGCGACTAGCCTCCTCGTTCCATTCCAACAATGGGAAGTCGATTACCCAAAGCGGTCTAAAGACTTCTTTATCCATTAACCCAGCCAATCGTCCCATCTCTAAACGAAGAATTGAGAGAGCAGGGAGTGTCCGATCTTTCTCCCCAGAGAGCATAAGAATTAAATCACCCGGTTTAGCATCGAAAATCTGAGTCCACTTAGAAAGGTCTTCTGGAGCATAAAACTTATCGACCGATGATTTTACCGATCCATCTTCATTAACCTTGGCATAAATAAGTCCTTTGGCACCCACCTGAGGTCGTTTAACAAACTCAGTAAGTTCGTCGAGTTGCTTCCGCGAATATTCGCCACAACCAGGAACACAGATTCCGCCAATATATTCAGCATCGTCAAAGACCTTAAAATCTTTCCCTTTAACGACAGTTGTTAAATCTTTAAATTTCAGATCAAAGCGAATATCTGGTTTGTCGTTGCCATAGTTCTCCATGGCATCGGCATAAGTCATCCGTGGAAATTCTCCTGGATCAATCCCTTTAATCTCTTTAAACATATGTCTGGTCAGCCCTTCGAACATATTAAGCACATCTTCCTGTTGCACAAACGACATCTCACAATCGATCTGTGTAAACTCAGGCTGACGGTCTGCACGAAGATCCTCGTCGCGGAAGCATTTTACGATTTGATAATAGCGATCAAAGCCAGCGACCATCAGCAGCTGTTTAAAGATCTGAGGCGACTGAGGCAGCGCATAAAATTGATTTGGATTCATCCGAGATGGAACTACAAAATCACGTGCTCCTTCAGGGGTTGATTTTATTAAAACAGGGGTTTCAGTCTCTATAAAATGCAGATCATCTAGATAATTACGAACGACATGCGCCATCTTAGCTCTTAGCTCTAGGTTCTTTCGAACTGTTTCGCGGCGTAAATCCAGGTAGCGAAATTTCATGCGCAATTCATCTCCACCATCGGTATCATCCTGAATGGTGAATGGAGGAACTGCAGCCTTATTTAGTATTGTAAGTTCTTTGATGTCAATCTCAATTTCACCAGTAGGAATCTTGCTATTTTTGCTAGAGCGTTCGCGCACTATCCCTTTTACCTGAATGACAAATTCACGTCCAAGCTTTTCAAATTTATCTTTTAGTTCAATCGTGGTATTTTCATCTGCGACTAGCTGCGTGATCCCATAACGATCACGAATATCAATAAAAGTCATGGCTCCAAGATTTCTAATCGTTTGGACCCATCCAGCCAAAACAGGCTCCTGACCAACATGTGCGATCCGAAGTTCACCGCAAGTAAAAGTTCTATACATTGAATTATTGGGTATGATTGAAGTGGTAAAATTACAAAACTACCACGAGATACGGAAAATTAATATCAAAGCAGATCTCCCTAAGGTTAATTTGGGAATAGTTTCTACTTTTGAAGTTGAAAATCTGCTGCTATGATAGATCCATTTGACGACGAATATTTCATGAAAAGAGCCTTAGTAGAAGCTGAACAAGCCTTCGCTGAAGGAGAAGTCCCTGTTGGAGCGCTCGTAGTCTGTCGGAATCAAATTATCTCAAGGGCGCATAATCTCACCGAACTTTTAAACGATGTAACCGCTCATGCGGAGATGCAAGCGATCACAGCAGCGACCAATTTACTAGGAGGGAAATACCTCGTTGATTGTACCTTATATGTCACGCTCGAGCCATGCACCATGTGCGCCGGTGCGCTAGGATGGTCACAGATTGGGAGAATAGTCTATGGAGCGAGTGACGAGAAAAGAGGATTTTTAAAGTTTGCACCCCAAGTGATGCATCCTAAAACAGAAGTTTTAGGCGGGATTCTACAAAATGAGTGCACGCAAATATTAAAACAATTTTTCGAACTACGTCGTTAAAGTGTCAGCTGAAGTGAGAATAAGAGACCAAGTTGAATTTTACGGTCTTGATTGTAGTTGTAGCGCCAAACCGCATCGACACGGATAATCTTTAAAATATTTTCAATTCCCGCTGAAAACTCCGTATAGGGAGTACTTTTCAGCCCCTTCATACCAGCTGGAAATACAAGACTTGTATGTTGTGCTTCATCGTAATTCCCCATCAAAGAACGGACACCTAAAACCTCACGCCATTTAAGACGCTGGAAAAGCGGGATTTTATTCAAAAAGAACCCTTGAAGATGATGTTCTAAAAATAAGCTAACATAAGTGTCACTTACAAATTCTTGATGATTCATCAGATTAAAGGCGTACGCATCAAAAGCATACGATTCATTCCCCTCATGAATTTTCATCAAAGGCCATGGCACCTTACCGTATATCTTGCCTGCCTGCACATAATAGGTAATATAGCCAAATGGGTTCACCGCTAACTTATCGGCAAAGTTGGCATTCAATTTTAGATAAGGGTACTCTCCGCCAAGAAAGCCTTTTAATCCTCCTGTGACAGATACGTTTAGCACTGGATTAAAAATTCCAAATGTTGAACGCTCAAAGCCCTTAATCACAATCGTCTCTTTAGGTGCAAATCGTGTATTAAAGGTGATTTCCCCAGTCCGAATGGAAGACAACTGATTGCCTTGCGCGTCAACAAATGGGACAAACGGACCTGATTTAATAGTCGAAGATGTAAAAGTTAGCTGATTTGACAAGCCACGGACCCAATCTTTATCAAAAGTGATATCGAATCGATCAATCATATTAAGTTTACTATATGGAGCCTTACTTAGGGCCGATGTTAGAAAGTTATCGCGCGTAAACGCATTTGAGCTCAATCCCATAAGTTGATAATCGTGCGATCCACTTACAGCGATCATGATTCTTGGCTTTTTGGAGAAAAAATATTCAATCCCACCACCATATTTAAAATCATCGTCTGAGGTGCCATAGGCTCCATAACCTTTCAATCTCCATTTCTGATCAAACTTCATTGTTGTTCGACCACCAATTCGAAATCGGTTTCCCTCAATTTTGTTAGTGCTATAGGCCGAATAATAAGGACCTAACTCGATCTTTCCAAGGTCGCGGTAGCCGTAGTAGAACATATAAATATACTCAGCTATTGTTTTATAAAGCGGTACATTCTGAATAGAATCGACCATCGCATATATTCCAGATTCTCTCTTCTGCAATTCAATCGGTCTCGATTTCATCCAGAAATTCTCATCTTTCAACATCGCATTTTTGTCAACAACAATCAAATTTTTAGGTGCATTCAAAGGAGCAGAGACCTCTACAAATTTAAAGTCTTGATAAATATTAGTCTTGCGGCCCATAAAGCCCATCATCTCTGAATTTTTATCCTTCTTGATATCTAGATCCGCAATCAAGGCCTCTTTTAGTGGGACCCACCTGTTTTCAGCAGGCTGAAATTCTATAGAATATTGAAAATTATTTAAGAAATTAACATTCGCCTTGGTCGAAAGCTGCATATCAACTTTAGTCAACGCAAAGCTCTCATCTTCAACCCAGAATTTACCTTTGAACGTTGGATCAAGAGCTTGTCGCGGTTTGAATGAGATTTCGTAAATCTTTCTTCCCTTCACCATAGCACTATCCCTTAAATAGTAATGGTAGAATTGCAATCCTAAGGAATTTAAGGGAGAGATTAATCCCACGTCGGAGATCATAATGTAATTATCGTATACGTTAATCCCTTCATACATTTTTCCAGTAAACTGAGAGATCATATCAGATGTTATTCCAGAAATTTTGCTCGCAAGGATTTCCTCCTTATTTGTATTGGAAATGCTGTTATGTGAATAGCTTGAGACTGTTTCAGTAAAAAATACCGGAAGAAAAGTTTTCCCTTGAATCTCTAAGGAATCGATGTATTTAAAAACAAAATTAAATTGCTTGAGTAGCTTTTTCTTGCTCAGTGAACGGTTTACATTTTTAATGTCAATTTCTGATTTGGCATAGAGTTTCGATTGCCATGATGGAAAGTTTGCTGTATTATTCTCTTTTTTTCGGGCGATGATCTTGCGGAAAAGTGGGATAGCCGGGTTCTCCCCAGGTTTCACGGATATCTCTCCTAGCGAAATAATATCTTCTGCCAAGGCAACGTCAATCTTATTCGACTGTTTTAATTTAATTGGAATAAGCTGCGATCTGTATCCAACAGCTGTAACCTCGATGGTGGCAGTAGGGTCTGCGGAGCTTAGATTGAAATTTCCATTCAGATCAGAGTTTGTTCCAGTATAGGTCCCTTTGAATACAATATTGACATAAGGTATTGGGGCATTGGAACTCGCATCTGTTATTTTTCCATAAACAACAGTTTTTTGACCATTAACATTCCCGATTAAGGAGAATAACAGAACAAGGAAACTCAAAAATATTCTCATCGGACAATTTTAAAGCAAGAAATAGGCCAAATCAAAAATTGAGATTGCGACCTAATATATGTAATACAAGTTAAAGTACGTTAGACGCAGAAAAACGTAAGAAGTTAAATTCGAGCATTCTTTTTTCTACTTGCCCACAGGAGGAATAATTAGGCCTCAATAGAAATGGCTTTGCCAGAAGTTTCCACCAGATCTCCAGGTCTTAACTTTGCGCGCTTTCTAAATTCAATCTCGCCATTCAGTTTAACCTCCCCATCTTCGACCATTATCTTAGCATGACCGCCAGATTGAGCAATGTGAAGATGTTTTAATAGCTTAATCAATTCAATATATTCTGCCCCATTTAAATTAAAGACCATCGCATTTATTTTAATGATTTACGCGACACATTCAATTTTAACTGTGCCGGTAACGATTGATAAACCAAGTCGTAAGAATGATCAATCATCTCCCTAAGCAGCTTATCAGGCAGCGATCCTTCTAGCTGAATAGTGTTCCAATGATTTTTATTCATATGATAACCTGGAGATATTGCATGATTCGTCTCTCTTAGTTCAATAGCTCGCTCCGGGTCACACTTCAGATTAATCCAAGAATTTGAATCTAGATTTAAGATAGCGAAGATTTTTTCACCAACCTTTACTACCAGCGCAGAATCTCCGAAAGGGAAACTCTCTGTTGCTCCCTCTTTTGAAAGACAGAATTCAGCGACCTCTTCAATATTCAAAATCGTAAGCGTAAAATTCGAATCAAAGATAGGTAAAACAAAGGAGACGGCTCATAAATCGATCTTGAATTAATGAACTTCGTCTGAAATAGAGCATTGAAGGAAATAAGAAAAGGGGTAGAAACGGCTAATTGACTGGAGGGATGAAGGCCCCTTCAAAATGTTTTAATTCATAGGTTACTCCATTAGAGAAGACGATAGAAACCACATCAAAACGAGTTGCAGCATCACTATTATTCTTCAGAATCCAGGCGTCAGCTGCTTCAACTAAATTTCTAATTTTTCGAACGGAAATAGCTTCCCAGGGCTCTTCAAAATAATCACCCTCCCGAGTCTTTACCTCTAGGATAACCAATTCCTCATGTTGCTTAGCTATAATATCGATCTCTTTATGATCGCAATGCCAATTACGCGCAAGAATTTGGTACCCTTTCTTTTTCAGATAGCCAACCGCCAAATCTTCCCCTTTTTTACCGAGTTCTTTGGGTGTTAACATTTCACAATAAGTTTATAGCATATTCACAGTCACTTGCTCGGAAGTTACTTTTAAGGAGATATTACCACCTAAAAGCAACGGTTTATTCGGCAATTCATGACCAGCGGGAAACCCAAATAGAACTGGATAACCATAGTCTGATACTGCTTCTTTGATAATTTCTTCACTCGATTTTTCAAAAGGTGCTTCCCCATCAGTAATGGCGGTAAAATAACCAACAATTAATCCTGATAGATTCTTTAATACTCCACCAGTCTTTAAATTTAACATCATTCTATCGATATGATAATGATGTTCGTCAATATCTTCAATAAAAAGAATTTTTCCTTTAGGATCGACATCGAGGGGGGTGCCTCTTAGGCTTTGAAGAATGGATAAGTTACCTCCAATTAGAGTTCCTGAGACTTCTCCTAGTCTATTTAAAGGGTGAGGAGCCAAATTATATTGAAGTTTTTCACCCCGAAGCAGCGCAAGCATTTCGATAAAACTATCTGTCAATTCATTATCTTGTTGAAACCAAGCCGTCATAACCCCATGAACAGAAGCTATAGTATGATTGGATAAATAGGAATGAAAAACAGTGATGTCACTAAATCCAATAAGCCATTTTGGCTTTTTAAAAAATGAGGACCAATTCAGATTCGCGTGCGTTCGAATTGAGCCATACCCTCCTCGTGAGAAAAATACTGCTTTAATCGATTTATCATCAAGCGCTTTTTGCATATCTGCGCTGCGATCAGGGTCGGAGCCTGCAAACACACCTTCTTTCCCGCAAGCATGCAGACCGATTTTCACAATAAATCCTTGAGCACGTAAAATTTCTGCTCCTCTCTCAACAATTTTTTCATTGATAAAACCTGCTGGAGAAACGATGGCAACGTGATCTCCAGGAATTAGGAATGGTGGAAATTTCATAGTGGAGGTCGAGTTAGATTTACTTAAATAAATAAGTCTCAATTGCAGCAGGAAAATAGGCATATTCCAATTCATGAATACGCTGCGCCAAGGTCTCTGGCGAATCATCCGGATATACTGGACATGTTTTTTGTAGTAAATGCTCCCCTTTATCGAACTCTTTGTTCACCAGATGAACTGTAATTCCTGATTCTATCTCCTTATTCTGAATGACTGCTTCATGGACAAAAGAGCCATACATACCTTTTCCACCATATTTGGGCAGGAGTGCTGGATGTATATTTATTAACGTAAATGACTCTATAAAAGCAGGGGGTATTAACCAGAGAAAACCGGCTAAAATAATCACTTCAACACCTCTTTGAATTAACTCATCTCGAAGTTGATTAGATTCAGAGAAGACTGATCGAGTAAAAATATTTGCCTCAACACCCAAATTTTTAGCACGTTCAAGTACAAATGCATCTTTTTTGTTCGACCAAACAGAGTCGATCCGAACTAAGGGGTTCGATTGGAAGTATCGAATAATATTCTCGGCGTTACTGCCCGATCCAGACGCAAATATGGCTATAGTCCTCATTAGTAATTTCTTATAAAAGTATATTTTTAGAATATTCGACTCAAATGTTTTAATTAATTCGAGGCACCCTTATTTTCACGTTCAATATAATAGATTCTTGTCTAAATATTTGGAAGATAAATTTCTTTCTTTGTTTCTTTGCACTCGCTGAGTCAAAATAATTTCAGCGAGTAAATTTAGCAATAAGTATTAACGTAAAAATTAAAAATTATGTCTGACATTTCAGGTAAAGTAAAAGCGATCATTGTTGATAAATTAGGTGTTGACGAGAGTGAAGTTACCCCACAAGCATCATTCACAAACGATTTAGGTGCTGATTCACTTGATACTGTAGAGTTGATTATGGAATTCGAGAAAGAATTCAACATTGCAATCCCTGACGATCAGGCAGAAAAAATTGGAACTGTTGGCGATGCAATTAATTACATCACTGAAAACGCAAAGTAATAAAGTTTTTCACTAATAATATAGGGCTCAAAAGCTTACTATGGAATTAAAACGAGTTGTTGTTACCGGCTTTGGCACGATTAACCCGTTAGGTAAGAATGTTGAGGAATTTTGGAAGAACTTGTGCAATGGGGTTAGCGGTGCCGGCCCCATTACTCGTTTTGATTCAACCAATTTCAAAACACATTTTGCTTGCGAGGTTAAGAATTTCGAACCGACTGATTACCTTGATAAAAAAGAGGTTCACAAGCATGATATGTATGCTCAATTTGCATACATTGCTGCAGCTCAAGCTATAGAACACTCTGGCATTAATCTTGAAACAATTGACAAAGATGAATGCGGCGTAATTTGGGGAGCTGGAATTGGGGGATTAAATACTTTTTTACAGACTGTAACTGAGTACAATGAAAATCCTGAAACTCCTAGATTTTCTCCATTTTTTATTCCTAAAATGATTGCCAATATGGCTAGTGGGAATATTGCGCTAAAGTATGGCTTCCGTGGGCCAACAATTACAACCGTTACGGCTTGTGCCTCTGCAACGCATGCAATGATTGATGCAGCTACTTATATCCGCCTAGGGAAAGCCAATTTATTTGTCGCAGGTGGATCGGAGTCCGCAATCAATGATGCCGGAGTTGGAGGATTCAATGCGATGCGTGCACTTTCTACCAGAAACGATGATCCCAAAACAGCCTCCAGACCTTTTGACGTTGGTCGTGATGGTTTTGTGATGGCTGAAGGTGGTGGTGCGTTAATTCTTGAAGAGTACGAGCATGCAAAAAAACGAGGAGCGACTATTTATGCAGAACTTGTCGGCATAGGAATGTCAACCGATGCATACCATATGACAGCACCAGATCCTGAAGGTGGTGGTGCTGCCTTAGTGATGCAGAGAGCCTTGCAAGATGCAGGTCTCAAGCCAACAGATATTGATTACATCAATGTTCATGGAACTTCTACTGGACTAGGCGACATTGCAGAACCTAAAGCAATCAGACGAGTCTTTGGAGACCATATATATAATCTAAGCATCAGTGCAACCAAATCGATGACTGGTCATCTACTGGGGGCTGCTGGAGCAGTTGAAGGTATTGCCTCAATCTTGGCCATGAGAGATAGTATTGTCCCTCCGACCATTAATCAATTTGAGCTAGATCCAGAAATCGATCCAAAAATTGATTTCACCTTTAACAAGGCTAAAAAACGCGAACTCAATTATGTTTTAAGTAACACCTTTGGATTTGGCGGTCACAATGGAAGTGTCATATTTAAAAAACTTTCGGAGTAAAGTGCTACGAGATTTAAGGTATCAAATAAAACTCTTTTCTTCTACAAGAAAAGAGTTTTATCGTTTCATAAAAGCAACAACCGGCATTAGTCCACTTAAATTCCGATTGTATGATTTGGCTTTTATTCACAGATCAGCATCCTCCGCTGACCTTATGGGACAACCTATCAACAATGAGCGTTTAGAATATTTGGGGGATGCCGTCTTAGGTGCCATCATAGCGGAATATCTCTACAATAGATTTCCTCGAAAAGATGAAGGGTTCTTAACTCAGATGCGTTCGAGAATGGTCAATCGTAGTTTTCTGACCAAGTTAACTTTTAAATTAGGCCTTAACCGTTTTATCAACGCAAATACAAACACGGTAAGCGATTCAAGTCATATTTATGGTGACGTGTTTGAAGCCTTTATTGGGGCCATATATCTGGATATGGGTTATGAAGGAGCCCGTGAATTTGTTTTGAGAAAAGTGCTTGCCATTCATATCGATATCGAACAGCTAGAGCAGAGCGATACCAATTACAAATCTCAGCTCATAGAGTGGGGACAAAAAAACAAACGAGAGGTAACCTTCGACACCCAAGAAATCAGAGAAGGAAAATCCAATAGCATGCCATTTAAGTCCAAGATTTACATCGATGGTGAATTAGGAGGACAAGGTGATGGATACTCAAAAAAAGAGGCTCAACAAAATTCTGCAGGGAAAGCGCTGGCAGCCCTTGGCATTAAAACACCCTAATTACTACAGCGATTTAACTTCCTAAGTTAAATAATGTTAAGTAGAAGTTTTTACATCCATTAATAGCTTTATCTTTGCTTCTATGAGTAAAAGATTGATCTATATTTTAAGTGTTGCTATGGCTATTGCTGCAGCTTTTCTCATCGTTGTGCAGATGATGACCATCAAGCATACCGCAGAGCTGCAAGAGAAAAATTTCAGCACTCAAGCCTACAAAGCATTACAAGACGTAGCCGAATATATCGACATTCTGGAAATAAATCAGTTTTATGCGATTGATGCCGACAGAACGAATTATCCGCCGAACTCAATTGACCAATTTCCAAACTCAGACCCAAGTTTTAATTTAGGAGCGTTAGAAAAAACCAATGAAATATCGATCTATCAAAAGTTCTCAGCCTCCGGAAGCAATGGACAGCCAAATTCTCAATCCAAATATTTCTCCCAAGTGGAGATTCAGAGTTTTCAGCATGGCTACAATCGAAAAAGTGCGCAAGATGCCCAGAAGTTAAGGTATCAAATTTTCATGAAAGAGCGGGCCGACCTCCCGCTTTCTCTTCGTTTACCCCCGGAGATTCTGGCACAAGCTATTGATACAGCCCTGAAGCGAAACGATATTCTAATTGATTATAAATACACGATTGCAACCCAGATAAATGGCAAGAATGCTTACATCATGGGGAGTAGAGATTACCAACCCGGACTAAAAACTAAACAATATAAAAGATTGCTCTTGGCTGATGATGAGCCTATAAAACCCAACTACCTCTGTATTTATTTTCCTGGGCAGGACAATAACTTCTTTAAATCTACCTCGTTTTTAGTCTTCCCTTCATTGTTATTAACCTTAATGATCATTGGCATTTTCATCGTCACCTTGCAGATTATTTGGCGTCAGAAAAAAATCTCTCAGATCAAGAATGACTTCATAAATAATATGACTCATGAGCTAAAAACGCCTATCTCAACGATCTCTCTAGCCTCTCAAATGTTGCGGGATTCTTCCGTCTCACTTTCCAAATCAACGGTCGATCATATTTCTGGCGTGATTTTTGAAGAGAGTAAGAGACTGAGCAATCAAGTTGAAAAAGTTTTACAAATGGCGGTCTTTAATGAAGGTCGTTTGAAACTTAAATTTGCCGAGATTGATCTAAATAAATTGGCCGAGAGTGTGGCTTCTAATTTCGACATTAGAGTCTCCACTGAGAATGGAGAGTTACGAACCGAATTATTAGCTGAAAATCCTTTTATCAAGGGCGATGAGGTACACATTACGAACGTGATCTTCAACTTACTTGATAATGCAGTAAAATATAGTACAGAGAACCCGTTAATTGAACTATCGACAGAGAATAAAAATGGGTGGGCGATCATTCAAGTCAAGGACAATGGGATTGGAATCCCAAAGGAACATCAAGCACAAATTTTCGAACGCTTCTTTCGCGTACCAACCGGAAATGTGCATAATGTAAAGGGATTTGGATTAGGCTTGTCCTATGTGAAAAGGATTGTTGATGTACATAATGGTAAAATAAAAGTAGATAGTACCCTGGGGAAAGGTACTCGATTTAGAATATACTTCCCTTTAAAAAATTCAGACAATGATGGAAAAGAGACCTAGAGTAATCCTCACAGAAGACGATGAAAATCTTGGACTTCTACTTAGAGAATATCTTATCGCAAAAGGCTATGACACCGATTTATTTCCGGATGGGGAGATCGCGTATAAAGAGTTCCAAAATAACCAATATGACATTTGCATCTTTGATGTGATGATGCCAAAGAAAGATGGGTTCACCTTGGCGAAAGAGATCCGGATGTTAAATGCCGAAATCCCAATTATCTTTCTAACTGCTAAAAGCATGAAAGACGATGTGATCGAAGGGTTTAAGATTGGTGCAGATGACTACATGACCAAGCCATTTAGCATGGAAGAACTACTCTTCCGTATCGAAGCCATTCTAAGAAGGGTAAACGGAGAGAGCGAAAATTCACAGGCTGTTTTTAAATTAGGTCGATTTATCTTTGATGCTAGAAAACAAACCTTGTCTGACGCAAACATCCAAACTAAATTAACAACCAAAGAGTCAGATCTCCTTAAACTTCTATGCGTCAATGCCAATAAAATTCTAGAGCGAAATTTCGCCCTTAAAACAATTTGGGTTGACGACAACTATTTCAATGCACGAAGCATGGATGTTTATATCACCAAACTTCGTAAGCATCTGAAATCAGAAGAAGGAATTGAGATTATCAACATCCATGGCAAAGGATACAAACTAATTCTCTAATCTTATTTAAGATTCATCAAAAAATCCCGGACTCTACAGTCCGGGATTTTTTGATTCCAATTTTTCGCCTAGACTAACCCTTGGGCCAACATAGCATCTGCAACTTTTACAAATCCGGCAACATTCGATCCTTTAACATAATTGATATAATCCGAGGTGCGACCATACTGCATGCATGTTTGGTGAATCTCGTGCATAATCTGATGTAGCTTTTTATCAACCTCCTCTTTGGTCCAGCTATAACGCATGCTGTTTTGCGACATTTCCAATCCAGAAACTGCTACACCTCCAGCATTTACCGCTTTCCCAGGAGCGAAAGGTATTTTTTGTGACAAGAAAAAATTAATTGCATCAAGTGTACACCCCATATTCGAGACCTCTGCGACAAGCAAACAGCCATTTTGCTTTAAATGAAAAGCATCTATTTCATCCAACTCATTTTGTGTTGCACACGGCATGGCAATATCCACTTTTATCTCCCAGGGCTTGACATTTGGATAAAAATCGACTCCGAAGGTTGCAGCATAAGGCGCAACAACATCGTTATTACTCTCTCGTAATGTAAGCAAATAATCAACTTTCTCACCTGATATTCCGGATGGATCATATACCGTTCCATCTGGGCCCGATATAGTAACCACTCTCCCACCAAGTTCATTGATCTT
Source organism: uncultured Bacteroidia bacterium (assembly GCA_903897145.1). GTDB lineage: Bacteria > Bacteroidota > Bacteroidia > Bacteroidales > Prolixibacteraceae > JAAFHB01. The sequence continues at coordinate 166,341 of CAIUAN010000040.1, read as the reverse complement.
GGTAATAACCCCCCAAGCAACATTCCCAAAGCCTGAAACACCAAAGGTAAGACCATTGATCTGTTTGCCCATCTCGGCTAACATATGCTGTACAAAATATACTGCGCCAAAGCCTGTAGCCTCCGGTCGAATTAATGAACCGCCCCAGCTAAGTCCCTTGCCCGTAAGAACGCCTGTAAATTCATTCTTAATTCGTTTATATTGACCAAATAGATAGCCAATCTCCCGACCTCCAACACCAATATCACCAGCAGAAACATCGGTATTTGGACCAATGTGACGATAAAGCTCAGTCATAAATGACTGGCAAAATCGCATAATCTCACTGTCACTTTTACCCTTCGCACTAAAGTCGGAACCACCTTTCCCACCGCCCATCGGCAAGGTGGTTAGACTATTCTTAAATGTTTGTTCAAAACCTAAGAACTTTAAAATACTTAATGTAACACTCTTATGAAACCGCAAACCACCTTTATATGGGCCTAAAGCACTATTAAATTCTACTCGATAACCCCTGTTGATCTCCACCTCCCCTTTGTCATTGGTCCATAAAACGCGAAAAATTATTGTGCGCTCTGGCTCGACCATTCTTTCTAAGATCCGTGCTCGCTTATAACGCACATTCGCATCATACACATCCCACACGGAGACTACAACTTCAAATACGGCTTGGTGAAACTCATCTTCCCCAGGAGTACGGGCTTTTACTCCATCCATAAATTGGACTATATCGACATTCATACTTGATTATTTTAAATGATCAAACTACGAAAAACACCACTGAGAACAACTAAATGATTACCAAATTTACAGAAATCTAAACCAAAAAGGAAGAGGTTTCAAGTAAATAATAAAAATATTATGTTACTGAAAAACAGTCGTTTAATATCCGCCCGTTAATATTTCAATCTAAAATTCATAAAAACATGATAAAAGTCATGTTTTTAAACGACCAAAACGTTCATTTGGCATAAGTTTCAGAAGGCTATAAGTTAAGCGCAAGGGCTAAAAAGGGTAGAAATTAGTGCTAATCTCTATTTTTTAATAGAATTCTGCAAATAGACTGATTAGGAGAGCGAATAAAGCGTTAATTTCGCCTACTTATAATGCAATTGAACGAATAAGTAAAATAGGGATGGAATACAATTTTAAAGAAATTGAGCAGAAGTGGCAGAAACACTGGGCCGACAACCATACATTTCGGACGGAAATCGATCTAACTAAGCCAAAATTCTATTGTCTTGACATGTTTCCTTATCCTTCGGGAGCAGGATTGCATGTTGGCCATCCTGAAGGTTATACTGCAACAGATATTATTTGCCGTTATAAGCGAGCAAATGGATTTAATGTGTTGCACCCGATGGGCTGGGATGCTTTTGGACTTCCTGCCGAACAATATGCAATACAGACTGGAACGCATCCAGCCATCACAACACAAAAAAACTGTGATACTTTTCGTGGACAAATTCAATCATTAGGATTGAGTTACGATTGGGAGCGAGAAATCAACACCACAGATCCAAAATATTTTAAATGGACCCAGTGGATTTTTACCCGGTTATTTAACACCTGGTTCGATACCGCTCAAAATAAAGGGAGAAATATATCGGAGCTCCCTATTCCAGAAGAGATCAAAAAAAGTGGAGCCGAAGCCACACAAAAATTCATCAGCAGCAAACGATTAGCCTATTACGACAACGCACAGGTATGGTACTGTCGCAATTGCAAAACTGTTTGTGCCAATGAGGAGGTCTTAAACGATGGATCGCATGAAAAATGCGGGACTAAAGAGGTGGAAAGACGATTTCTGAAACAATGGATGTTGCGTATTCCCCATTATGCTGAACGGTTATTGGAAGGACTTGACGAACTAGACTGGCCAGAGGGTGTTAAAGATATGCAACGCAACTGGATCGGTCGCTCTACGGGTGCCGAAGTGGATTTTAGCATCGATGGTTTAGATGAAAAATTAAGAGTCTATACAACCCGTCCTGATACGCTTTTCGGAGCAACCTATATGGTCATCGCACCAGAACATGACTTAGTTCAAACCATCACCACGGATGATCAACGTCAAGCGGTAAACAGCTACGTTCTCAATTCCGCCTTAAAAAGTGATCTTGACAGGACCGATCTTGCCAAAGGGAAAAGTGGAGTCTTCACTGGACGTTACGCTATAAATCCAATTAACGGAACAAAGATTCAAATCTGGGTTGCCGATTATGTGCTGATGGGCTATGGCACAGGAGCGATTATGGCGGTGCCGGCTCATGACACTCGTGACTTTGAATTTGCTCAAACTTTTAATATTCCAATTATTTGCATTCTTGATCCTAAAAATGCAACTGCAGAACTCCGCGAAAAAGTATTAAATGGCACTGCATGCTGGACTGAGAATGGAACTTATATCAATTCTACCAATGCGTCTATTGGTCTTGACATCAATGGACTAACGAAAGAAGAGGGAATTGCAAAAATAACCGAATGGCTCGATCAGAATGGCCTTGGCAAATCGACTATCAACTATAAACTTCGCGATTGGTTATTCAGTCGTCAACGCTATTGGGGCGAACCATTCCCTGTAATTCACTGGGAAGACGGGGAAGTAAGTGTTTTACAAGATTCAGAATTGCCACTTGCCTTGCCTGACGTTGAGAAATACATGCCCGGAGAGACTGGAGAATCGCCACTTTCAAATGCGGGTGATTGGCTAATCGTAACAGATAAAAATGGTCGAAAAGGACGCAGAGAAACCAATACCATGCCACAATGGGCTGGTTCATGTTGGTATTATCTCCGCTTTACGGATCCACTAAATAACGATGCTCCATTTAGTGCAGTGGCCGAAAATTATTGGATGCCTGTCGATCTATATGTCGGTGGCGCCGAGCATGCGGTATTGCATCTACTTTATAGCCGATTCTGGCACAAAGTTCTTTATGATCTAGGAATTGTTTCTACAGCTGAACCTTTTCAAAAGCTATTTAACCAAGGGATGATTTTGGCTTTTGCTTACGAAACAGAGTCAGGATCTAAAGTTCCATCGGATCAAGTGGAAGAGCGTGAAGGTAAATTTTTCAGCACCGTAACGGGAGAAGAGCTTCGTCAGATCGTTGCCAAAATGTCGAAATCATTGAAAAATGTCGTCAATCCCGATGATGTGATCAAGGTCTATGGAGCAGACTCTTTGCGTCTTTTCGAGATGTTTATCGGACCTTTAGATGCGACAAAACCTTGGACCGAAAATGGAGTGAAGGGGGTATACAATTTCTTGCGCAGAGTGGTCACCTTCTTTGGCGAACTAGGTAATATTACCATTGACGACGAAAGCAAAGAGACTCTAAAAATTCTACACCAAACAATTCGCAAAGTCAGCGATGACATTACGGATATGAAATTCAATACGGCTATTTCACAAATGATGGTCTTTACGAATCATTGTTACAAGGCTGGAAAAGTCAATCGCGAAACGGCCCTAACGTTCATCCAAGTGCTTGCTCCTTTTGCCCCTCATGTGGCAGAAGAGCTGTGGCAACTTTATGGCAATAACATGGACTTAAGCTTCCATCCTTGGCCAATTTTCAAAGAGGAATACCTAACAGAAGACACCTTTGAATATCCCGTTTCATTTAATGGAAAAGTTCGATTTAAAATTGCTGCAGCAGTAGATATGCCAGTGAATGAACTCGAGCAAGCTGTGATAAACCACGAACATACTAGTAAATGGATCGAAGGAAAAACGATAGCTAAAATTATTATTGTCCCTAATAAGATTGTAAACGTCGTGCTCAAATAAGCCTGTCTAATACAAAAATTAACAGTTCCTTATAAATAGACTGGATGGTTGAAATATGTGCAATAGCTTCAGGCAGCAATGGGAATTGCTACTATATTGGAAACCATGAAAATGCTATTCTGGTCGATGCCGGTGTAAATTGCAAGCAGATTCTTTCAAAAATGAAGATAAGTGGATTAAGTCCATCGAAACTTCGCGGCATCTTTATTACGCACGAGCACAACGATCATGTTTGCGGCGTTCGAGTCCTTGCAAAGAAACTCGATATCCCTGTTTTCATGACTAAGGGGACCTATCAGGGACTCTATCTTACCAATCGACCAGATGCGGTTCGACTTATTGAGTCTGACCAATCAATCGATCTATGCTCGTTTATCATTCATCCCGTATTAAAAAAACACGACGGCAAAGAGCCCACCTCCTTTCGTGTCGAACATCAAGGGATAAACATTGGAGTATTTACAGATATTGGATCACCGTGTGACAATGTTACTGCCCATCTTAAAGTTTGCGATGCATTATTTTTAGAATCTAATTATGATGAGAAAATGTTGCGGGGTGGATCATATCCACCGCATTTAAAAGAGCGTGTAGCTTCTGATGTTGGTCATCTTTCCAATCTGCAAGCTGCTGAACTATTAGAAGAGCATGCGGCAGAACACCTAAAGGTTGTCTTGTTAAGTCACCTTTCGGGGGAGAACAATACGCCAGAGATTGCTTACCAAGCGGTGAAGCATTTGGAGGACCGTTTTCAAATTATTGTAACTTCACGGAAACAACCGTCAGAAGTTATTACCGTTATAAAAAGAGTGAATTGAACAAATTTTAATGTTAACGCTTAATTTAGTAGGTGCATGAAAATCATATTAATCATTTTCGGAATCATAACCATAGCCTTTATAACCTTTCAATCTTTTACTACGATGGCAACCCAAAAGACAGAAGCCCGAATTTTCAAGGTTCTTCATACAGAACCCGAATTTGAAATTCGCTTTTATCCATCAGCTACTTTAGCAACGGTTTATCTAAAGGCCAAAAGCTATCGAGAGGTGTCGAGCCCTGGATTTAGACAGCTCGCTGGTTATATTTTTGGGGGCAATGAATCGGAGACTAAAATCGCTATGACCACGCCGGTTCAGATGAACATCAATGATTCGGTTTCGGAAATGAGTTTTGTGATGCCCGCTGAGTATTCTCTCGACAAATTACCAAAGCCAAAGGATGCTAAAGTTATCCTTCATCAATCAGTTGACGAAACTGTTGCAGCATTGCAATTTGGAGGATTTGCCTCGGATGAGGAGATTCTTCGTCACTCCGATAAATTAAAAACGCTTTTAGATTCAAAAGGGATAAAATACCATGGGAACTTTAGATTCCTAGCATACAATCCCCCCTTTCAACTTGTTGGGAGGAGGAATGAGATCATAGTAACCGTTGAGTGGTCTCAAGAAAACGTAAAATAGGAAGAAGATAAAATTCGAAATGCTACGCCTTAAAAGCACCCGTATCGACCCATTCATTTTTTAATAAACTCCACCAGTCGATGGCCAATCTTTTGGTCACATACTGATATGGAAGCCAGCCATATCCCTCAACACCCCACTTAGCGCCCCAAGAGTTTCGAATCAAGAATGCCCCCGTTGTTTCTGCACTTCCGATGTTTGAGTTTTTTATTTTCAGTGTGTCGTCATACCCAACTACCATCACAGCATGACCGCCAATGATTTTTTCATCGGAGGTAGGAAATGGAATTTTACCCGATACCATCCCTTGTAAGTATGAACTATAAATGGTGAATCCACAAATTGCTGGAAGACCTGCTGAAATATTGATCTTTATCTGGTTTAACAGTTTAATTGGAGTGATTCCAGGAGGATCTAAACGATAGTAATCTATCGACTGAAAATTCTGGGCGTATGCATAACAAAATGCGGTCGGCTCTTTATCGAAGTCGGCAATATTGTAAGGCCAATATTCCTCAGGTACCAATCCGAACAGCACTAAAGCTCCCATCATACTCCGAGTAAAAGCTCCAGAATCACCAGTCCAATGCAACAAGTTACGGGTAACTTTATAAAGGAATAATCGCGAACCAACAACATGCTTTCCAAAAGCCCGAATCTCAAAATATTCAACCATGCCAACGCCTGCATGAGCCGTGCACGACCCTAATTCGCCCTGGTCCTCAATCGGCGAACACCATGGTCTTAAGTCCACAGATTCAGGCAGACTGGTTACTTTAATGACCCCAATATGCCTTAGCATCCCTTTAATATCGTCGTGTTCTACCGTGTAATCTCTAAAATCTGGATAATCGGGCAGCCAGCCCAAGCTATTCCGATAGATAGGTTCATTCATGTTAACGAGTTTTAAATTAATGTGGCTTGACGATCTAAAATTGACAATCGCTAGTTATACGTTTGAATGCTCTATTTCGTTTCAAAAACTAGCCAATTACCACAGAGCAATGACTGAAAATTTATTTTTTATGTCATATTTGAGACCTTTAAAATCCAATAAATCAATCTATATTTGAAAAAAAAAGTTACCAATTAAAATCGGAATTCTATGAAAACAACCTTAGTCACGCTTCTGCTTACCTGCCTAATGATCCAAACTACCTTCGCTCAGTCCATAGAAAATTCCGGTTTAATAACACCCAAAAGATCAGCGGAACCATTTCTATTTTCGACTACCACGCTAACACCTGAAGATTTAAAGTGGAGCCTTGATTATTCGTCTAGCTATGGGGAGAAAGTAACCGGTCCATTTGGACAAGAGGGAGTTGGTCAGCAAGTTGGTGTTAAAGGTTATCTAGGGAAGCAGCTTACCGTTTATGCACATGCCGCAGTTGGCAATACGTTTTCATCTAACGTCTCAAGCGCTCAGCAAGTTGAAGTGATTCGTGATTTTATCGGTGGCAAGAAAATAGGTGGATTACGAGTAGGATTAGGACTAGGCATGCGAAGAGATTACAGCAGCACAAACTCAATCCTAAGTCGAGCAACGATCGCCTATGACGCACCGAGATGGAAAACTGGGGGTAATATCTTATTCGAAAAGGCAATCGCAGCCAATCGTGACAAGATCGATATTATCTCAAGCATTGGATTTCATTACCGTCTGAAAGGCAAATTCTATGGCGGATTGGAGGCTGTTGGAGAAGACCTTGAAGGATTATGGTCTGATGAAGCAGAAGGTGGCGCAAAAATACTTATTGGACCATCGTTGAATATGACAACAAAAAATAATCGATTATCATTCGCCCTATCTGGCGGACCTGTATTTTATGCCACGAGTAATCCAATTACGAACAACCAAGCACTTCGAGAACTACCTGGTCAATCCGGATTAAGTTTAAGGGCTAAAGTGATCTTTAACCTATCAAACTAAATTGGTCAAATAAGCATGACGAATCATAAAAAAACGACCAAATAGTTAATATACCATGTGCATTATCTAATATTAAGGAAGTATTTAAGGTGTTGGAAATGTACTTTTGAATCATAATCACCTCATCAAAACTTGAATCTGGATGAAACACCACTATAAACCACTGATGTTGTTATCATTGATGTTCTTCATGGTCGGAGCGCTGTTCTGCATGAACGACATTTTGTTGCCATCCTTAATTACTGAGTTTAAGCTAAATTATACTCAGGCAACGATGATTCAGTTTACTTTTTACCTCACTTATATCATCTTCCCAATTCCAATTGCATGGATGATCCATCGCCATGGCTACAAAGTGAGTCTGTTAGTAGCTCTGATTACCTGTGCTTTAGGTGCTGCATTTTTCTGGCCTGCAAAATTATTTAATTCGTATGCTCTGGTATTAACGGCCATTTTCATTATCTCAACAGGACTAACAATTATCAATGTTGCGGCGAATCCGTTTGCTTCAATGCTTGGCGATCCTGAAGGAGCTCATCAGCGTATCAACTTCGTTCAAGTTTTTTCTAGAGTCGGATATGCCTTCACACCTACAGTAGCGACAGCATTAATTTACAATAGCCTAGGAGAAATTCAATTTCATTTTCCTTACCTATTACTTGCGGGTATACTAATAATGATCGCTCTCTTATTTGCGCTTTCTAAACTCCCAGCCATGAAAGCAGAAGAGGATGACCAGTTTTCGTTAAAGGGAATTTTTGCTGAAGGATATTCTCATAAACATCTTTTCTTTGGTGTCTTTGCCATGTTCTTTTATATGGGCGCCGAAGCGTCCACCTGTGGATTCTTTATCCCATACCTTAAATCAGTCCTTGGATATACCGACACAACGGCTGCAAGCTATCTTACGCTCTACTATATCTTCACGGCAGTGATGGGAATCCTAGGCGTTGTGCTCCTAAAATATTTCAATGCACACAAATTATTGGGATTCTTTGGCCTTGGAATGATCGCCCTGTTTATGGTCATCATTCATACAAATACAGGCTATAATGAATATTTATTGGCTGGACTTGGACTATTCCTATCCATTATGTTTCCAACAATCTTTAGTCTGGCAATTGAAGACATTGGCTCTTTTACCGGCAAAGGTTCTGCATTGCTAAATTTTGCATTCATAGGAGGATCAATCCTCCCTCCTATCCAAGGAATGATCGCCGATCAGCATGGTGTTCAAATCTCGTATATTATTCCAATGGTCTGCATCGTCATGGTTACAATTTATGCCTTTTTCTTCACTAGGATACCGTTATTACAGAGAAGTAAAGCCTAAGATTAATTGTTAATTAGTTTTCAACCAACAAGAAAAAATGACTTCCTCCAAAGATCCCATAAAAGTTTACGATGCTCGATGGGAGGTCGATGAATTTAACGACCAAGAGGTACAACGCCTATTTGAGGCGTCTCTTGGGTATGCTAAAATGCTTGGAATAGACACCTTGGTGATGGCTCGAGATACCCGACTGGGATGTGCTCGTGTGCTAGAGATTGGGATAAAAGTTGCGTTAGAATCCGGATTTAGAATCTTTGTCTGCTTCGATCCGATTAGCACTCCTTTGAGCTATTTTGCCACCATGCAAACAAGTGTGCATTACCCCAATACAATGGGCTTAACCATTACCGCATCGCATAACCCAAAACAGTATGTAGGGATCAAATATACGGTGCCAACCGTTGAAGCCATTGGCTACGACTGCGGTCCACTAGGTGGGTTGAAAAAGGTCAAAGAGCTCTATCATCAGTCAGACTTTAAACTAAATAAATCAGCTGGAGGATCGCTAACAATTTTAGAAAATCCCGTCGACGAATACATCAACTACACGTTTCAATTAGCCTCTGTTACAGAAGACTCACTTAAGGGTATATCCATAATCCTGGACACGTTTAACGGCTCAGCAGGACCTGAATTATATCGTGCTTTAACTTTAGCTGGGGTAAAAGTGACCGCATATCGACTAACTCCAAATGGAGAGTTCCCTACCGGATCACCAAATCCAACTAGTCAGCATAAGATGGATCATGCTATTGATTTAGCAAAGCAGCACAATACAGACCTAATAATCGGCATCGACGGAGATGGCGATCGCATCGTTTTCGGCGATCAAAAAGGGGTATTTAGTGCTGGATTTGTGATGATCCCAATCTTGAGATCAATAACTTCAGGGAATGCCGCTGTATCAAAAGTGCTCTATGACCCTAAAGTAAATCCACTGGCGCTCCTTAAATGGGCGGAAGCAAATGCTGACCCGATTTTATTTCGCAATGGACATTCACAAATCAAAGCTTTTATGAAGCAGACGAATGCTTTAGCTGGAGCTGAAGAGTCTGGTCATTTTTACCATCAACTCCCTCTTGAGAAGATGTTGGTTTCTGGGGAAAACTCACTCTATACCATACTGTTATTTCTTAAATCAGTTTATCAAGATAAAAATTGCATCAACGATATTCGAGGAATGCAAGATCAGATTTTTACTAGTGGGGAGTTTAACTTTGAATTTGTGAATAACGACATTCGTGACAAGGCTATGAATGCGGTACTAAAATTATTTAAAGACGATCAAGCTGAGTTAACCACACATTCTGAGAATGGCGACGACCTCGAAGGGACCTTTATTTACAAAGGGATTAGGAAACAATCAGCTCGCATTAGCATAGACGACAATTGGTATGCAGCCTACGTGCGAACCGCAACCAATGAAAAAGGTGTTGTTCGCAGTTATATTTCAAGCAGTGATAAACAAACAGGTAAAGAGCTTCAGAAAAGAATAATTAACCTTCTTCAGACGGATTTCGGAGGGAAGGAAATAGAATAAATGACTTAAAAACAGATTACAAATGAAATTATTAATCACCGGTTTTAATGGATTTGTGGCAGGCAGTATTATTGCTCAAGCGAAAGGGGACTGGGAAATTCATGGTATTGGACGGACAGAAAATCCGATTGATGAACCTGGCATTTATTACCACTCTCTTGACCTTAAAGATTCGGAAAGTTTTAATGCCCTCTTCAAGGAGATAGCCCCCGACGCGGTTATCCATGCTGCAGCAATGGCGAATATCGATATTTGTCAAGCCAACCAAGAGCAAGCAGAGCAGACCAATGTTGAAGTAACTAAAATGATCGCGATAGCCTGCCAAGAGCATGACGTAAAAATGGTTTTCTGTTCAACCGATACAATTTTTGATGGTCTCAAAGGTGATTATATCGAATCAGACAAGCCGAATGGGATCAACTATTATGCTCAGACAAAAATCAGAGCTGAAGAGATCGTACTATCTGCCTCTCCAAAAAATGTAGTAGGCAGACTAGCTCTGGTGATGGGGATTCCAGTTATCGGAAAAGGCAACTCTTTTCTTGCCGACACCATATCAAAGTTAGAGCAAGGGATTAAAGTTCCATTTCCAGAAAACGAAATACGCACTCCAATCGATGTGATAACCTTAGGAGCTGCACTCATTGAGCTTGCAGGCAATCAATTTGGGGGTATTATGCATCTCGGAGGATCAACAAAAATCAATCGATACGAAATGGGATTGGTCATTGCCAAAGCACTAGGATACTCCTCCGAATTAATTTTAAGCACCAATTCAAATGCGATGCCAGGCCGTGCGCCACGGGCAGAAGATGCTTCAATGGACAACTCCTTAGCAAAAAGAATTTTAAAAACTCCCATGCTTACCTTAGCAGAAGGGTTAAACTTGACACTTAATTTCAACGCAAAAAAATAACAATCATGAGTAAAATCAAATTCGATCTAGAGATAAAATTCGGGTCGCAGTATGGGAAAGAGGAAGAAGAAGCGGTACTCAAAGTATTACGCAACAACGCTCCCACAAGCGGAGATGAGTGTATCGCCTTTGAGAATAATTTCGCTAAATATTCTGGAGCAAAACATGCAAGGGTAGTCAACAACGGAACATCTGCCCTTTTTCTATCCATGATTGGAATTGGTCTTAAGCCAGGTGATCGTGTTCTAACAACACCAGTAACCTGGATTGCAACTGCGGCGGCACCTGTAACCTTAGGTGCAGAAGTCGACTTTGTCGATATTGATCCCATCACCCACAACCTAGATCCAAATCAAATTGAGGATAAATTAACAGCCAACACAAAAGCCGTTATTCCTGTTCATCTCTATGGCCAACCATGCGACATGGATGAGATTATGGCTCTTTCGACGAAGCATAACTTTGCCGTAGTTGAAGATGCAGCACATGCTATTGGAGCAGAATACAAAGGGAAAAAGGTAGGCACCATTGGAGCCACTGGATGTTTCAGCTTTCACGAACAAAAAAATATCTCAACACTCGGTGAAGGCGGGATCGTTTTAACCAATGACGATGAGATCTTCGAACGAATCTCCCTATACCGCTCACATTGCACCCGCGTACATGGCGCAAGTACTAAATACTGCACCCTAGATGCTGAGAAATTCCCGATTGGGAAAAAATTCTGGTGGCAAGATTTCGACGACTGTGGCTATAACTTCAGAATGACCGATATCCAAGCAGCGGTAGGTATAGAGCAACTCAAGAAATTAGATCAGCTCAACCAAAATCGCATCGACAACGCCGCTTATATTACTCAAGGATTAGCCGGGGTCCCTGGTTTAACGTTACCCGCTGTAAAAGAGCACAACAAGCATGTCTTTCATCTCTATCCCGTGATGATTGACGCGAAAGAGTTCGGCATGACCAAAGAAGATTTTATCTACGATATGCTTCATAAATTTGGAATCAAGATTGGGTTCCATTATATCCCATTACATTATTCTACGGCCTTTAAAAACCGAGGATTTAAAAAAGGTCAGTTTCCAAATGCGGAGAAATTAGGGGATCAGCTTGTTACCCTGCCTATTAATCCTAGACAGACAGAGGAAGCATTAGAATATTTAGTGAAAAGTATTCAAGAGATTCGGAAATAAAACGAGAAGATGGAATTTATAGACAAGGTTAAAACATTAATCAAAGCCGATGGTTTTTTCGACCCTTCGGCAACGGTCTCAATCGCTCGATCCCCTGGAAGACTTGATCTTATGGGAGGCAACGACGATTATACCGGAGGTTTAGTCTTTGAATCAACTATTCGTGAATCAACTTGGGCAGCAGCTCAACTTCGAACAGATGAGCTTATTGTTCTCAAGAATCAAACAGCCTCCGAGGCTGGCTGGCAAGGTGATTTGACTATTCCGTATGCCGATCTTCGTGATGAAGAAACGGTAAAAACCTTTGTCAATAGCTCTCCGTCTATCCGCTGGACAGCTTATGTCCTCGGAACATTTTTTTATCTTAAAAAGAAATTTCCAGCACATGCCAAGCTAGGCATTAGTGTCTATATGGAATCTACTGTTCCGCTAAATAGAGGGGTAAGCTCTTCTGCCGCTATTGAAGTCGCGGTTATGAAAGCTGCAGCCTCAGTCTACAACATTCCGCTTGAAGGTGTTGAGTTAGCACTGGCTTGTCAATGGGTTGAAAATGTTATTGCCGATTCGGCATGTGGCATTATGGATCAAATTGCCGTAGTAGCGGGGAAAGAGGGGTTCATCCTTCCGCTGGTCTGTCAGCCTTGTCTGCCTGAACCTCTTATTCAATTACCAGCTGATCTGCAGATCTGGGGCATCGACTCGGGGGTCAGTCACCAAGTCTCAGGAATTGAATATGAAGCAGCACGTGCAGCCGCCTTTATGGGCTATAAAATGATCTGTGATTTAGAAAAAATAGAGGTCAAATTAGAAGAAGGAAATGACATAGAGCGCTATACTGATGAGAACTGGAACGGCTATTTAGCCAATCTCTCGGCTTCCGTATTTCATGAAAAATATGAGAATCAACTCCCAATTAATCTAAGTAGCACCGAATATCTGTCGAAGCATAACCTTCATGTCGATCCTTATACCCCACTTAAAGAGGGTGTGGTCTATCATGTGCGGGCCAATACGCGTTATGCGGTAGAAGAGAATTATCGCGTTCAGCTTTTTTCTGAGCTTTCACGAGGTGCCTCTTTGGCTCCTACCAAACGAGCATTTAAGCTGATGGGAGAACTGATGTATCAATCGCATTATGCCTACACCGAATGTGGATTAGGGGCTAAAGCGACCGATTATATTGTTGAATTATTCCGCCAAGAGGGAGCAAAAAATGGCATCTACGGAGCAAAAATCACAGGTGGTGGTGCTGGAGGAACAGTCGCTATCCTTGCTGAGAAGAGCGCTTCGGCAGTTGTAAAACGAGTCTTCGATCAATATGCAAAATCTGGTATGGGCGATCCATATCTCTTTGAAGGGAGCTCCGATGGTGCCGACACGTTCGGAATTGTAAAAATTTAAACTTAAGTTTATAGTCTAACTAATTAAAGCTTAACCATGAAGAAATATAATGTTGGGATTATCGGTTATAGCTGGGCTGCAGAGGCTCACATTGAAGCGATCAATAAAACGCCATACGCTCAAGTTACGGCAGTGTGCTCTTCTCGAATATTGGACCCATCAACACTAAGTGCCAAACACGGTGGATCAATCCAGTGTCATAACGATCTTTCGAAGATGCTTGCTGATCCAACAATTCATGCAGTCTCAATTTGCAGCTATCCTGCCGACCATGCCAAGCAAGCTATTCAAGCAGCAAAGGCAGGCAAACATCTGATCATTGAAAAGCCCATTGCATTAACCTGGGAAGAGTGTTTAGCGGTGGAAGCAGCGGTAAAAGCTGCAGGGGTATTTTCATGTGTCTGCTTTGAATGTCGGTTCTCAAATCAGTTGCTAACTATAAAATCAGTGATCGAGCAGGGACTTCTGGGTACGATTCATTATGGGGAGGTTGATTATTTTCATGGTATTGGACCATGGTATGGACAGTATCGTTGGAACACCATCAAAGCAGCAGCAGGAAGTAGTCTATTGTCAGCAGGATGCCATGCCATGGATGCCCTTTTACTCTGCATGGGAAGCGAGTTTGAAGAAGTTAGTAGCTATGCTTCCTATTCTGAAAACAAAGATTTTAAGCCCTACGAATATCCAACTAGTTCTGTATCCATTGTCAAATTTAAAAATGGAGCGGTTGGGAAAGTGGCATCAGTGATCGACTGTCTGCAGCCGTATTATTTTCATTTCCACTTAGTGGGAAGCGAAGGAAGCTTATTGGATAATAAATATTATTCAACGAAAACAGCAGGGCTCGACAAAAACAAGTGGACCGAGATCCCAATGAAAATGTTGGATTCTGGTGATGTATCAGATCACCCATATCAGGCTCAGTTTGAGGCTTTCTTTAAAGCTCTCGAGGAAGGCAAAGAGATGCCATTAACAAATTTAGCAGAAGCGTTGAAAACACACAAGTTGATTTTCGAAGCCGATAAATCAGCTGAAACCAAGTAACCAAAAGATAGAACCCAAATGAAAAACAGATTACTGAGTCTTATCCTGATTGTACTTTCATGGGGAATCTTCAACGAGGATGTTCTTGCGCAGCAGTCGCAAAATCAACTTTTCAATGGGAAAGATTTAACTGGCTGGTATACCTACCTTCGAGGGAAAGGAAAAAACATCGATCCGAATCATGTATTTACGGTTCAGAAAGGTCAGATCAGAATCTCAGGAGAGGATTTTGGCTGCATCACCACCAATGAAGCATTTGAAAATTACCAGCTTGAAGTTGAGTATAAATGGGGAGCATTAACCTATCCTCCGCGTGAAAAAAATGCGCGCGACAGCGGCATCTTACTTCATTCGACTGGTGCTGACGGAGCCTTCTCTGGCATCTGGATGTATTCAATAGAATGTCAACTTATTGAAGGTGGAACGGGAGATATGCTGGCAGTCGGTGATGGGTCTACGAAGTTCTCGTTAACCTGTCCGGTCGAGAAAGAGATGCAAGATAAATCGTATATCTTCAATCCCAATGGTGAGCCTGCCACGATTAACAGTGGTCGAATCAACTGGTATGGACGCGATCCTTTATGGAAAGATGACAAAGGCTTTCGAGGTGCCAATGATCTTGAAAAACCTATCGGGAAGTGGAATAAACTCCGTGTAGTTGCCAAAGGGCATGAGATTACTATTTACCTAAATGGCAAATTAGTGAATCATGCCACGAATGTAACGCCGCAAAGAGGGCGTATTCAAATACAATCGGAAGGTGCAGAGATCTTTTTTAAACAGGTTAGCCTAACTTCTATCAAATAAGAGAGGCGAACTAAAAAGCAGTATCTTTATTTCAATGCAGCATACTTAAACATTAAACTAAGAACTAAAACCACTATAAAAATGGACAAAATAGCATTAGGAATTTTTTCGCATCCTGACGATGCAGAATTGATGTGTGTAGGCACTCTTTCGCTTTTAAAAAAGGCTGGCTGGAAAATACACATCGCAACCATGACTCCGGGCGACAAAGGTTCTGCAGAACATACGCGAGCAGAGATTAGTGCAATCAGAAAAAATGAGGCAGCTCAAGCAGCAGCACTTCTTGACGGGGAGTACCACTGTCTGGAATGCGATGATGTGTATATCGCCTATGATCGTGAGACCATCAACAAAGCCGTTGAGGTTATTCGCAAAGTTCGTCCAAGTATTGTTTTTACAGCAAGTCCAAATGACTACATGATCGATCATGAGCTAACTAGCTTGGTGGTTCAGACAGCCTGTTTTGCCGCTGGGATAAAAAACATGGAGGCCTCAGGAACACCTTTTGAGATGGTTCCTCATCTATATTATGTCGATCCATTGGAAGGGAAAGATAAATTTGGAAAGGGTATCAATCCATCTATTTATGTTGATATAACAGATGAGATTCAAATTAAAGAAGATACCCTAGCTTGTCATGCCAGTCAGCGGGAATGGTTGCGCAAACATCACAAGATGGACCAATATATTGTAGCGATGAAGGAATTTGCTGCACATCGGGGTCAAGAAATTAAGACAAACTATGCAGAAGGTTTTAGACAGCACCTTGGCCATAGCTATCCACAGGATAACATTCTAAAAGAGTTACTTGGAAGCAAGGTCGTTCTAAAATAAACTAATTACACCATTAAAATTTAATTCGTATGGCCAGAAAATTAAGCATGTTAGCGCCCGACTGGTGGGATTTCACCACTCTTGAGGATGATTTATTGAGAGATGCCGCCAAGCTCACACCCAAAGATATCTTACAGCTTTCAAGACCAGGGTTTAAAGTGGTTTTCTACGATACCTTAGAAGATTTTTACCTTGCCGAAGCGCTTGAATATATCACCGCTTGGAAACAAGCTACAGCCAGCAATCCCATTGGGATATGTGGTCCAATTGGCCCTACAGAACAGTTACCTTTAGTCGCTCGAATGGTTAATGAATTACAGCTTGATCTTTCGAATGCCCATTTCTGGGGTATGGATGAGTGGTATGTCGATGGCAAAGAGTTAGATGCTAGTCATCCATTATCTTTCGAACGAGCCGACAGAGAGTTGTGTTTTAATAAAATCGATCCTCGATATCGAATGCCAGATGCTAATATGCATTTCCCGAAAGCCGAGACCAGCAAATATATCAATAGCTGGGATAGTGGCATTCGCTGTGCAGTGATGCAAGGCGGACAAGGAGATACCAAACATTGGGCATTTAATGACCCAGTAAAACGCGAAGGGATCTATAAAGATGCTCCTCCAACACCGGAAGAATTTGGCAAGCTGACTACTCGTGTAGTGGATTTGCATCCAATTACCTGCATGCAAAACGCACGGACAAGTGCGGGAGGTGTGGTTACCGGGATTCCAAGACAAGCCTTAACTGTTGGACCCGTGCAGACCTGGAAAGCAGAGAAAGTATCGATCTGGCAAGCTGGAGCTCACGACAACCCTTTTGGACAAAGACTAACAGCACTGATGATCAGCAAGAAAATTAGAGACAGCTCTGTTCCGATGTCGCTATTAGCCGATCATCCTAATGTACAATTCAACTATTTCGTGGGCGGCATTGGAGCTTGCGAAACAGAGATGCACTAAACTGATTAGAACCAATGCTTGACCAATAAACCGGTCGTTTTTCACACCTAAACTAACTCCTATACCTTATGATCCTCCTCGATCATAAGGTATAGCTCTATTATAGAATTGATTATTGGCCGATCCTTTGGGATCAGTCAAATCTAATGTGCCCAAGCTAAATAAATCACATTTTAGCTTCTAGACTAACTATTGAAAACAACTTATACGAACACAAGTCAATCAAAATTAACGGACAGTTATGAAAAATAATATTGGAATTTTCAGACTTAATCTAGTGCTCTCAATTTTTCTTTCTCTCTTTTTAACCCTTAGTGGATCATCGGTCCATGCCAAGCAAACACCTGTCATGAAGGGTCAAGATATTGGCAAATGGATTGAACAGAACTTTGGCAAAGGGAAGATTCCCCCGTTCTCCTTTGACTTTGGAGGTGTTAACTCGAACAAGTTTATAAAATCTTGGGGTTATCGTTCGGAGCCAATTAAGACACTTGATTCCAATACAATTGGGCGGCTAATAACCTATTCCGATCCTAAGACTAGCTTAGAAGTAACCTGCACAGTGACAGGGTTTACGGACTTTCATGCCGTTGAATGGGTATTGAAATTCACCAATAAGTCATCTGAAAATAGTCCAATATTGGAGCACGTCTCTGCTGTAGATCATCAATTTAATGCAAAACAAAAAGGTCCATTTATTGTGCATCATGCCAATGGAAGCAATGCTGCAATCACCGATTTTCAGCCGATTGACGAGACTCTGTCGATCCAGAAAAATCTTGTTATGACGCCGGCTGGTGGTCGCTCTTCTGACCATACGGCATTCCCGTTTTTCAATCTAGAGATGCCCGACCAGAATGGCGTAATGATTGCCATTGGCTGGACGGGTAAATGGATTGCCGAGTTAAAGCAGCTAGACGATAAATCGGTTAAACTAACATCCGGGATGGAGCGGACGAAACTTACGCTACTGGCACACGAGGAGATACGAACACCTAAGATCTGTCTGCTATTTTGGAGTGGTGCCGACAGAATGGTTGGGCACAATCAGTTTCGACAATTCGTGCTCGTACACCACACGCGGAAAATCAATGGGAAGCATGTCGAGTTACCCTTCTCCGCCTTTTTAGCTCGTGAGGGTCCACCACCATGCAACGAACATACCTGTTCTACCGAGTCATTCTCTGTTGCAATGATAAATAGGCACAAACAATTTGAGTTAGTACCTGAAGTCTTTTGGTTAGATGCCGGATGGTATCCTTGCAATGGAAGCTGGCCTAATGTGGGCAACTGGTCTCCTAATCCAGATAATTTTCCAAGTGGCTTTAAGCCCGTCACCGATGCCGCACACAAGGTAGGAGCTAAATTTATGCTCTGGTTTGAACCAGAACGGGTCACAAAAAATACATTATTTGCGAATCAAAATCCCGATTGGCTCATCAAGATCCCTAAAAATGGGAACTTCTTATTTAACCTGGGAAATCCAGAAGCACGGGTTTGGCTGACTGACTATATCTCCAACTTTATAAAAAAAGAGGGTCTAGATTATTACAGGCAGGATTTTAATTTTGATCCTATGCCTTATTGGAAAGCCAATGATAAACCTGATCGAATTGGCATTTCGGAGATCAGACATATCGAAGGACTTTATGCCTTTTGGGATACCTTGCTAGAGCGATTTCCTAATCTACTGATTGACAATTGCTCCAGCGGAGGCCGCCGTCTTGACTTAGAGACTATTTCGCGCAGTTCTCCGTTATGGCGTACCGACTATAATTATGGAGAGCCTGATGGATCACAATGCCATACCTACGGATTGAATTTCTATCTTCCGATGCATGGGACAGGAAATTTTACCTTAACACCGTATCATTTTAGGTCGAATATGAGTACCTCAATGGCCATCAATCTAGATTTAAATAGTAGAGCTCATACGATACCAGAACTTCAGAGTTTTTTGAAAACTTTTAAGGATCTAAGGCCATATTATTATGGTGACTATTATCCACTGACAACGACGGAGAACATGACCAAAGATTCAGTTTGGTTAGCCTATCAACAAAACCGTCCAGAGAGTGGGGATGGAATAATGATGGCCTTCCGGCGAAAAAATTGCGAGGCAGAATCGATAACGGTGAAGCTTCGCGGACTCGAATCAGCTCTAAACTATGAATTAGTAAATGTCGATACAAAAGAAAAAAATACGCTTACTGGTGCTCAACTGATGAGTGGCTATTCACTTATCTTAAAAGACAAACAAAGCTCTCTTTTGATTCGGTATCAAAAAACAACGTTATAAAATCTAAGAACAAGATAGGATGAAAACATTGGCAATCCCAATTTTACTGACAGCGCTTTTATTTTTTTGGATATCTGCGGATGCTCAAAAACCGGTCTTAACAAAGCTCCCATTTGCCTTTTCCCAAAACGGGCGGACACCTATGGAAAATACTCCCATTCTTTGGGGCCATCAACTTTTATTAGTTTCCAACTATCGGCCTGGAGGAGCCGAAGCCAAAGGTAAAGACGCCTATTTGTATATTGACGATATGCAGACCGGTCAGGAAGTTGCCCGCTTCGGACAAGGGCATTCGTTTGTCTCGGCTTATCTTAATGACAATGAACTAAATGTTTTTGCACTTGACTTTACGGACTTTGGACATAAGATGAACTCCACCGGTATCGACAGGATTACCTCAGCAGACTTAAAAACTTGGAAAACCGAAAAAGTGATCCTGCCTGAAGGGAATGAGCATCTGTTTAATTCATCGGTTTGCAAGGATGAAAAAGGGTATTTAATGGCATACGAATCGGATAAACCAGTGCAGTTTTGTTTTAAGTTTGCGCGATCCACCAATCTGGCCAAATGGGAAAAAATTCCAAATCTTGTCTTTACTGGTTTGAAGCACGAATACTCATCCTGTCCAGTGATACGCTATATCAAACCTTACTATTACGTAATTTATGTACATGAGCCATTTAAAGGTCATGATGGATGGAATTCATTCCTGATCCGGTCGAAAGACTTAGATACCTGGGAATATAGCCCCTATAATCCGATCTTAGAAGCTGCTGCCGGCGAAGGGAAAAATAATTCAGACACTGATCTTTTAGAGTACGAAGGAAAAACATATCTGTATTACGCCACTGGCGATCAGGAGACATGGAGCACGGTTCGAGTAGCGCAATTCAACGGATCAGAAAAATCCTTTTTTGAAGGACATTTTCCAGAAGGGAAGAAATTCTTAAAAACAACTACCAAACCGCAATAAAGGATGAAACGAATATTCTCCTATAATTATTCTTTTCTGCTTGGAAGTCTTTTGATCTTTTCAGCGATTAGTTCTTTTGGCAAAACAACTGAAAGTCCAACGACATCGGCCTTTAATCCTAAAACAGCCACTTGGGATATCGCATGGCCAGGTCGAGTCTCACAATATGACCTAGTCTACCTCTCTCCTCCGATTGATCCAATGCAAGGAATTCCCCTAGGAAACGGTGAGATAGGGGCTCTGTTTTGGTGCGAAGATTCCAAAATTATTGCCGTGATCAATAAGAGCGATCTCTGGGATGATGCGGCCTTTGGACCCTTTCATAACTGGGATGGAAAGGAAGAAGATGTAAGTACCACGCAACGCCATGCCTGTCGGATAATTATTGATTTTAAATATCCAGTCTTTAACACGCTATACATCTCAAGTTTTAAAGCCAAACTAAATCTTGCCGATGGCTCCTTATCTCTTGAAGGCTCCAGTCCGTTTGGCCAAGTTGGACTCAAGGCATTTGTGGACCACAAAACAGGGACACTACTTTATGAGCTAAAGAGTGACCTAAAAGAAAATGTCCCTGTCGACATTACCGTTGAGCGATTTGGATCTCGAACCTTTTCACATTGGTACCATCAGATTAATCGGGATGCCACCATTGGAACAACAGGAACCGAATCATTCGCCGATAAAAATGGTGTTTCCATTACCCAAAAATTATCTTCCGGCACCTTTGGAATTGGCGGGAGCGTGCTTAAAAACAATGGATCAACAGTTACCTACTCACGTGACCATTCTCATGCAGCAACCATACAATTAGCTGGAAAACAGCAAAAAGATGCACAATTAGCGTTTAGTGTGACCTCTCCAACGAAAGGTGATCCCACTGAAATACTTAGGAAAAATAGGCAAGCCATCAATGACTTAGGCCTAGAAGCATTTAGGCAAGCCAATGCAGGAGCCTGGAAAGAAATTTGGAACCGCTCGCTGATGGACTATGGCGATGACTACCTAAATAGTTTATGGTATCTCACTATGTTTTATGCCAATGCCTCCCAAGGGGGAAACTATCCTGGTCGATTTAACAATGGTATTTGGAGCTGGAGTCGCGATGTCCAAAACTGGAATTTTTATTTCCACTGGAACCAGCAACAGATAAGCTGGCCATTAAACGCTGCAGGATTTCATGAACTCGTAACGCCCTATCTTGATTTTAGATTCAACTCGCTTCCCGAAGCAAAAAAAGATGCCAAGAAACTATTCAATGCCAACGGTGCATTTGTCTCCGATGTAACGGAACGACGAGGGTACAACTCGTCAGGAGAGAAGATTAACCATACTCCAATTGCCGAAATTGCGCTCGATTTCTGGCGACAATATAAGTTTACCAACGACAAGAAATTTCTTCAAGAAAAGGCACTCCCATTTATCCTTGAAGCAGCGAGGTTTTATGAGTCTATCTTAGTCAAAGAAGCCGATGGACAGTACCATGCCAAGGAAGGGAGTGGTTATGAAGGATGGATAAAACTAAAGGATGGACTTACCGAACTTGTATACGCCCAAGCGCTTTTTACTGCGGCCTTAGATGCGATGAAAGTTGCAGGTTCTACGGTTCCAGAATCTGTAAGATGGAGAGATATCCTGAACCATTTGGCCCCGCTGCCCATACTTAAATACGACGAGGAGACCATCGGAAAAACGGCTGACGGATACAAACTAAAACGCGGATTTTTCAGAGGTGAAAACTCACCAACCAATGAGATTTTTGCGGCAGGATGGGGTATTAAAGAGCAGCAAATGCTCGTCACCTATAATCTACTTGGCAAGAGCGATACCATTAAAGACCGCAACTATCCGAATAATGGATTGAAACTTTTAGATGGCATCTTCCCTTCTGTCCCCTCCTCACCCGTCTTTCCTTCTGGTGTTATTGGACTAGCAAACACGGGTGATCAACGATTTGACCATGCCAAAGCCACCACCCTATTATATGGCGCTGAGATAACAGGGTGGGACCCAGTACCCATTGTCATGGCGCGACTTGGGATGGCGAAAGAACTCGCTATCGATCTAGAGCGATTCCCAAGCAGATGGCAAATTTACCTCAACGGCTGGGGTCATTGGGGCCTCGAAGTAGAGGTCAATAAAGATGCAGAATGGTTCTTTCGAACCAATCTAGTTGTGGATGTAAACTCAAAAGTTAAAGATGAGAAGTTCCCACTACCCATGTGGCCATTCCGACATATGTCGATGGAGGCCACCTCGGTGCTGACAACGGCTATGAATGAATCACTCCTTCAAAGCTATAACGATATCGTGCGTGTTTTTCCGGCTTTCCCAGCCAATAAATCAGGTCGATTTACCCTTCATGCACAAGGAGGTTTCATCGTCTCTTCAGAGATTCAATCGGGACAAGTGCAATGGATTAGCATTAAGAGTCTTTATGGGAACAAGTGCAATCTAGCATTGCCTTGGAAGACCGGAGTGGCGCAATCCAGTTTAAAGAGATCTAGCCAAATGCTGAAAGGGCCGATTTCAGTTATCAGCACAAAAATTAATGAAGTGATTACAATTGTTCCAGAAGGGAAAAACCGGAACTCGTGGACGATCGTCGGGGAAAAACCAATCGAAAATGAGAAGGTCAAATATCACTCTTCAGGAAAAACTCAACTCGGCATACCAAGGATGTATTAATCAAAATTGGCACAATAGGTCACAATAGAAACTAATGATTCGTCATAATCAGGAAATGAAAAAATACCAAAAATAATTAGTGCAGTTTTTGCCATATTGCAATAATCATCCTAATGTGCCTGCTAAGGTTTATTTTTAAAAATTATATAAACTATTTTTTTACTTATCTTAAAATTTCAGATTTACTTAAATTAAATCAATCATGACAATACTAAAAACTAAAAAATGGACAATGTTGCTGCTTTTGCTTATTGCGGGCAGTCTCTCAGCTCAGGTAAAACTTCCCCTTTTATTCAGTAATAATATGGTTCTTCAGAAAGGGGTTGAGATTCCAGTCTGGGGATGGGCATCTCCTGGAGAAAAAGTCACCGTATCACTTGAGAAATCTAGCGCCTCAACAAAAGCCAATAAAGCTGGAAAATGGATGGTTAAACTGCCATCCATGAACTATGGTGGACCTTATAAATTGATTATTAAAGGTAAATCAACTACCACATTCGAAAATGTTATGATTGGAGAAGTCTGGGTTTGCTCTGGTCAATCGAACATGGAATTTTACCTTGTTAATAGTAAAAATGGAGATGCTGAAGTTGCTGCATCTGATTATCCACAAATACGACTATTCACCGTAAAAAAACGAATTACGCAATCGCCACAAGATAAATTAGAAGATGGAGAATGGACACCCTGTTCACCAAATACCTCTCCCCGTTTTTCTGCTGTCGCCTACTTCTTCGGCAGAGCTCTTTATGAAAAATTAAAAGTTCCCATTGGATTAATAAACACCTCATGGGGTGGCACCGTTGCAGAAACATGGATGAGTGAAGAGACAATTTCCAAAGACCCAGATTTAGCCCCTTCATTGGCGGCATTAAAAAAAATCGATCTTGACAACTATGCAAAAACAATCGAGCAAGAGGTACGCGATAGAGTGGGTGCTATCTCAAAAGTAGATCTTGGCATGGAGCATGGAATGCCTATCTGGGCCGACCAAAATCTAAATGACTCAGACTGGAAATCGATGAAACTACCTGGGTACATTGAAAACAATGGATTAGCTGGAGTTGATGGAATTATCTGGTTTAGAAAAGAAGTAACCATCTCAGCAGAGGCGGCTGGAAAACCTGCAACACTTCGGTTAGCGAAAATCAACGACTCGGATAATACTTTCGTCAATGGAGCTCTTGTCGGTTCAAATAAACTGATCGCAGAACGTTCGCGCGTCTACACCATTTCTGCTGGAGTGCTCAAAGCTGGAAAAAATAATATTACGGTCCAAGTGGAAGACATCGGTGGCATGGGCGGCATTTATGGCGATTCAGCAGCACTGAAGCTAGAGTGCATCGATCAAAATATATCGCTAAGCGGCAACTGGAAATACAAAGTAGGACAAGTAAAATTCAATACCGTATTAAGTCCGAACTCCTACCCAACCTTGCTTTACAATGCGATGCTAAGCCCATTAATTCCATATGCTATTAAAGGGGCAATCTGGTACCAAGGAGAGAGCAATGCAGGGCGAGCAAAACAATATCAGCGGGTCTTCCCTAATCTGATCAAAGACTGGAGAGCACACTGGAACCAAGGAGAATTCCCGTTTTTATTTGTTCAACTAGCAAACTTTATGAAAACAGACTCAGTGCCAACTGAAAGCACATGGGCTGAATTACGTGAAGCACAAAGCATGACACTTGCTCTACCAAATACTGGAATGGCTGTCATAACTGATGTTGGGGATGCCGTAAATATTCATCCGATCGATAAGCAGACAGTTGGTATGCGATTGGCATTATCAGGACTTAAGGTGGCTTATCAACAAGACCTTGTCTATTCTGGACCTGTTTATAAAACAATGAATATCGAGGGCAATAAGGTAACGCTAACCTTCGATCAGATCGGAAGCGGATTAAAAGTCAAAGATAAATATGGCTATGTTAAAGGTTTTGCTGTGGCTGGAGAAGACCATGAGTTTCATTGGGCCACTGGCAAGCTAACGGGTATTAACACACTTCAGATTAGCTCTTCTGAGGTTAAAAACCCAGTGGCGGTGCGTTATGCCTGGGGAAATAACCCGGATGATGCCAACCTATACAATAGTGCCGATCTACCTGCTTCATCTTTCCGAACAGATCATTGGAAAGGAATTACCGAATAGGTTAGTCATTTAGACGATCAATTCACAACGCGAAGAAATGCAGACAGCTCCTAGCTCACATGCGTTTCTTCGCGTTATAATCGCATGCAATTTTACAAATCGAACCACCTATGAACAGATTTAGCACAACCATCGTTTTTGTTCTGATATTATTTTTTAGTTCACTTGTTTTAAAAGCCGTTCCCGACAAGGGCACAGCTGAAGCGAACGTGCCAATAATTAATAAAGCGAATATCTCCTTCCGAATTGGTGTTCCGCTTTGGGCTTCAGAAAAACGATGCACCGAGGTCTTTAATCTGTTCGATAAATACAAAGGGGTAACCGATGAAATAACATTTTTTACTTCAGCCACCCATCCCCCTCTGCCAATCAAAGTTTTCAAAGAGAGAGCGTCTATTTTAAAGATTCGGATAGCTAAAGCCAAGAAACGGGGCTATAAAGCAGGGATTAATATCCTCTCCTCGATAGGGCATCACAACGAGAATCTAGACAATTCACTAAATGGTGATTATGTCAATATGACCAATATTGATGGTCAGATTTGTAACGGCTCCTTCTGTCCCAATGGAGAACACCTGCGCGAGTATGTGCAAACCATTTATCAGCTTTCAGCCGAAGCAAATCCTGACTATATCTGGATCGATGATGATGTAAGGTTTGGTCATATGCCCATTGGCCTTGGATGTTTTTGCGATAACTGTCTGCAAATTTTTGAAAAAGAATCAGGAGTGAGCTATACGCGTGAAAAACTCAAGAGTGCGATAAATGAAGGATCAGTCGAAGATAAACTGAAGGTCAGACTAGCTTGGCTGCAGCATAATCGGAATACGATCTCCAACCTTTTTACCTTAATTGAGAAAACAGTTCATACGATTCAACCCAAAATGTCGCTAGGCTTTATGACTGGCGATCGATTTTATGAAGGGTATGATTTTGAGAATTGGGCCAGAATTTTAGCTGGACCAAATCATATTCCAGTGATGTGGCGACCAGGTGGAGGTTATTACACCGATAATCTGACCGCAGAACTTGTTGGAAAATCGCACGATGTCGGACGTCAAGTATCGGTCTTGCCGAAAGAGGTTGTTTCAATTGAGTCGGAGATCGAAAACTTTCCCTACCAAAGACTGAAAAAAGCAGCGAATATGGTGGTACTGGAGGCCTGTTCACACATTGCAGCCGGTTGCACTGGAGCCGCCTTTAATGTGTTATCTTTTTACGATGAGCCATTAGATGAGTATGAACCCCTATTAGCAAAACTCCAAGAGGCCAGGCCTTTCTTTAATCTGATGGTTCAGAAGTTAGGAAGAACGGACTTAACGGGCATCGAAACCTTCTGGAATAAAAATAGTTTTGCCACGGGGAATATCGATCAAGGGAACTGGCTTAGCTCAGGAAACCCATTGGTAAGCCACGACCTATACAATATCGGACTACCTACCTTCTATTCTGGGAAGAATGCGAAAGTGACTATTCTAGGAAAAGATAATATCCTAACCTTATCGAAGGATGAGGTTAGACAAATTCTTTCAGGTGGCGTTTATATGGATGCAGAAGCTTTAGCACAACTGAATCGTTTAGGATATGGTGAACTCACCGGATTTGAAGTGGTAAAATCGGATAAGGTCGACCGGATTGAGCATTTCACCAACCACCCTCTCAATGGCAGCTTTGCTGGAGCCTCACGAGACAATAGACAATCGTTTTGGAAGTCAGAGGCCTTCACGCTAAAGCCAAATAATACGAAGGCGCAAATCATCAGTTCACTTATTGACTATTCAGGGGACGAAGTCTCCCCATGCACCTCCGGGACTTTTGAAAATAAGTTAGGAGGACGGATATTTATTGCAGGCTACTACCCTTGGACATTTATGGAAAACAAGTCGAAAAGCACCCAGATGAAATCGATCTTTCGCTGGCTATCCAACCAAACACTCCCCGGATATATTGAATCTTTTCATCGGATCAACCTTTGGATCCGCGAGCCGAATCAAGGTAAAATAGCTCTCGCCTTTACAAACGCCTCTTTTGATGAAGCCAAGAATGTGATATTGAAGTTACGAACTGCGAATAAGACGATAAAGCTATACGATATGCAGTGCAAGGAAACAACGATAACCTCATCAGGTGCTGACGGAGTTTATCAAAAATTCACGATCCCAGAGGTGGGGCCTTGGCAGATCAGGTTAGTGAGTTGCGAATAAGAAGGAACAGCTATTTAATTCGATCAAAAAAAGTGACCAACCCTTGGTTCATAAAAGGATTACCGCAACTAAGTCCATGGTCAGACGAATCGATTTCATTCAACACACAGGTGCCGCCCCCATTTTGAATGAAGCGTTGGAAGGTGCGGGAGGCTGAAATAGGAACAACTGGATCGCCAGTTCCATGCCATATTGCTACTGGGACTGGGTAATGAAGTAAAGTATCCTTACCCCGAATTCTGCTATTGGCATAAAGTGGATTCCATCCTTTTACCTTAGCTGGCTCCCAAGTTTTCCCTGACTTATCCGTGAAATCAAATACCGTGGAGATGACTTTGGGAGTTGTGGGAAACCAAGGGTGATCCCAAGCTTGTCCTTTCAAATCGAGTACCGCACTAAACAAACCTTGAGCTGAGACAATTGCTGGGTGCTGCAGACAAAAATTCGACGACGAGAGACCTCCCATCGACAAGCCAACAACGAAGATCTTTGGTTCAATATTATAGTTTTTTCGAATGGTTTTATAGGCTTGAAAAGCAGAATAAATGACCAATGGACCGCCCATATTTTCCATTGACTCTCCTCCATTGACATCAAAAATAGCATAGCCATGGCTCAATAAAGAATCCACAATTGCAAAATTATTGATAAACCAATTTTTTGCTGTCACACCGCCACCAGCACCATGAGCACAGTAGATAAGTCGAGTTGGCTTACCTCCCTGTGTATAAGACTTGGGCAATTTAAGAATAGCCTGATCACGAAAAATCGCTGCCTGCTTAACAGAACTATTTGCCACTGCATAATTATGCATCAGACGTTTGGGGATCTGGATTGCAAAATGGATATCTGCAGAATTATCCGCCTTACGAATTTGAGCAAACGTGTGAAGGCCCAAACAAACGATAATCCCAGCAACAACAAGTAGCTTTCTCATGGTCCTAGTATTCTAGTTTTACGGTTGCTGTTCCTTGAAAACCTTGGATCAAAACAGATTCTGTTGACGAATCATAGGTTCCTCCGGTAACTTTTATCGCTTTTTTACCTGCTGGATGAGGAATACGGATTCGCACATCTTGAGGTTTCGAGGCTGAATTACACGTAATGTTCGCTTCTATTGACCCATTATTTACGTGAGAAGTTACGTCCAAAGAGAGAGGTCCGAAATAACTTTGCACCTTACTTAAGGAGATTTTCTTTCCATCTTCCAACCATTGGCGCGGAACTCCTGGCAGTAGGTTCAAGGTTTGTCCCTCTTCAAGGTAAAGCATCCAGCGTGTCTCCATTAAAAACCACCCCTCCTCGTGAGTTTTATGAGAACTCACCTGATAGAGATGCTCCCAAAAAGAGTAGGTCTCACGATCAGCTAAAGCAGAAAAAGTATTGTAGTATGTTTTTAGAAATGGCTTTATCATTCCAAGTTTAAGCTGCATCCAATTGTGACGACTATAATACGGCTGACTAAATGCTGCATTACGCTGATAAAAAAGCTCACTGTGGTAATTAAGCATCATTTTGGAGATTGGATCTTCAGGTGTCAAAACCTCGCAAAAAACGAGATACAATGGACCTAGAAGAACATCAGGAGCCGTCACAGTGCCATGAGAAACATAGTTCTCTGGGATGATATGCAAGGCTCTGGGACCAATTGCTTCGGTCCAAGGGGGAACTGTGGGGGACCAACTTCCATCACCAAGTGGAACAACAGGGGAATTTGAAATGCTATTTTCCAATGAAGTTCGGATGTCATTTTTCCAGGCGAGAGCTTCTTGTGCCAAACGATTTGATTGCGTAGCGTCAACCTCCTTAAGCATCTCCGAAACTCGGCTAAGACCAAGATAGGCGTAGGCATTTAACATATACTGATGAAATGGATCTTCTGGATCGGCAACTTTGCCCGCTATCATGCCATAGCCTTTACCTCTGAGTTCCTCCTTCTTATTATTCGCTCGCCATTGAAGCAAGAATTCAGTCGCTTTTAACAGCTGAGGTTCGACTTTCTGAACCCACTGTTTATCTTTAGTGTATCTGAAATATTCGCCCATACTCCAAAGCGCTGCACCTGTCTCGACCATATAACCACCAAAGTTCTGAATCATCCCATCATCGTGCTGCTTATCCAAGAAGAAGGTCAACGAACGTTTAGCGACGTCAGTAAGCCCCATTGAATTATAAAATTGAATAATGGGCGAACTTTCAGTTCCGATAGGTGTGTAGACTCCAATAGCAGGAGCCAACGTTCCCGCAGGATCCTTGCCATAGGTAATTAAATTAAGGTGTAATAATCCCGCTTGTATCATCTCATTGATGCGGGACTCGGGGACACTGATCTGTGCTGCTCCAGCTAACTTCTCTTTCCAAAATGTTTTACATTCAGCAAGTCGAGAATCAAACGATTGACTTGAAAGTTGGACTGCCCGAGCTTTTGTGATTGGACTATGGGGAACGTAAAATTCAAAGATGGCCTTTTCGCCTGGTTTAATTAAAACACTGATCTCCTCATCGTGTAATGGAAGGCCATTTAGTTTCGAAATTCCGAATACTCGATCAGAAGCATACGCTGAAAACCCAGTCGAATTATCAAACCAATAGGCATTTTTGATCCACCATCCTGCTCCAGGTCTGATCGTCTTAAACCAAGCATAACGCGGCACTGCCGAGCGGTTAATAGCTTCACACCGGTAATAAAAAACCGTTGTTTCACTCTTATTAATTTCTTCTTCCACTCTAGGCTTTACCAGCTCTTGCTGTTGCTTGGTGAGCATGTGTCCACCACTATACTGATCAGCCACTAAGTAATCGGTGCCAATAGCAGCTTGATTATTCAACGGTGATCTTTCTAGCGACACAAACATCGTTGAATGGTAATCAATATCTTCATCCAATAGGGTTGAATGTAATATGGGAAGTACCCCTTCATCTAATCGACGCGTTACATTCACGGAAACCCCTTGTCCTCGACCCACTAAATAAGCGTACTCAGTTGGTTTATTATCTAACTCTGGCAATTTTATAGTGGTAGACGAATTTCGAGGCTTAATGAGATTCATCTCGCTGGCTGGATGGGTGCGATTGTCGTTCAGTTCGAAGATACGGATATCACGACTGATGCCTAACCAAGTTGGACAAGATTGGTTTCGAGTATGAATGGCGGCTGAATCAAAACTCTCTTCTGGCAGTTCGGACAGCTGCTGAACCTTGCTTTTTAAACCTTGAGCTTTGATAAAAGCTTCTATTTGTTCAGTGGTGCGCGAGTCTTGAGCTGCAGTAACCACAACCTGAAAGAGAGGGATAGAAATCGGGTATTGAGAAGTAACATCACGAAGAAAGAATGTAAAAGGATGGGTGGCTGTTCGGATGGTAATCCTCGTCGCATCACTTCCTACCTGATTATTTACATCGGCTAACGAAAGCTCCACTCGGCTGCTCCCCTTCGATTTAAACTCAAATGAATTACCATGGATTTTCCCTTTTCCTGTAACAACCTTAATATTTGCTAGTCGACCATTATAAATCTCAATAGTCCCTTTTGGCGCTGCATCGCGCCACTCTACCGCAATCGTTTGAACCGTTTGATCAACGCTATTCTGACTAAATGCATCTTGTATAAAGAAGAGACTTAATGCTAGTACGATGCCATAAATCTTGCTTCTGCTCATAATTCTATGTTTTAAATAACTCATAGTTCTATTCAACTTCTAATTAACTTTTGCATTCTCCAACAGCACCACTCTAGACGAATCGTTGGTTTTAAAATGACTAAAGTTATATCCAATATTAGAGATCACTGGATTACAAAGGCCAATAACGATTTTTGCAGGGAAATAGGCTTTACCTTCAAAGGTGACATCCTGCACAAATCGGTACCAGACATTATCCATCAAATGTTCCGTATTGTAATTCGCAACCATCAGGTTATGTCCGGGCCGAAAAACAATGGGATAACGAACACATTCAATCTCAAGGGTCTGAACGGAGCTGCTATGGTGACTAAATTCGGAAAGGAAACCAATATTACAGCAGACAATCTGCACATCCTGAGCCACAAAATGTTCACTGAATTTTATTCCATAATCGTATCCACCAATTCGAATTAATCCGATGTCGATCTGCGCGTGATTGTCAACTTTAGGAGTCACCAAAGCTACGCTGCCCGTGCCAGTAGGATTTAAGATCGATGCCAAGGGGCTTTGAGTTGTGATTAGGATATTATCTAGAGTGCTTTTGCTGGCATAGGCTAGATTTATCCCACCTAAAGAATTGCGCACCTGCACGGTATCACCCAGATTAGTCGTACTTGTTCGGATTCCGAGATTAAAAAAGGAAGGAGTTGAATAGTTCCACTGTCTCCAATTTTTGCCTTGACCACGAACCATTCCGATCACAAACTGAGTAGAATCTGATGTTATAAGAGTAGACAAGAGGATTGATCCATTCATTGCAGGGGTTGTTTTTATTAAGCCTTGCAACTCAAATTCAGGAGCAGTCTCACCTTTAAAAACGATATTAATCGGATGCTCCAAAGTACTTACTGGGATATAAAGCTGTGCAGAGCAACGTTGATGATTCACCGAATCAATAACTGGACCGCCAATCTGATAGACGCCATCGGGAAAGTAAACTGTACCACCGCCATGACTTACAGCCGCATTGATCGCTGCTTGTATCGCTTTCGTATCATCGGTTTTATGATCCCCCTTCGCACCAAAATTTTTCACATTGAAAGGATAGTTCGTGTCCTTAGTTGGATTCTGTTCCAAGGTATAGATCAAACCCAGACAAAGAATCAGGGTAACCGTAAGAAAGAATAGGACGCCATTTTTCAGGTTTATCATGTTATTGTTGTATTTGAGGTGTGGCAAATTCTGGAAATTCAGCTAAGAAATCAAGTAAAAATAGATCGACTCCAATATCGCAGCTATACCAGTAATAAGGATATTGATCGGCGCTCACTAAGATCCGACCATTCTCTTGCTGAAGATAGGTCACAAAGTTCATCGTCTGAACAGCTCTATTCTTATAGCTTTTATCTCCAGTGACGCGATAAAAATTAGCCATCATGCTTGCCCAATGAGCACTATGAATGCCCATTGTAACAAAACAGCGAAGTTGTTCTTTGATCCCTTCCGCAGGTTTATACTGGTGCTGCTTATCAATAAACGTATGTTCAATATACTCATTTAACTTAGTTGCGATTTTCAAATAGGAAGGATTATCGCGATGATGGGCTAATAAGTATTTGGCTAGATCGATACAGTCCCAATTGGTTCTGTTTGTTGTATCAGCACCCACATCTTCATAAAACCCATTAAAGAGCATGGTTTTAACAGGATTATTTAGGATCCAATGTAACGCTCTCCTCCCACTCTGTTTAAAATCTAATTTCGGATAAAGTTTTTCCATCTCCTCAAAGAGCATGACCGCATAAATGGCGCTACTTGTATATTCTTCTTTTGCTTTTCCGGTCTGGGGATCTACGCGAAACGACCAATTACCTTCTGGCTTTTGTGTCTTTAGAAGGTTAGTAGCGATCAACAAGGCTGCATCCAGATACTTCTGGATCTTTGTCGACTGGTATAATTCAAGATAGGCAAGAGCCATGATTGCCGCTTTATCGGTCATGATCGCCTGACCGTCAACAAAGCCACCCATTTTACCCGCCGCACAGGTGCTATAAGGCATCCCACCATATTTATAATTTGACGGGGTACTATGTGCCATATTCCAATCTGCCAGATCGAGGGCCCGCTGAAGAAACTCCTTCTTACCACTAAATCGATAATAGCGCATAAACGCCTTTATATACAGCGAGTGATGAAATGCAGGATAGGAGACATAGCTATTTCGACGCTGACTGCCATCGTCATTTAAGAAGAAGGAATAGAAAAAATAGACCGGATGCCTTAACCCATTTTCATCTCTTAAGGTCAGGGAATCGGTCTTAACCCAGTTCTCACTTGTCGTTACAAAATTCATTGAACGAGCAATGGTCTGCTCATACGACTGCAATGGTATTAACTCACCAGACCTATTAAATCTCGGCTCATTTATATAGCAGCCGTTTTTATTCCCATTCGATTGCGAAAATCCTGGAAAGATTAGAATAGAAAAAGTCAGCACACTAAATAGTTTAGCGAACATTGCTTTCAAGATTAGTTATAGTTTCTTGCGCGCTCACCCAAGAAGTCTGAGTAAGGCTAATTAGTTTAGTTTAGTTTAGGATCTTATAAAACATAGGTTTATAAGTCATGCATAAAGATCAGAAAAAAGATCAATTATTCACAACGAAATTTATTCCAGTATCAGGAAAAAGAAATCAGAGCTACTATGGGGTTTAGATGGGGATTGTGAACGTAAACAGACCTAATAGAACAACGGCGATACCACAAGCTATGATCAAAGCGGCGTTAATAAAGGGGATCAAAATTGGATTAGGCTCCTCACTATCGGTAAAAGCTTCACGCAGAACATAGAAATAATAGTAAACGCCAATGATTGCCATGACGATAGCAAAGATGGTTATTGCAATATATCCTTGTGAAATAGCCAATGTAAAGACTTGGTATTTCGCCATAAACCCTGATGTAGGCGGCAAGCCGGCCAATGACATCATCAAGATGGTCATAAATACGGCCACCCATGGTTTCTGTTTATAAAGACCGCGGAAAATAACCAAATCTTCCAGCC
Organism: uncultured Bacteroidia bacterium; assembly: GCA_903897145.1. Classification (GTDB taxonomy): domain Bacteria; phylum Bacteroidota; class Bacteroidia; order Bacteroidales; family Prolixibacteraceae; genus JAAFHB01. Next base: position 132,110 of record CAIUAN010000040.1, on the reverse strand, counting down.
CTTTCGCTGAACGTTTCATATGGATGAAGATGATGAAAAGAGGGATCGTAGCTAAAGAATAGACAAAGGTATAGTAAAGCAATACTGACCCTGCAGAGTCGTGCTGTGAAAGCATCGCCAAAAGCATAAATCCGGTATGAACGATGGCCGAATAAGCCAATAATCGTTTGAAGTTACTTTGTTTTAGTGCCGCTAAGTTTCCGACTAAAAGAGATAATCCTGTCATCACCCAGAGGGTTTTTTCCAATGCCGCAGGTAAGGGTAAAAGTCCCATTCCTAACAATCGATAAAAAGCTGCAAAGCCAGCAGTCTTAACCACGGTGGCCATAAAAGCAGTAACCAATGTTGGAGCACCTTCATACACATCAGGGCTCCAGAAGTGGAATGGAGCTACTGCCACTTTAAACGAAACGCCAATAAGGATAAACAATAGTCCGACCATTAACATAGGAGGAAGATGGCCATTATACTGAGCAATATAGGTATTGATCTCTGGAAGATAGAATGTCGAAGAGGCACCATAGACAAGGGCGATACCAAAGAGGAAAAATGCGGTTGAGAATGAACCAAGCAAGAAATATTTGAAAGACGCTTCGTTTGAACGATACGACGATTTTTTTCCACCTGCAAGAATGTAGAGCGGAATTGACAAAATCTCAATCCCCAAGAAAAGCATAATCAGATTCGAATAAGAGGTCATCAAAAATGCCCCAGTAAGTGCAAAGATCATCAAGGCATACTGCTCGGCAACATGATGCTCCATCCTTTTGTAATAGTTAACGCCAAATAGAAAGATCAGTGTTGTGATGATTAGCATGGAGACATTAAAGGCGATCGAGAAGTTGTCGACCACAATCATGTCATGGAAATATTTTGAGCCTACGCCCCAATCTTTAATCGAGAGAGCCATTGTAATTAATAATCCCCCAATAGCAACAGGTGCTAGTATTGCCTTGTTATTTGCAAATCCAAGGTAAAGGACAATAATTCCAAATACTGCTATAAATATTAGTGCGCTCATTATAGGTTCAATTCAAGTTGTTTCAAATAGATTAATGTGGCATCATCGTTCCGACACCTGTAGCAGAAGTCAATAGATTTTGCATAGTATTAGCCGACACCTCCACTAGGTTAAGTATTGGCTGAGGATAAATACCTAAGATAAATAAGATTGCAATTAATGGTATTAGCATCCAATAATCTAATCGAACAAGATCCGTGGTATTTTTGAAAGAGACATTTTTGTCGCCAAGCATAATTCGTTGGTAGGCATAAAGCATATATATTGCTCCAAGAATCATGGTAGTGCCTCCAAATAATGCCACCCAAATCGATTGTTTCGCAAGTCCGATAATGATCAGAAACTCCCCAATAAAGCCACCCGTAAGTGGAAGAGCAACTGAAACAAGTACGATCATTAGTAATAGAATCGCCATTTTCGGAGCTGCGTGCTTTAATCCGCCCATCTGAGGCAATTCTAACGTGTTTGTTTTATCCTGAATCAGCTGAACCATATAGAATAACGCCACTACAGTTAACCCATGGGTGACAACCTGGAACAACAACCCTTGTGCAGCATAGTAATTGTAAATAAATAAAGCTGCTGCCATCAGGGAGATATGAGCCATTGAAGAGAAGGCGATCAATCTTTTAAGATTCGTCTGCCTAAAGGCAATAACAGAGGCATAAATAACGCCAATTAAACACATGACAAGAACTATGTTCTGCCAATACAGAACCCCTTGCGGAACCATTGGGAATAAGAAGCGCAAGGCTCCATAGATCCCCATTTTCGTCATTACACCACCTAGTATCATCACCCCTTGAGTTGATGCCATGGTGTAGGTATTTGGCTGCCAAGTATGAAATGGAAAGATTGGCATTTTGATTGCGAAGGCAATAAACAAAACCCAGAAGAGCCAGATTTGTGTGGCTGCCGGAATATGAAGTTGGTTTAAAACCGAAAAGTCAGTCGAATGAATTCCGGGTGTTAACTGCACCAAATAGATTATTCCAATCAACAAGAATAAGCTTCCTGCCAAAGTATAGATAAAGAATTTCAAGGTTACGGCTCTGCTATTTTCACCACCCCATAGAAGCAGGATAAAGTAGATTGGAATGAGTGTTAACTCCCAGAAAATATAAAACAAGAATGCATTTTGTGACAAGAAAACACCGATCAGGGCTGCCTGAGTAAGCAAGATTAAGAAGTTCAAAATAGAGACCTGCTTCTGCTCGCGCTTAAATCCTGCCAAGATAATAAATGGGAATAATAGGTTTGTGAGCAATAGCATCAAGAGGCTAATGCCATCAAATCCTAATGAGAACCTTATACCCATCAGATTATTCCACTCTGCTGAAAAAGTAGCAGCTGGCGAGGTTCCCATTACAACGAAGGTCAGCAATAGATTGACAATTGTCGAAGTCAAAGCCACAATACGCACGGTGCATGAATTTCTCAAAAAGAGTATACCCAGACCAGTAACTAAAGGCAATAATAAGATTATCAGTAATATCATGGCTTCAGACAAATAAAATAAAGATGATAAATAAAAGTATCCCAGCCACCATCGCAAAAAGATAGAAACTGATATTCCCTTGTTGCAGACGTCGCACGAGGCTTCCTAATCGAGAGGTCAATGTTCCAACTCCATCAACGGCAGAGTCAAGAACTTTAACTTCGACAGATTTAAATAAGAAAACCGATAAGCGTCCAAATGGTTTTTCGATTAAAGCGGCGAAAATCTCATCGAGGTAAAACTTGTTTGCCACTATGCGAGCGATCAGAGAACTTGGAGCTCCATCGGCCGCTGGAACAGTTGACTTTTTAACATACGTCCGATAAGCCAATAGGATAATAATCCCAAGGAGTGATAGGGAAACAATGATTAAGCCAATCTCGGTGGCACTATGTATCTCGCCCGATTCTTTTGAAGTGACTGCTTTATGTAAGAAATTTTCGAATCCTGAATTGCCCCCAAAGAGTGCCGGAATATTCAAGAACCCTCCAAAGAGTGAGAGCACACTTAAGACCATCAGAGGCACCGTCATCACACGTGGTGATTCATGAGGATGTGCAGAAGACAAACGCTGATCACCAAAGAATACCAAGTAGAAAAGTCTAAACATGTAAAAACAGGTAATCAACGCTCCACCAAGGGCGAAGGCATAAAGCCACGGACTTGTCTCAAATGCTTTAGTTAGGATTAAATCTTTACTGAAGAAACCTGAGAAAGGGGGTATTCCACTGATCGCTAATGTTGCGATCAAGAAGGTTATAAAGGTTATTGGCATTTTACTGCGTAGTCCACCCATTTTGCGAATATCCTGCTCACCACCCATGGCGTGAATGATACTTCCTGCGCCTAAGAATAATAAGGCCTTAAAGAATGCATGGGTAGTAACATGGAAGATTGCCGCTGAATAGGCACCTAATCCCAAAGCTAAGAACATATATCCCAGCTGAGATACCGTAGAATAAGCCAGTACTTTTTTGATATCGTTTTGACGAAGACCGACAATAGCTGTTATGATAGCGGTTGTTAAACCGAGTACAATCATCACATTCGAAGTTATCGGAGCTAGGTTATAGAGTATACTTGAACGAGCAATCATATAGATACCGGCAGTCACCATTGTTGCAGCATGGATTAATGCCGATACTGGTGTTGGTCCAGCCATCGCATCAGGAAGCCAAGTAAACAAAGGTATCTGAGCACTCTTACCTACAGCACCAACCAATAGCAATAAGGTAATAAGTGTAAGTATTGGGGCGCCACTTTGTAAGGTGGCAGCTTGTGAGAAAACCTCATTAAAACTAACCGATTTAAACGTGAAAAACAGCATGATGATACCTAGGATAAAACCTAGATCACCAATTCGATTCATCACAAATGCTTTGCGCGCAGCATAGTTAAAGGCTGGATTTTTAAACCAGAATCCAATGAGTAAATACGAGCAAAAACCAACCCCTTCCCAACCAATAAAAAGAATCAAATAGTTAGCTCCCATGACCAAAAGAAGCATACTAAAGGTAAAGAGATTCATCTGGGCGAAGAACGAATTTAGGCGCTCATCATCGTGCATATAACCAATTGAGTAAATATGAATCAACGCTCCAATACCAGTAATGATTAGCATCATCACCAGTGATAGGTGGTCAATAAGAAAAGCAAATGGAATCTTTAAATCACCAGCGCTAATCCAATTAAACAGGGTTAAGGTTGCTGAATCTTGTCCAGAAGAGTTCAGGATAAAAAACAAAAATACCGAGGTGATGAAAGACAGAGCAACCATCGTACTGGCAATAATTCCAGCTTGGTTGTGTTTCAACTTATTCTTTGCCAAACTAGTAATCAGAAAACCTACTAATGGGAACGCTGGCACAAGCCAGGCAATAGTTATATAGGGTATTAAAGCTACCATTTCAATCTATTCAAAAGATTAATATCAATAGAGTCGACATTACGTTTCATCATAACAACAATAGATAAACCTACTGCAACCTCCGCAGCGGCTACGATCATAATAAAGAAGACAAAAACCTGACCTGAAGGATCCGAATGATAAGCTGAGAATGCGGTTAACAAAAGGTTCACCGAGTTAAACATCAGCTCAAGGCACATCAAAATGGCAATTGTATTTCTTCGAAACAACACACCCATCATGCCAATGCTGAAAAGGGCAACACTTAAGAAAATGTAATTCTCAAGTGGAATAAGTTGTATTGCGGATGATAGTTCTTTCATAATATAAATAGGTTAAGCGTCCTTCTTTCCAAACATCATAGCTCCAACCATGGCAGAGATAAATAAGATGGATGAGATTTCAAATGGAAGCAAAAATTCACCAAATAGAGTTTTGCCAATACCAGAAACTAACCCAATTTCACTATTAAAAGGATATTTAGCCTTTATCTCAAAAGTCTGTCTAGTAGCGGCTAGTAAAACAAGGAAGAATATTCCTCCTGTAACAACCGCTGAAATTCGAGTTACTGTTGACTTCCGTATAATGATTGCTTTATTTAAGTTTAATAACATGATCACAAAGAGAAATAGCACCATGATCGCTCCCGTATAAACAATGATATGAACAACCGCCAAAAATTGAGCATTAAGCAAGATATAATGACCAGCCATCGCAATGAAGCACAAAATTAAGTAGATGACATTGTTAATTGGATTCTTCGAGAAAACCACCAACAAGGCACAGAAGATCATTATGGCTGAAAGCAAATAAAACAGAAAGATCATTGTACGGGTATTAAAATATTGTTTTTAAGTTCTTATCTATTGTGTGCAAATGCTTTATTCTTTTTAAAATCATGAACAGCTGAGGTCTGTCTAGCAGAGATATCCACTCTAAGATCTGTTGGTTCAACTAGAATATCTTTGCCATATACAAATGGCATACGCTCATACTGTGAAGCTACGATACGGTCGGTCAAGAATATTGCTTCTTTTGGACAGGCATCTTCGCAGTCGCCGCAATAGATGCAGCGAAGCATATTGATCTCATAAACAGCTGCATATTTCTCTTCGCGATATAGATTCTCTTCTCCTGGTTTACGTTCTGCAGCCACCATGGTTATAGCTTCTGCAGGACAAGCTACAGCGCATAATCCACAGGCAGTGCAGCGTTCGCGGCCTTCGTCATCGCGTTTTAAGACATGCTGTCCTCGGTATACTTTACTAAATTCACGTTTCTCTTCAGGGTAATTAATCGTAGCCTTCTTTTTAAAAAAATGGGTTATAGTGATCGACATCCCTTTAAGAATTGCAGGAACATAGATGCGCTCCATAAACGTCATCTTCTTATCCGAAGCCACAACCGATCTGTTTGTTAATTTTTCCATTGTGTATCGGATTATTTTAATGAAGTAAAGAAATAATAAGTTCCAGTAGCTAGAATATTAAAGATCGCTAACGGAAGTAGGCCCTTCCAACCCAGGTTCATGAGTTGATCGTATCTAAAGCGGGGTAAGGTCCAACGGATCCACATAAACAGGAATATAAAGGCAAAGATCTTAATAAAGAAAAAGGCCATTCCGATAAAAGTGACTGCATTAGATGAAAGACCCAACTGGTCAATAAATGGCATATTGTATCCCCCGAAATATAAGGTAGCAATGACAGCTGATGAGATAAACATATTTACGTATTCAGCAAATAGATAAAAGCCAAGTTTCATGGAGCTGTATTCGGTATGATAACCACCAATTAGCTCTGTCTCACATTCTGGAAGATCAAATGGCGCACGATTAGTCTCGGCAAATGCGCAGATTAAAAAGATAAAGAAGCCCAGTGGTTGATAGAAAACATTCCAGTGCATCCCATGTTGCTGAGCAACAATGTCATGTAGGCTAAGTGAGCCAGTGGTCAGAACAAGTGCAATAATTGACATTCCCATGGCCAACTCATAGCTAATCATCTGAGATGCTGCTCTGATAGCTCCTAGTAATGCATATTTATTATTCGATGCCCAGCCACCGATCATAATGCCATAAACGCCAATAGATACCATTGCAAAGACATACAGAATCCCAATATTCAGATCAGCCATCTGCAACGAATAGACATGATCACCAATCGTTAAAGTATCACCCCAAGGAATAACAACTCCAGTGAGCAGCGCAGTGGTCATCGCAATTGATGGACCTAAAATAAAAAGATATTTATTCGCCGTTAACGGAATAATCTCCTCTTTCATAAACATTTTCAATCCGTCGGCAAGAGGCTGTAGTAAACCAAATGGTCCAGCGCGATTAGGGCCATTCCGATCTTGCATAAATGCAGCTACTTTCCGTTCAGCATAAGTCGAATACATCGCAACGACTAGAGTCACCAACAAAATGATGAACAGAAATATCGCTTTAAAAATTAATGTTGAAAAATCCATATCCTATTATTGCTTGCCGTAATGATTTTGAGAGATTACAGAATGACGCTCAATGGCTCTTGGTCCTTCAATAGTCCAATCAGCTGTTGCCTTGTGATCAAAACGACAATCGTTGCAAATAAACTCATCCAACTCTCCATATTTATCTTTTCTTCCCGTTACGCGCAGAAGTTCTTCCCCTTTCATCCACAAAACCACTTTGCCGCTGCACTTGGTACAGTTACGATGTGCATCGAAAGGTTTCGTAAACCAAACGCGACTTTTAAATCTAAACGTGTTGTCAGTCAAGGCTCCTACTGGACAAACATCGATCATATTACCAGAGAAATCGTTATCTACTGCTTTCAGAATATGGGTGCTAATTTCTGAATGATCGCCTCGACCCAATATGCCATGAACCCTTTTATCGGTGATCTGATCAGCGACCATCACACAGCGATAGCATAAGATGCAGCGGTTCATATGAAGTTTTATCTTATCACCAATGTCAATCGGTTTAAATACCCGACGTTCTTCTACTGTGCGTGTCTCTTCGAGGCCGTGCACATAAGAAAGATCTTGTAGATGACATTCGCCAGCCTGGTCGCAAACTGGGCAATCCAAAGGGTGGTTAATCAACAAGAATTCTGTTATCGCCTGACGACTATCCATCGCTTCTGGCGAGGTTGTATTTTCGACTACCATCCCATCTTGAACGAGGGTACGGCAAGAGGCTACGAGTTTAGGCATTGGACGCGGGTCTTTGGCAGAACCTTGTGCAACTCTTACCAGACAGGTACGGCATTTACCTCCGCTACCTTCAAGTTTAGAATAATAGCACATCGCTGGAGGCACAATATGCCCACCAACCTGACGGGCTGCATTCATTATGGTTGTTCCAGCTTCTACTTCAACCTCAACATTGTCGATGGTTACCTTTAAAAGGGGCATTTTTGTAGTTTTACGTGTTCTTCAAATTCTTCACGGAAATGAAGTATCGCACTCGCAACGGGCCATGCAGCAGCATCGCCAAGTGGACAAATTGTATTTCCTTCTACATGTTTCGCAATGTTAACCAGCAAGTCGATATCTTTCATCGTCCCTTGTCCGCCTTCAATGCGCATTAATATTTTCTCCATCCAGCTAGTTCCTTCGCGACATGGGCTACATTGGCCGCATGATTCGTGTCGGTAAAAACGAGCGAATGTCAATAGGTTTTTAACGATACAGGTGGTATGATCCATCACAATGAATCCACCAGAGCCAAGCATTGTTCCCGTTTTAAATCCACCATCAGCCAATGACTCGTAGCTCATTAAACGGGGCTCGCCAGCAGCAGTTTTTAAGATTAATTCAGCAGGTAGGATAGGCACTGATGAACCTCCAGCAACAACAGCTTTCAGTTTATTGCCGTTTATGATCCCTCCGCAATACTCGTCACTATAGATAAATTCTTCCACGGGAAGACCTAATTCAATCTCATAGATCCCTGGTTTATTAATGTGTCCACAGGCAGAGATCAGCTTTGTACCCTTGCTATTTCCAATGCCAATGGCGGCATAAGCCTCGCTTCCATTGTTAACTATCCATGGTAAAGCGGCAATGGTCTCAACGTTATTGACTACTGTTGGACAACCGTACAATCCAACGATGGCAGGGAATGGAGGTTTGATACGTGGGTTCCCACGCTTACCTTCTAATGATTCCAGTAAGGCTGTCTCTTCGCCACAGATATAAGCTCCTGCACCTGGATGGCAGTATAAGTTTAAAGAATATCCAGATCCCAAGATGTTGTCGCCAAGAAATCCATTTGCATAGGCCTCTTGAATCGCTTTATCGAGAATCTTCATTACGTAAAAAAGCTCACCACGGATATAGATATAAGCATCTTTAACCCCTAAAGCATATGATCCGAGGATCATCCCTTCGATAAGTAGATGAGGATTAAACTCACCAAGATGATGGTCTTTAAATGTCCCAGGCTCGCTCTCGTCGAAATTACAGACGAGGTAGCGTGGTTTTTCGCTTTGTTTATCAATAAAACCCCATTTCATACCAGTCGGAAAGCCGGCGCCTCCACGACCTCTAACGCCTGATTTTTTAACCTCATCGGTCAATTCATCTGGCGTTAATGTTTTTAAGGCCTTTTCAAGGGCAGTATACCCTCCTAATTCTCGATATACTTGAAAATTAGCAAGTCCAGGAACCTCTATATTATTGAGTAAGATCTTCGTTGCCATGCTTACAAGTAAGGGTTTTTATGCGAAATTTTATTTTCTGCTTTCCATTGATCCAGAAGCTGATCGACTTTTTCTGTTGTAAGACTCTCATGATATTCTGTACCCACTTGAATAACGGGTGCAGTGCCACAAGCGGCAAGGCACTCGACAGTCTTAAGGGTAAATTTACCATCAGCCGTTGTCTCACCAGGCTTAATTCCTAGGCGGGACTCAAAATGTGCCACAATATTTTCAGCACCTTTCAGCCAGCATGGTCCAGTTTGACAAACCTCAATAACACATTTACCTACTGGCTTTAAGTTATACATACTGTAGAACGACGCCACCTCATAGACTTCAATCGGCTCAATTTGCAATAATGAGGCCACGTAATCCATCATGCCTGGGCTAAGCCACCCTTGATTTTCAGCTTGCGCGATATGCAAAACAGGCAGCAGGGCCGACTTTTGTCTCCCTTCAGGATACCGTTTGATAATCTGAGCGATCAGATCAAGCGTTTCACTATTAAATTCAGGCACTTTACTATTTTCCTGCATGATTATTCTATTTTTATCTTTTATGCATCTAATTCTCCAGCAATAACATTCATGGAACTCATGGTCAAGATGGCATCCGACAGCATTGTTCCTTGAACCATCTCAGGATAAGCTTGGTAGTATATAAATCCTGGTCTTCTAAAATGCAATCTTGAGGCCGTACGACCACCGTCACTTACTAAGTAGAAACCAAGTTCTCCATTGGCGCCTTCTATACAGTGGTAGACTTCGCCAGCCGGAATATCTGTCTCTCCCATGACAATTTTAAAATGCCATATCAGGGCTTCCATGTTGTTATACACTTTCTCTTTTGGAGGAAGCACAAAACGAGGATCGCGAGCGTAATAAGTCTCTTTGTCTTCTAAGGCATCTAACTTATCTAGTGCTTGTTGTATAATAGATAAGCTTTGTTTCATCTCGGCCTGTCGAACCATAAACCGATCGTAGGTATCGCCATTTTGTCCAATTGGAACAGTAAACTCAAACTCTTCATACGAACAATAGGGGTTCATCACTCGCACGTCATAATCGAGTCCGCAGGCACGCAAGTTAGGACCGGTGAAGCCATATGCTAAAGCTCTATCTAATGGGAATGCACCAACATTGATGGTACGATCCATGAAAATACGATTCCGTGTAAGAAGAGTCTCAAACTCTTTAAGTTTAGCCGGGTAGTAATCCAAAAAATGTTTAATTTTTTCCCATGCTTTTGGACTAAAGTTACGCTCGAATCCGCCTATACGACCCATATTAGTGGTCAGTCGTGAGCCACAAATCTCTTCGTAGATCTCGTAAATAAATTCGCGATCTTGAAACATATATGTGAACCCTGTTAGGGCCCCACTATCGACACCTATAACGCTATTGCATATAATATGGTCAGCAATACGGGCAAGTTCCATAACAACAATACGCAGGTAGTCGACGCGTTTTGGAGTCTCGATACCTAGCAGTTTCTCGACGGTCATATGCCACCCCATATTATTCAGTGGGGCGGAGCAATAATTCAAACGATCGGTTAAAGGAGTAACCTGATAAAATGGGCGACGTTCAGCGATTTTTTCAAATGCCCGGTGAATATATCCAATAGTCTGCTCCGTACTGACGATATATTCGCCATCCATGAGCATAATATTTTGAAATACACCATGCGTTGCAGGATGAGTTGGACCAACGTTAAGGGTATTGTATTCTTTCGGCTCTTCCGTTGCGACCCTGTCTTTATCCCAATAATCTGAAGTAACTTCTTTTGCCATTTATAAAATCTATATTCGCTAAGCTATTCTTACTAGCGCTAATCTATTATCGACCAAATTGACTATCATCTTTGTCATCCCTTGTCTGATCTTCAAGCGGAAACTCCTTGCGGAGAGGAAAATCAACCATATCATCAACATTTAGAATTCGAGTAAGATTAGGATGACCGACAAACTGAATTCCGAAAAAATCGTATGCTTCGCGTTCCATCCAGTTGGTCGTAGGCCAAACAGAAGTCGCTGAAGGAATCGTTGGATCACTGATTAGAGTCGCTGTTTTTAAGCGTATGCGATGGTTATTTACAAAGCTATGCAAATGATATACCACGCCTAGCTGATCTTTTTCAGGATAATGCATGCCACATAAGGTGGTTAAGAAATTATATTGCAACTCCTTATCGTCACGCAGAAAAAGTAAGATCTCAGCAATTGACTCTTTTTTCACTGTTATGCACAACATATCGTTCATCAACTCATGATGCTCGATAGAATTGGAAAAACTGCTTGTTAATTTTGCAATTACTGACTGGTTTCTCTCTGGAATGATCTCAAACACTCAATTAAATTTTATTGTTAACGATCCAAATCGATTAAATGGCCTTTTTCTTCGCCAGGTAAAAATCAATTCTTGATTACTCGATATTGTATGATTTCATAAGGTCTTCATACTCTTTCGAATTTCTTCTACGGAGAGATTCGTTCCCTACTAATTCTTGTATTTTTATAATACCGTCAATGATTTGTTCTGGACGTGGTGGACAACCAGGGACGTATACATCAACAGGGATGATTCGGTCGATGCCCTGCAAAACACTGTAAGTATCAAAGATACCGCCACTCGAAGCGCAAGCACCAACAGCAATAACCCATTTAGGTTCTGCCATTTGAATGTAAACCTCACGTAGTACGGGTCCCATTTTTTTCGCCACCGTCCCCATCACCATCAACAGATCGCTCTGACGTGGCGAGAAACTTAATCGTTCAGACCCAAAGCGAGCTAAGTCGTAATGAGAACCCATGGTGGCCATAAATTCAATTCCACAGCATGAGGTTGCAAATGGTAGCGGCCAGAGTGAATTTTTTCGAGCTAGACCAACGGCTTTCTCCATGGAGGTCGCAAAAAACCCTTGTCCTGAAATACCCTCTGGTGTTTCAGCTAACGATGGGGCTAAGATGATATTATTTTTGTCGATCATGAATAACCTAATTTCTTACTTAATTCTTTTCCCATTTAAATGCCCCTTTGAGAATAATATAGATAAAACCAGCAAGGACAAGGATCATAAATAAAAACATATCCAAGAAGCCAGCTTTCCCAAGTTCCTTAAAGTTAACAGCCCAAGGATACATAAAGATCACCTCAACATCAAAGAGTACAAATAGGATGGCGATTAGGAAATATTTTACGGAGAAAGGGCTTCTAGCGTTACCTAGACCTTCAATCCCGCATTCGAAATTTTCAAGTTTTGCACGAGAAAATCGTTTTGGACCAAGGTAATGGGTGGCTAACATGGTTGTCACAACAAAACCAAGTGCTATGAATATCTGTATTAAGACTGGAATATAATCTTGTGGCATCTTAAAAATGAACTATTTTTTAAAAAAATATGCTTTATAATACTCAAACAAACAACCTAGATCTGATTTTGTTTGTAAAATTAGTAAAAAAGGGGCTTCAAAAAAGCCTATTTGTTGTTGAAATCTTGATTTTCTTGTCATTTTAAGTTTCAGACTGTTTTTTTGGCATAAAAATCTGAAATAAATTATTTTTTTAAGTCCTATACCCCAGCTAAATATAAAGATTTAAGAAAATTAAATCAAAATTTATTCGATTAATTAAATTTAGGTTAATTATGAAAATTGAATCTAAATAAGGGAAAACCAAACACTTTAATTGACGATCAAAAAAAGTTGGATTTAAGAAAAATCTGTTGAAATGCTTCTATCTTTATCCAAAATAATCTCTAATATTAGCACGATTAAAAAAAGACCTTAGGGTGATTAATCGTTATCCAAAACATTCGAATAGTGAAGTGGTGTTATGATATTTAAAAACTAGACTTAAATGGAACGTCGCGATTTTATTCAAAAAGCAGTACTTAGTGGAGCCTCAGTTATTGGAGCATCGGCGCTTTCAATAGCTAACAATCAATCAGTGCTCAACACTGATTCGCTTACCCTCTTAGGAGGCCGCTTTGTAACGTTATGCATTATGATTCGAACCACTCCCTGGGAAGTGTCACGCGATGTAAAGTTGATCAATGAGGATGAATTACCTTTTCATACCCTAAAAGTAGTCCAGGATCTGCGCGAGGCTTTTGCCAAAAACAACCCTCAAGGTCGCTTAACCTGGGGATTTACCCTAAATGCTTTAGAAGACAAACGTTCAAACTACCAAGATATTAGAAAATATGTTGTCGAATGTCAGCAAAAATTTGGCGATGAAGTATCCTATTTCCCGGGTTACTTTCCGGCCTTGTATCTGCCTCGTGAAAGGGTAAACCGCGAGATGAGTGAAGCAATTCAATTAATCTCCCATCTTGTTGGAAATGGATACCGTCCGAAATGCATTATGGGTGGATTTCTCTCTGCCGAGAATATGCGCTATCTCGCCGAGAAAGAGAATATTCATGTCGCGCATGGCGCCATCTGGAGTCAGCATGCCGTTGATGGAGGCGGTGCCGACGGTTCACCTTCATACCCTTATTACCCATCCAAAGAGCACTTTTGCAAACCAGCACAAGGGAAAAAAGATTTTATCGACTGTGTAAATCTAGATGGATGGAGCGTTGATTTCCAATGCGCCCGAGTTAGTGGAGGCATTAAGGGAACAACAGTCTTCAATAGTGCATCGAGCCGCAGAGGCGTTGGTCCCATTGAAACATATTGCGATTGGGGATTAGAGATCGGAAACTTATCAGTCATGCATACCCAATCAATACACTTCGACCGCGGTTTTGAATTAAATGGGTTCGGATGGATTCCCAATATCTGGGAGGCCGCACTGGTCAAAAGACCGGAACGCAAAGACTGGGGCGAGACATTTATCCTAGAAGCAATGGCCAGATGGGTTGGCGACACGAGAAAACAGTGGCCTGATGTTCAGTTTGTAACCTTCGGTGAATATGGTGAAATATGGCGTAAGCAATTTCCAAATAACGAAAAATGGAATTACCGCTTTGAAGAGAAGGGACTTGGAATCGGAAATTCATGGGGCGATGAAGATATCAAATGGTATATGAACAAAAGTTTTCGGTTAGCAACAGTCCGAAACTGGCAACAAAATACACCTACACTTGTTTACGATTTCACCCGTTATGACCTTCCAGCAAAAGAGCCTGCTGATCCAAGCCCCGAGAAGCCCAATAAAGACTGGAGTCTCATGAATCGGATTAATCAGAAAGGGCTGCGTAAACAAGACAAACCTTGCTTGCTAACTGATCTAAAAAAAGAGGATCAAGCGTTCATTGCAACCTATTATCCTGATCTATTTAAATCTTAATAATTGACTTATTTCTGCCAATGATTCTTCGTCTTAGAAAACAACTCACTTTAATTGTCTGCTTAGTTCTAAATGCAGCGCTGATTTATGGGCAGAATCAATCAAACCTGAAGTTTGTAAATCCATGGATTGGGACCTCGAACACACGCACGGAATCAAAATGGGGAGATGAAGGTGGCACCTACCCAGGTGCGGTGGCTCCTTTTGGCTATATGCAGCTGACACCAGAGACGCGCGTGGGCGACTCAAATGGGTATAATTATTTAGATCACTCTATCTATTTTTTTAGCTGTTTGAAACATTACACGGGCTATCCAGACGGCTCATCAGGACAACTTCGGGTGATGCCCATAGAAAACAACGTAAAAAGTTTTGATAAAACCTACAGCAGACCATTCAATCATCAAGACGAACACGCAACTGCTGGATATTACAAGGTGAAATTTAAGGATAAGACAGCGGTAGAGGTAACTGCAGCCGAACACACGGGGATGTTTCGTTTTACTTTTCCAGCGAATACGCAACCTAAGATTTTCTTGGGCAGTACTTGTAAATTTACAACTGTTTCAGAGTCCGAATTGACTGAAGATTCGAATCAAGCTCGATTTATCTTTAACACTGAAATAAGAACAAACGAGCTTACATCTGGTGGTCGCATTGTATCCTTTGCATCAGATAAAGCTCATGAGACAGTAATCCTAATGAAAATTGGAGCTTCAGAAATTAATCTAGAAAGTTCGAAAAGGAACTTGCAAGAAGAGATAAAGACATGGAATTTTGACCAGTACAAATTAGGGAATGAGCTAAAATGGACCAAAGCACTGTCTGTAATTACGATAGATGACACCTCTTCAAATCATAAAACAATCTTTTATACCGCACTCTATCATTCCATGCTTATGCCTTGGATTGTTTCGGATGTAGATGGTAAATACAGAGGCGTTGATCAAGCTATTCATCAAAGTAGGGGCAAGAATGAATATGATGGGTTCTCGGCATGGGATACCTTTCGATCCCTACACCCACTAATAACATTGCTCTTTCCTGAAAGGCAGCAGGAGATGATCACTTCCATACTGGACCAATTTGAGCAATCGGGGGCGTTGCCCAAAGGCCCTATGACTGGAAACCATATCTTGCCAATACTCGTTGATTCTTATTTTAAAAAGATTGATAATTTCGATCGATCCTTGGCTTGGAGAGCCATGACTGCTTGCCTTGATTCAGCCTCCAAAAATGCAGATTTTTCACTTTATCAAAAGCTAGGCTATGTCCCATCATCGATCTCCGAATCCGTAACCAAAACAGTTGAATACGCCTATGATGACTGGGTCTTATCCCAGTTTGCTGATCAGGCGATGCACTTAAACAAGGAAGCCAAGAAGCTATTAATTCGCAGCAAGAATTATCATAACCTCTTTAACCCTCAAGAGCTAGCTTTACTTCCTCGGTTAGGCACTTCATTCAATACTAGCCCGGGCAATTCAGGGTATAAAGAGGGCGATCAATGGAGCTATTCGCTTTTTGTTCCGCACAATCCAGTTGAGCTTATGGATCTTTTTGGCGGTAAACCAGAATTTGCGAATCATCTGGAGCAAGCCCTAAGCAAAAGCTATATCCCATTTGATAATGAGCCAGTGCTCCATGTTCCTTATTTTTTCAACTTTGCTAATCGCAGCGATCTGACCCAAAAATGGTTACATACTTTAATGAAATCTCACTTTAGTAATGCTCCATGGGGATTACCAGGCAATGATGACCATGGAGCCATGTCGAGCTGGTTTGTATTTAGCGCGTTAGGATTTTACCCTTTCTGCCCTGGAAATCCATCCTATGAGCTGGGCACCCCGCTTTTTAATAAAGCAACTATTCACCTCCCAAATGGAAAGGACTTTACTATTCTTGGTCAGCGAAAATCAACTGCAGATTTCTACGTCAACAAGATGCTGCTGAACAATTCGGAACTCCCAAATACGTCGATAACACATTCAGATATTACAGCGGGCGGAAAACTAACTTTCGAAATCTCCAATTTGCCAAAAATAAAAGATCTGAAAAGTCAGTCGTCGATAAAAATTACGGCTGATAGTATTTCGCAATCTAAAATTTATCCAAATCAGAATTTAGTCATTTTTGTCACGCTAAAAAGTATCGATTTTTCAGGGACGCAAATACTGCGTTTAATGGATGGCCAGCAAGAAATTGGAAGGAAGAATATTGTCATTCATGAAAATACAACCATAACGGACTCCATTCAATGTCAAATTTATGCGATTGGAAAACATAGTTTATCTATCAATAATTCTAAGAGTCAAATCGTCGAAGTCGTCAGCAACCCGCAAGAATCTTCCATTCCATTTCATTTAGATGATATCAAGAGTCGATCAATAGCAAAAGCTGGCGAACAAATTCAATATTCCGTCCAAGTAAAAAATTTAGGAGGACAAAAGAAGCTTGACACAGTTAGAATATTTTCTGACGGCCAGTTAGCTTTTCAAAAAGCTGTCAACTTAACCCCTGGAGAATGCTTTCATCTCACTCATTCAATTCGGTATAATTCGGCAGGGATGCATGTTTTATCCAATGGAACATCTGAGAAGAAGATTAAAATATACGCGACTCCTATTGATTCGAAGCTTATAGACCTTCAAACGACCAATTCATCTGAAATCTTGGAAGATCATTCAGGCTTAGGAAACCAAGCCAAGCGCCTATCAAAAAATGAAAAGAGCACTGATTCATCGCCGGGCATAGCTACGAGTGAAGCATCTTTTGCAAAAATCGAAGCGACGGAAGACCTTAATCATTTGGGAGAAAAGATTACAGTTATGGCTTGGATTAAGCCATTGCCAGGAAATGATGGAATGACTGATATTTTATCTAAAGGAGATTTTATTGCACTTCAAACGAGTAATAATCAATCGCTATCGTGGTTTGCAGGAGGATGGGGCAGAGGAAGTTGCAGTGCTAAAGTTCCTGCCAATTGGCTTAACCATTGGCATCATGTCGCGGGAACCGCGAATGGCAAGATTCTGACCTTAGTTATAGACGGTGTTCAGCAGGCAAAAGTCATCCTAACAACAGGTGCTAATCTCTCGACAACAGCGAATTGGCTGATCGGTCGAAATGAAGAATTTCCAGATCAACGTTTTTTCAATGGAATTATCAACCATTTTAAGATCTTTGTTGAGCCATTATCGATTGAAGAGATAAAAGCTCAAATGAAACTTAATCAGGAAGAATAAGAAATTCTTCAACTCTATTTAGAAATAAATTAAAAACTAATCAGATGACCTCCAGACGTGATTTTTTTCTCAAAGGTGCATTGATAGCAGGAGCAACAGCAATACCAGGAGTAAAAGTTTTAGCCGACGATCCTGTTCAGACGATTGCAACCACGACGGGCAAATTGCCCTACAAGAACACCTACATAAAAAATGTATTTGTAACAGAAAATGAGTTTCGCAATGCTCGACCAAATATAACTCCCTCCCCGGGATTCCTCAAAGCAAAGGAGATTTTGCCTGTGCCCTATTGGAAAGGCAATGGAAATGCTATCGACATGTATTGGAAAACTTGGGAGATCGCGTTTAAAAACATCAAAGATCCTGCACCAACCTCTGGGTTTATAACTTCCTATATAGATACGGCTTACAATGGCAATATCTTTATGTGGGATTCGAATTTTATCACCTTGTTTGCTCGCTATGGCTCCAGAGCTTATCCGTTCCAGAAGACACTTGATAATTTCTATGCCAAACAGCATCCCGATGGATTCATCTGTCGAGAAATATGGGGAAACACTGGTGAAGATTGTTTTAGCCGTTACGATCCAACAAGCACCGGTCCGAATGTAATACCTTGGAGCGAAATGACTTATTTCGAACACTTTGGGGAATGGGATCGGATCAATAAAATCTTTCCTGTTTTAGTGGCCTATTACCAATGGCTCAAGTTAAATCGAACTTGGCAAGATGGATCGTATTGGTCTAGTGGATGGGGCACCGGAATGGACAATCAACCACGAGTTGGAAAGAACTACAATCCAATTTTTTCACACGGTCACATGACGTGGCTTGACACCTGCCTTCAACAGCTATTCATTGGTAAGCTACTCGTTGAGTTTGGTTTCTATGTCGAGCGCTGGCAGGAGATCGAAGAGATAGAAGATGAGACCAAATCGCTCAAAAAATTAATTCGGGAGAAGCTTTGGAACCCTAAAACCTCTTTCTTTTACGATAAATATGCTGATGGAAGCCAGGGAACTCTGATGAGTATCGGTGCCTACTGGGCACTTTGGTGCGACATACTAACAAAGGATGAGTTAAAAGCCTTTGTTAGTCACCTGTTCGACCCTGCCACATTCTACCGCAAACACCCCATTCCATCGATGCCAGCCAACCATGAAAAATACCAAGCCGATGGCAGATACTGGGAAGGTGGCGTTTGGGCTCCTACAAACTATATGATTATTAAAGGGCTTCAACGTAATGGACTCCATAAGCAAGCGTTTGATCTTGCCTTGAAACACCACCAACAGGTAGGTGAGGTATTCAAAAAAACTAATACTTTCTTTGAATATTATGCTCCTGAGGCGACAGAACCAGGCTTGCTTGCACGACCAGAATTTGTTGGCTGGACGGGGCTAGTGCCGATATCAATTCTCTTTGAATCAATCTTTGGAATCAATCCAAACTTTCTGAAAAAGACCCTTACATGGCACGTGAATCTCACCGAAGAGCATGGCATCGACCGCTACCCAATCGGGCCAGACGGAATGCTATCCCTAAAATGCGGTGCACGAAGTAGCGTTAAAGAGAGACCATCGATAGAGATTACCTCAACGTTAGAGCTAAAGCTTTTGTTGAGCTGGGAGGGTGGTTCAGAAACCATTCAGCTAAAGCAAGGGATAAACAAGATATAACTACCTAATTAAAAACTTAAATAGAACGAAATGAAACGTAGAACATTTATCAATAACTCAGTCTTAACCGCAGGAGCTCTTGCCACAGCACCTCAATTACTTACCGCAGCATCCGCTGAAAAAAAATCGATGCGACCTGAGGTATCAAAACGACTGTTTAAAAGTGAAGCCGTAGAGGCTGAAATCATTAAAATAAAAAAAGACATTGCCGATCCTGAGCTAGCCTGGTTATTTGAAAATTGCTATCCGAACACGTTAGATACGACGGTTCATTTTTCGGAGAAAGAAGGGGAACTAGATTCTTTTATCATCACAGGGGATATTAATGCAATGTGGCTTCGCGACTCTACAGCACAAGTATGGCCTTATCTCCATTTAGTGAATCAAGATCCGCAACTGAAAAAACTTTTTCAAGGCGTTATTAATCGTCAAACCAAATGTATTAATATCGACCCCTATGCCAACGCCTTTAACTTTGGTCCAACTGGAAGCGAGTGGAAGAGCGATCTAACCGATATGAAACCGGAATTACATGAGCGTAAATGGGAAATCGATTCGCTCTGCTATCCAATAAGATTGAGCTACCACTATTGGAAAAAAACAAACGACAAAACCCCTTTCAATGCCAATTGGCTAAAAGCGGCAAAAGCAATTGTTAAGACCTTTACCGAACAACAACGTTTATCAGGCAAAGGACCTTACCATTTTATGCGACTGACCGAAAAGCAAACGGACACCGTTTGTGGAGCTGGATTTGGAAATCCAATTAAGCCAAACGGACTTATCTGTTCAACCTTCCGTCCATCTGACGATGCCACAAACTATTTATACCTGATCCCTTCGAACTATTTTGCCTTAACATCTTTAAGACAACTAGCAGAGATTGTAACAACGGTGCATCAGGACATTACCTTTGCTTCAAAATGCATCGAATTAGCGAACACGGTGGAGAAAGCCCTCAAAAAGTATGCCTCTGCCACGCATCTATCTTATGGGCAGGTTTTATCTTTTGAGATCGATGGCTTCGGAAACAGACTTTATATGGATGATGCAAACGTTCCGAGTCTATTAGGCATGCCCTATCTAGGGACCTTAAATGCTGATGACGAGTTATACAAAAACACACGAAGATTTATCTTAAGCAAAGATAATCCTTGGTATTTCGAGGGGAAAGCCGCAGCTGGTATCGGCGGTCCTCATGTCGGCCCCGAAATGATCTGGCCCATGAGCATTATCATGCGAGCAATGACCTCAAACAATGATAAAGAGATAATTCAATGCTTAAAATGGCTAAAAAATACCCATGCTGGAACAGGGTTTATGCATGAAACATTTCATCAAGATGATGCACAGAAATTTACTCGATCCTGGTTTGCTTGGGCCAATACCCTATTTGGCGAATTGATCTCAAAAATCCATCAAGAACGCAAGCATATCTTAACTCAAGTAATTTGATGAATCGGTTGTTTTTAGCTTAGCACATTAGATTCTTAAGTTATTAGATAATCCAAGATCTAATCAACACTCTTTAGAAATACTTAAAAAGTAAGTCTTTGTAAAATCTCCTTTGTGTCTATAATGTTTAGGCATCAGAATAAGATTTTTTATCAAGAATGCGTTATAGAAACTAAATCAAAACAAAGAAAAAGTTGCCTTGAAATAAAATTCTGTAGCTAGAGATGCGACTCAATGGAAAATAAAAAGTAAAAAAATCACATTTAATATTATGTTTGCCATATCTAATTTAACCTTAAACTGATTCTATGAAAGGATTTGAAATAATTGACTGGGTGGTATTTTTAGGCTATGCTTCGATCATTGTTTTCACTGGTCTATGGGTATCTCGCTCAAAAAAAGGAGAGGAAAAAACAACTTCTGACTATTTTCTTGCTGGCCGTTCACTCCCTTGGTGGGCCATTGGTGCGGCACTATTAGCTGCAAACATTTCGGCTGAACACTTTATTGCGATGTCGGGATCAGGCTATGCAATAGGACTAGCCATCGCGGCATATGAATGGATTGCTGCCATCGTACTTATTTTTGTGGCTAAGTATTTTCTTCCCGTTTTTATCAGCAAAGGGATCTATACCATGCCTCAATTTCTAGCGCAGCGTTTCGATAAACGGGTAAGCACAATCATGGCAGTTTTCTGGGTGCTAGTTTACATCTTCGTTAATATGACGGCCGTACTCTACCTTGGAGCACTCGCCATGGAGAAAATTATTGGTGTGCCGATGGTTTATGGGATCATCGGATTCTCGTTTTTTTCAGCAGTCTACTCTTTATGGGGAGGCATGAAGGCAATTGCCTGGACTGACGTTATAAATGTTGTTGTATTGATTTTTGGAGGATTGCTAACCACCTTTTTAGCCGTAAGCGCCTTAGGTGT
Source organism: uncultured Bacteroidia bacterium (assembly GCA_903897145.1). Classification (GTDB taxonomy): domain Bacteria; phylum Bacteroidota; class Bacteroidia; order Bacteroidales; family Prolixibacteraceae; genus JAAFHB01. Next base: position 110,387 of record CAIUAN010000040.1, on the reverse strand, counting down.
AGATCATGGTTTTATTTCTGGCTTTACAGAACTTATCCACAAAGCGCCTCATAAATTTCATATGATCATCGAGAAAGCTACCATATTTGTCCCAAATGGCTCAGGGGGTAAGAAAGATGCCTTCATGGATCTTCCCGGATTAGGGGTTGTTTTAGGCTCTATGTGGCTAACAAATTTTGCATTCTGGGGTTTCAACCAGTTTATCATTCAACGTGGCCTCGCAGGAAAAAGTCTAAAAGAGGCACAATATGGCGTAGTATTTGCCGGGTATCTTAAATTATTAATTCCGCTGCTTGTTGTTGTTCCTGGAATTGCAGCTTTTGCTCTTGGAGCAGATCTAACAAAGTCGGATGAAGCATACCCTTGGCTATTAAGCAACATCGTGCCAATTGGAATAAAAGGACTTGCCTTCTCAGCAATTGCAGCAGCAGCAGTTTCAGCACTAAGCTCCATTGTAAACAGTGTCTCAACAGTCTTTACCTTGGATATTTATAAAGCACATTTAAGTAAAAATACGGAAGATAGAAAACTAGTTTCAGTCGGCCGAATTGTTGCCTTAGTGGCATTAATCATAGCAACCTGCGTGGCGCCTCAACTAAGAACTCTCGATCAGGCATTTCAATACATTCAAGAATATACAGGCTTTATCTATCCTGGAGAGTTTATAATCTTCTTCTGCGGATTATTCTGGAGAAAAGCTACCGCGACAGCTGCAGTCTGGATTGCTATTCTGACAATTCCGACAGGAATGGCTCTTAAATTTATGAGCCCCGAGCTCCCATTTATCTTAAGAATTGGATATGTCTTTATGATTCTTACTGTTGTGATGGTTGGTTTAAGTCTATTAGATAAATCACATGAAATAAAAAACCAACTTCCTGATGACTTTACTAGAAATAAATCGATCAAACTGGGTTGGAGAATTATTGCCGTTTCTGCTCTTGTTGGAATCGTTTCTGCATTTTTGGTGGTCCCACTACAACATCTAGCTTTTGAGGCAATCTACGTGTTGGTCGTTGGATTTATACTGATTGGTACCATCCTTATTCTAAATGCGTCAAGTCAAACCATGGACGAAAAAGGGTTGATTATTGAACGTTCACTTTTCCAAACCACGGATATTTTTAATATTGCAGCGATCGGTATTTGTGGGATATTGGCAGTTTTATATGGATTTTTCTGGTAAAAGAAATTGAGTTCTAAAAATAATGCTGCCCATTTAAACAGTACGATACAATAATTTAATAATAAATATTCATTTAAAAACGCTATTCTAGAATAAATTAGAATAGCGTTTTTTATTTTTGCAAATTCTAATTCTAGCTTACTTTGGAGAATAATTCTAAAAAGTTAGTTTAGCCACCAGTATGTTAAAAACAACCCATATATATTGAAATTCAAATCCAACCTTAAGATCTTGCTGGTAATTGTCTTGCTCATTGCAGGAAATGCCTTTCAATCCTTTTCGGTTCAATCACAAAAACAATTTAGATTTAAACAAAACCACACCTTTAAGATTGCCCAGTTCACCGATATTCATTGGAATAACAACTCGCCTAAGTGCGCGCAGACCACTGAAACAATAAATCTTGTTCTGACAGCGGAGAAGCCAGACTTAGCCATTTTAACTGGGGATATCGTCACCGATCTACCTGAAAAAGAAGGATGGCTGGCTGTTGCAGATATCTTTAGCAAAGCCAAAATACATTTTGCCGTAGCACTGGGAAATCATGATAGCGAACGGATAATTTTGCGTGACTTTATCTTTGATTTGCTTAAAGAAAATCCATGGTTTGTAGGCGAAAAAGGACCGAATCTAAGTGGCTGCGGGAATTATACAATCCCTCTTCAAAGTGTTGACAAGAAATCAATAGCAGCTGTTATTTATTGTCTAGACTCTAATGATTATCCAAAAGAAAAACGACTTGCCGGTTATAGTTGGATAAAGTACGATCAAGTAGGGTGGTACCGCAAAACTAGTGATACCTACTCCTCCTCTAATCACCATATGCCACTTCCCTCACTCATGTTTTTTCATATCCCCCTGATTGAATTTAATTCAATCGTAGGAAAACAAACCACTATTGGAACCAAAGGTGAAGGGGTCGCTTCCTCAGAAATTAATTCTGGATTATTTGGTTCATTGATTGAAAAGCGGGATGTCATGGGAGTCTTTGTTGGACATGATCACAACAATAATTTCATCGGAATCGATCACGAGATCTGTCTTGGATATGGCCAAGCTACCGGTTCTAGTGCTTACGGCAAACTAGAACGTGGAGCACGAATCATTGAACTACGCGAGAATGAATTCACCTTCGATTCATGGATTCGCACAAGGACAGGGACATCTGATAAATTCACTTTCCCTGTAGGCCTAAATCGGGATCTACCTCAGCCAACCTTTGTCCCTTCGAAAAATGTAAAAGATCCTAAACCTGGTGTTCAATACAGTTATTTCGAAGGGAATTTTAAATCTGCGGATGAAGTTAAACAGGCAAAGGTTGTCAAAAGCGGATTCACAAAGAATTTTTTTATAGCGAAAGAATTAGTACGTGATTCATTTGCAATTGAGTTTAAAGCTTGGATTAAAATTCCTAAAAATGAACTCTATACCTTTTATACCTATTCTGATGATGGATCAAAGATTATAATTGACGGTCAAGAAGTGGTGAATAATCCAGCTACACACAAAATAAAGCGCGCTGAAGGAGAGATTGCTCTCGAAGAGGGATATCATGAATTAAAAGTACTCCATATCCAAGGAGATGCGACTAATGAGTTGGAAGTAGGTTTTGCCAGCAAATTTATTCGAGAATGCAAAATTCCGGACTGGCTATTATTTGAACCCTATTAAAAACACGGAGGAATCATCGCAATCTTATTAACAGCCATGAAATAAACTATTCCTTTTTAAAAGCTGCAATATATTCAGTTGGCGTTAAGGTCATTATTCGTTTAAACTGATCATTAAAATGGGACAAATTATTAAATCCACTTTCCATGCAGGCAATGGAAACAGGTAATTTAGCATCAACCAGTAGCTTACAAGCATGGCCAATTCGAATCTCATTCAAGAAAGACAGAAAAGTCTTTCCGGTATGTTTTTTAAAATAGCGACAAAATGCTGTTGGAGAGATGTTCACCGTATTTGCCACATCCTCGAGCCTGATTGGTTTATTGAAATTTAAAATGATATGCTCGTGAATCTTATTAAAACGATAGAAATCATAGGTATTCACAGTCTTTGAATAGCCAATACTGGAATGGTATTTATAATCCTTCGTGTTAGCCATCATGTCTAACAATATTATAAGCTCAGTGATCCGATGAATTCCAGACAACTTGAAAATTTTACTGATCTGGTCTCCCAGCATTTTTCTACTTTGACCTAAAAACTGCATACCTCTCTGAGATTTCTTGATAAGATCACCAATTGCAGTCATCTCGGGTAGACTGATAAAATTAGATTCAAAAATTTCTTTTCTAAACTGAATGATTAGCGCTTTAATTCCCGAATTATCAGTTCCATCTGAGTATTTACGATCACTCTTCCACCAATGGGGGACATTTTCACCAATAATACTGATCTCCCCATCAGAAAAGCGATGAATTCCATCTCCAACATAGCTAATTCCTGAACTCTTCACTACAAAAAGAATCTCTATCTCAGGATGAAAATGCCACGGCACAGCAAAATGAGGACGTTCCTCATCGAAAAAAATAACCGATTCGGAAGTTAAGGGTGCAAGTTTCTGATAAAAAGGCTGCATAATATCTGACAATTAACATAATATCACTGATTGCAATTTAAAAATGCTAAAATAGCATTAGATATGGATAAAAATGCAATGTGGACATGAAAATTTCAATGCTATGTTTGTTAAGACTAAATAACCTGAAAAATTTTATAAAATGATGGATTAGGTCGCTTGTTTTGGCAGGCCCAATGAACTATTAAGCCATTGAAGCAATCTAACTATTCATTGTTTGATTTATGTTAATCGGGAATAGCGATGTTTTGAATGCTTCAAGTCAAACGACAGGCGAAAAAGGGATGAATGTTGCCCATTTGCAATTTCAACCCACTAATAGTTTTAATATCTCAACGATTGATAATTTATATAATAGTGAAAATTTTATAAGGATTCTTCCAGGAAGAAAGACATTAATTTGACACAGACTATTAAGTTATGAGGGTTCCAATACAAGAATTATACCAACAAGCCTATGGAAATTATGGCATCGGAGCATTTAATGTCTTCAATGCTGAACAGGTGCATGGTGTATTCCGAGGAGCTTCTAAGGTGAAATCACCCATTATTATACAATTGACACCCGTTGCACGCGACTACATGAATCCAGCGATGCTCGAAGGGATCTTAAACGCAGCACAAAATATTTATCCCGATGTTAGCTACACGGTGCATCTGGATCATGGCAACTATAATCATTGCATGAGAGCGATTGAGTCGGGGAATTACAATTCAATAATGATTGATGCCTCACACGAGGTGTATGAAGAAAATATACGGATTACTCGCGAGGTCTCAGACATGGCTCATCGCAAGGGGATTGCAGTAGAAGCTGAATTGGGGATCTTAAGTGGGATTGAAGATGACATCTCAATTGACGAAAAGCATGCCCGGTATACCAATCCTCAACAAGCTCAGGAATTTGTTCGACGCAGCGGATGCGATAGTTTAGCGATAGCTGTAGGAACAAGTCATGGCGCGTATAAATTCTCTGGAGGACAAGGCTTGCAACTAGCGATTATAAAAGAAATACAAAGCTTACTTCCTCACTTTCCCTTGGTTCTTCATGGGGCCTCTGCTGTACCTTTAGAAGAAGTAAGAAGAATTAATCTTGCCGGGGGCGAATTAAAGGAGGATGCAAAAGGGGCTGATGCCTCAGAACTGCTTGAAGCGATATCATATGGTATTTGCAAAGTAAATATTGCCACCGATATGCGTCTTATCTGGACCCGTATTCATCGAGAGTTTTTTCGCAACTCTCCCGAATTATTCGACATGGTTGTGCCAGGGAAATTATATATGAGTGCCCTTGAGGATTTTGTAGCTCAAAAATGTACTTTTTTGAAATCAGCTAATCAAAATTAGAGATGCAAAGAGACCTTAAATGCCCGTTAATCGTAAAGCCCTCTTTGGAAAGCTCTGTCTATCAAAACTTTTCAAGTTCTGAGGCCGGATGGGAATATTTAAATTTCGAAGCTCGTCTTATGAATAAGGGAGAGCAATGGACTCATAACACCGGAAATCACGAACTTTTAATCGTTTTATTAGGTGGTAATTTTACTGCACAGACCGATTCCCAAACATGGCAGACGGTGAACGGCAGAAAAGATGTATTTAGCGGCTTTCCGCATGGACTATACCTGCCTCCAAACACCGCATTCGCCGTAACAGCGGAGAGCGAATTACTAGATATTGCTTGTAGTTGGGTTGTGTCAGACCAACACCATCCTGCCTCATTTATCACACCAGATGAGGTTGAAAAGATGGGCATTGAACATCGAGGTGGTGACAATGCAAGCCGACAGATCAACAGACTGCTGCCTCCAGGATCAGCTTGTCATAAATTAGTGTGTGTCGAGGTATATACTCCATCCGGAAATTGGAGTTCGTTCCCAGCCCATAAGCACGACGAGCGAAAAGTTGACCCCAATTCAGGAGACCTTTTAGAAGCAAAATTAGAGGAAATTTATTTTTATAAAATAGATAAACCCCAAGGCTTTGCCATGCAAAGAATATACACCAGTGATCGTACCCTAGACGAGATTGCTGAAGCGCATCATAACGATGTAGTTTTAATCCCCAAAGGGTATCATCCAGTGGTAGCAGGGCATGGATACAATGTCTATTATCTTAATTTTCTAGCAGGAAGCGATCAAAGTTTGGCCAGCACAGATGATCCTGATCATAAATGGATCTATGGCACCTGGAAAGGGATGGATCCTCGTATTCCTATGGTAACAAAGCAAATAACACCTGAAGATCATGGCTGAGAAATCGTACGATGTAATAACCTATGGCCGGTCATCTATCGACCTTTACTCGGCGAATATCGGTGCCGACTTTGTCGATATTCAATCGTTTAACGCCTATGTTGGCGGATCGCCGCTTAACATGGCTGTGGGAACAAAACGATTAGGACTTCGCTCTGCTTTGTTAACAGGTATCGGACAAGATCAGATCGGAGATTTTCTGTTGAACTTTTTAACTAAAGAAGGCGTTGAAACGAAATTCATTCAGCGCAAACCGGGCTTCAGAACTAGCGCTGTAGTGTTAGGAATTCAACCACCCGACAATTTTCCTTTAGTTTATTACCGTGAAAATTGCGCAGATTCAAAGGTTAATATTGATGATGTAATTGCAGCAAATATTGGCGATTCTCGCCTATTTGAGATTTCTGCTACCGCACTTAATGTCGAGCCCTCACGGTCGGCAGGGTTCTTTGCTGCCGAAGAAGCGGTAAAAAATAATGTTCCTATTCTGATAGATCTTGACTTTCGGGCAGATCAATGGCACGATCCACGCTCCTTCGGGGTAACTACACGAGCTTACCTTCAATACTGTACCATTGCATTGGGAACTGAAGAGGAAATTCTAGCGACGATGTTAAGCGACCCTGATCAGATTAAGATTACAAATCAACAAATGTCCGCTCCTGAGATTCGAGGCAATGTGGATGTTGCCATAGCAAAAATTAGGGCATTAGGCGTTGAAGCTTTAATTGTAAAGCGAGGTGCTAAAGGATCAACGGTATTCCTGAAAAGTGGCGAGGTGATTGATGTTCCTGGCTTCCCAGTAGAGGTTATGAATGTTCTTGGAGCTGGGGATGCCTTTGCAAGTGGATTTATTTATGGTTATCTCAAAGGATGGGATTGGTATAAAAGCTGCCGAATGGGGAATGCATGCGGCGCTATCTTAGTTACCAAACCTGGATGTTCTAATTTCAATCCTACGCTCGAGGAGGCTTTTGCATTTATCGAAAAGCATGGCGGATTTTAAATATTATAAGGTTACAAAATGAAAACAGAACGATTAACAGTCGGACAGGCAGTAGTGAAGTTCCTTAAAAATCAATTTGTGGAACGTGATGGAGTTGAAAATCCATTTTTCGCAGGTTGCGTAGGAATTTTCGGCCATGGCAATATTGCTGGGATAGGACAGGGATTAACCCAAAATACCGATTTCCCCTACATCATGACCCGAAACGAACAATCGTCAGTGCATATTGCAATGGCCTATGCGAAGATGAAAAATCGGATGGGGACTTTTGCTTGTATCTCATCGATTGGTCCTGGGGCAACCAATATGCTTACAGGTGCTGCCTGCGCTACCATAAATAGACTGCCCGTACTGATTATCCCCGGTGATATCTTTGCTCGTCGGGATGTCGCTCCAGTATTACAACAACTCGAATCACAATCAACGCAAGACATATCTGTTAACGATTGTTTTAAACCAGTTTCAAAATATTGGGACCGCATTAACCGTGCAGAACAATTAATAACCTCCTTGCCCGAAGTGATGCGCGTGCTTACCTCTCCATCTGAAACAGGAGCTGTAACGCTATGCCTGCCTCAGGATGTGCAAGCCGAAGCATTTGACTTTCCTGAAGAACTATTTCGCAAGAGAGTGTGGAAAATCGCACGTCCACGTCCCGACATAAGGGTCTTAAAAGAGGCTGCAGCATTGATTAAATCGTCGAAAAATCCAATCCTGATAGCTGGAGGAGGAGTCATTTACAGTGAAGCATCCGATATCTTACGGGAACTTATTGAAGAAACAGGAATCCCTGTGGCAGAGACTTTTGCAGGTAAAGGCTCTATCTCGTTCGATCACCCCTCTAATCTGGGTGCTGTAGGTGTAACAGGAACACCCGGAGCCAACAAAATTACAGCTCTTGCCGATCTTGTTATTGGTGTTGGAACTCGTTATAGCGATTTTACCACTGCCTCAAAATCTGCTTTTCAAAATCCGAATGTAAAATTTATCAATATCAATATTGCTGAATTTGATTCAGCCAAACATAGTGGGCTGCCACTTACAGGAGATGCAAGATCAACTCTTGAGGAATTGCTTGAACTATTATCTAATTATCAGGTCTCAGCTGATTATAGAAATCATATTGCCGATTTGGGACAGGCATGGGATCTGCAAGTCACTGAATTTTATAAAGTCACAGGAAATCTTCCGGTGGCTCAGACCGAGGTCGTTGGTGTGGTTAATGATTTTTCAGAACCACGCGATGTAGTGATCTGCGCTGCAGGAAGTTTACCCGGCGATCTGCATAAATTATGGAGAACACGCGATCCAAAAGGTTTTCATCTCGAATATGGCTACTCCACAATGGGATATGAAATTGCGGCAGGAATCGGAGTTAAAATGGCTTGTCCAGACCGTGAGATCTATGTAATGGTTGGGGATGGCAACTACCTGATGATGAACAACGAGATTGTCACAGCTATTCAAGAAGGAATTAAGTTTACTATTATTCTACTGAACAACAATGGGTTTGCAAGTATAGGAGGCTTATCCGAATCAATAGGTTCAGAGCGTTTTGGAACCAACTACCGTTATCGAGATCCTAAAACTGGTCTTTTAAGCGGCAATATTCTTCCAGTTGATTTTGCTCAGAATGCACGCAGTCTGGGTGCTCATGTCATTGAAAGCCATGATATCCCAACACTCAAATCCGCTCTTATAGAGGCGAAGAAGCAACAAAAGACAACCGTAATAACTATTGAAACAAGTCTTACAAAAGGGGTTCCAGGCTATGCTTGGTGGGAAGTGCCAATCGCCGAAGTCTCAGAAATAGAGTCTGTAAAAAAGGCACGTATCAATTACGAAGAGAAGAAAAAGAAACAACGTTATTATTTATAATATTATGTCGACTACATTAAAAAATTATATCAACGGCGAATGGGTTAAGAGCAAAAATAATTCATTGCTTGATGTAATTAATCCCTCCACTGGACTACCAGTAGGTAGAGTATCTGTGGGATGCAAAGAGGATGTTTTGGATGCGGCCGAATCTGCCCATCAGGCTTGGGAAAGCTGGAGAAATACACCTGCTACACAGCGCGTTCAGTATCTTTTTAAGATGAAGGCACTGTTAGAAGCACACACGGACGAGATTGCTGCGATTTGCACCCAAGAGTGCGGCAAGACATTTGCAGAATCGAAGGCGGAGATGACCCGTGCGGTGGAGAATATCGAAGTGGCATGTGGTATTCCCACCTTAATGCAAAGTGTTTTTTCGGAAGATATTGCTACTGGGGTGGATGAATTTGTGATTCGTCAGCCGCTGGGCGTAGGAGCTTGTATCTCTCCTTTTAATTTTCCTATTATGATTCCATTCTGGTTTATGCCTTATGCCATAGCCTGTGGGAATACCTATATCGTTAAGCCATCTGAGAAAGTTCCGATGACTATGACCCGAATTTTCGAACTCATCGAGACGCTCAACCTCCCCAAAGGAGTGCTCAACATGGTGCATGGTGGGAAAGAAACCGTTGATGCTATTCTGGAGCATCCGTTTATTCCTGCCATTAGCTTTGTAGGATCAACGCCTGTTGCGAAGCATGTTTATCAAACAGGAACGCTAAATGGGAAAAGAGTTCAAGCACAAGGCGGAGCAAAAAATGCAGTGGTGGTTATGCCAGATGCAGATGAAGAGACCACTGTAAAGATCATTGTAGATAGCGCATTTGGATGCGCCGGACAACGCTGTCTTGCCGCTTCAGTTGTGATTACCGTAGGCGAAGGTGCCCAAAAGCTAACTGACAAAATTATTACCCTCGCAAAATCAAAGAAAACAGGTGACGGAATGGACGCTTCGGCCGATATGGGTCCGGTAATTAGCGCTGAGAGTAAAATCCGCATTGAGAAGCTAATTCAGCTAGGGATCGATCAGGGAGCTGATCTTTTGCTTGATGGAAGAGGCATAAAAGTATCAGGACATGAAAATGGGAATTTCATCGGTCCAACCATACTTGGCAATGTAGGAGAACATAGTGAAGTCTATAAAACGGAGATCTTCGGACCTGTGCTCAGCATGATCCATGTGAAAACTCTTGAGGAGGCGATTGCGCTCATTAACAGAAACCGTTACGGAAATTCTGCTTGCATCTTCACTCGAAGTGGCGCTGCTGCTCGCAAGTTTAGGCATAACACCTTGGCTGGAAATATTGGAGTCAATATAGGGGTGGCTGCACCAATGGCCTTCTTCCCATTCAGTGGATGGAAAGAGAGCTTCTTCGGTGATTTACATGGTCAATCATCACATGCTGTTGAGTTTTATACTCAAACAAAAGTGGTGATTGAGCGATGGAATGATGAATGGTCTCGAAAATTCTAAATAACTAAATCGATTAGCCTAATTATATAAAATGATAAAAATTGCAAATGCACCATGCTCTTGGGGAGTATTAGAATTTGATCTCTCAGGTCAAGCGGCCGGATATGAGCAAGTTCTAAATGAGATCCAAGAGACTGGTTATGAAGGTAGCGAACTAGGAGATTGGGGATTTATGCCTTCAATACCAAAAGAATTAAATCAAGCACTTAATCAGCGGAAGCTGGATATGGTAGGCGCCTTTGTGCCCGTTTTTCTTAAAGACTCAGCGAAGCATGAAGCAGGGGCTGAGTTAGCCATTAAGACTGCTAAACTGATGGTTGATGCCGGTTATACGAATGCCTTTATTGTCCTTGCCGACGATAATGGGAGTGTAAAAGAACGAACCTTAAATGCTGGAAGAGTTACACCTGATCTTGGTTTATCGGAGTTAGAATGGCAGACCTTTGCAGCCGGAGCAAACCTAGTTGCGCGCGAAGTGAAAGAGAAAACTGGACTAAGGACCGTTTTTCATCATCATTGCGCTGGATATGTAGAAACAGCGCAAGAGGTTGATCAGCTTTTAGCACTTACAGATCCTGAATTAGTTGGACTGGTGCTCGATATGGGGCATTATCTCTTCGGAGGCGGTGATCCCTTAGAGGCCTTAAAGAAACATAAAAGTCGAATCTGGCATATCCATTTTAAAGATTGCCACCCTCAAATTGCCGCACAATCAAAAGCCGAAGGATGGGATTATTTCCAATCTGTCGGCCACGGGGTGTTCTGCGAATTAGGTAAAGGTGGAGTTGATTTCCCGGCAATCGTTGAAGAGTTATCAAAACAAAATTATTCAGGATGGATCGTAGTTGAGCAAGACGTACTTCCAGGCATGGGAAATCCCAAAGCATGTGCAAAACAAAATAGAGATTTTATTCATTCACTTGGATTCTAACTATCCATAGTGACAAAAAATTAATAGTACGCATGAAGAAATTAAAACTTGGAGTCATCGGAACCGGCAGGATAGGCAAAGTCCATATTGCGACACTAGTCCAAAGTGTAGCGCAGGCTGAAGTAGTCGCGGTAGCCGACATTGATTTAAAAGCGGCTCAAGAAGTTGCTGCAACATTTGGCATCTCAACAGTATTTGCAGACTATCAAGAGGTGATTAATCATCCTGAGGTAGAGGCCGTGGTGATCTGTTCTCCAACAGATACTCATGCTCAATACATCGTCGAAATAGCCAAGGCAGGGAAGCATATCTTTTGTGAGAAGCCTATTGATCTGTCGCTAGAAGTTATTCAAGGGGCCTTAGAGGCAGTTGCAAAAGCTGGAGTGAAGTTGATGGTCGGCTTTAATCGACGTTTTGATCCAAATTTCCTAAAGATCAAACAATTGGTAGAAGCAGGCAAGATTGGCGTCCCTCATATTCTTAAAATAACCTCCCGGGATCCTGCACCGCCACCAGCAGAATACAGTGCAGTCTCTGGGGGTATGTTTATGGATATGACCATTCATGATTTCGATATGGCCCGTTATATTGTGGGAAGTGAAGTAACCGAAGTCTATACAAATGCAGCTGTTTTAGTTGATCCGGAGATCGGTAAAGCAGGTGATGTTGATACCGCCATTATCACGCTAACTTTTGCCAATGGTGCTCTTGGGGTTATTGACAATAGTCGGAAGGCTGTCTATGGATATGACCAACGGGTTGAGATTTTCGGATCAAAGGGAATGGCTAATGCCGATAATAACTACCCCGAAAATCATCGCTTCTTTGGTGCAGATGGCGTTCATGGATCGTTACCACTAAACTTTTTTATGGAGCGTTATCTCGAGGCTTACGCCATGGAGATGAAAATCTTTTGTGATTCGGTAGTGAATGATTTATCCTTGCCAGTTTCTGGAATTGATGGACTTCAATCAGTTGCAATTGCATTAGCAGCGAAAAAATCGTACTTGGAAAAACGCGCGGTAAAACTCAGTGAAATATTGTAAACAGCAAGCTTATTCAATAACATCTTAAGAAATAAAATAAACACTAAATCAATATAAATCAAAATCACAATTAACTATTTATTAATCACTAGAATTTAATTAACATGAAATGGAAATCAATTTTTAAAAAGCAGACAATGCTACTACTTATTGTAGGAGCAGTTGTGTTCTCGCCCGGAGTATCTGCAAGAGCTTTTGCAGGCCAGAATACTTCAGGCAACCCGGCTAATGCTGCGCCGGTGAAAGTAACCGGAAAGGTAACCGACGTAAAAGGAGGAGCAGTCCCAGGAGTAACTGTCGTTGTAAAAGGGACAACAACTGGAACCGTAACTGACATGGAAGGTAATTACAGCCTTGATGTCCCAGATACTAAAGCGTCTTTACTATTTTCATTTGTTGGGTACAACACGGTTCAGCAAGCAGCCAATCAAAAAGTTGTGAATGTCGTTCTTGCAGAAGACATTAAGAAACTTGATGATGTTGTTGTAATTGGTTATGGTACGACCAAAAAGGAAGACCTTTCGGCATCTGTTTCTGTTATCCAGAATATGGATCAGCTGAAGGAGTCACCCACCTTTAACCTGGAATCAATGATTCAGGGTCGGATACCAGGTGTAACTATTACGAATAATGGTGGAGATCCAACCGCTGGGCCGTCAGTGACAATCCGCGGCACCGGATCAGCCACTGAAGCAGTTCTTTACGTTGTAGACGGAGTTCCAGGTGCCCCTTTTAATCCTCAGGATGTAGAATCTATAACCGTACTTAAGGATGCTGCGTCAGCTGCAATTTATGGTGCAAGTGCCGGATCTGCCGGAGTTATTCTTATTACTACCCGTCAGGCTAAAGCTGGTAAAACATCAATTGACTATAGTGGATTTTACGGAGTCAAGAATGCCTGGAGAGTACCGGAATCATTAACAGCTGCTCAGCAGGGACAAGTATCCAATCAGGCATGGGCAAATGCAGGGCAACAAGGACTCGCGGCATGGGATCCTGCTCAGAACCCATCAGGCCAGATCACACGGACAGACTGGATTAAATCGATCTTCCGTACAGCAACTGTTCAAAGACATACTGTTACGTTATCGGGGGGTACTGATAAACTTTCTTCATTATTCCAGGTTCGCACTGAAGATGAAGAAGGAACGCTTTTGAACACATACAACAAAAATGTATCTGCACGGTATAATGCTATTTATACCGTCAATAAATATCTGAAGTTCAAAGAATCTATCTTCTGGAACAATAGTGAAGGTCGCGGAACCTCAACCAATAATGGTTACGATGGTACAATTATCTCGGCCATCTATATGCCGCGTAATGCTACTATTTATAATCCTGACGGAACATTCGGCGGTACTGGTGATCCCAGCTCCATTTATCTCGGAGCCTATGGTGATATTGTAAATCCGGTAGCATCACTTTTAAGAAATCAAGGCTTTTCGAGAAACAGCGACATCATGGCTACCTCAGAAATGGGTATTTCCAATATTGTAAAAGGACTAGAATTCACTTCAAGATTCTCATACCGTCTTGGAACTAATTATAACAAATTCTTTTCGCCAAGGCGACCTGAACCAGGGAAACCATATGATCAAAATAGTCTTTCCGAAAATGCAGGCTATAATCGTAACTGGTTATTGGAAAATACACTTAATTACACCCGGACTTTTGACAGACATAATATTAGCGCAATGATCTCAACCACGGCGAGAGATGACCTAGGTATGGGAATGTCAGCGAGTGCTTTGGGCTTCTCTTCTGAAGCAATATGGGCACAATTTTTCGGCCAGGCAACAATATTCGACCAATCACACCCTGGAGATTATAAATGGGAGGACAAGAACGTATCTTATATTGGCCGTATTGCCTACAGTTATGCTGACCGCTATTTTGTGACCGGAAGTTACCGTAATGATATAGCAGGAAGATTAGCTCCCGGCAATCGTTCAAAATTATTCCCCGGAGTAACAGGTGCCTGGAAAATTTCCTCCGAGCCCTGGTTTAAATCATCTCTGATTAATCTTCTGAAAGTTCGTGCAAGCTGGGGAGAAATCGGGAACCTTAGTTCGATCGGTTTAGGTTACGGTTATCCGGTATTATCTCAGGGAGGCGCTAATCAGGTTGGTATAAATGGACCTTTGGGTTCTACTGCCTATATTGGTAACGCCTATAATCCAAATCTTAGCTGGGAAACTTCCAGACAAACTGACGTAGGTGCAGACATAACTTTATTCAAAAAAAGACTAAATGTCACACTGGATTATTTCTGGAAAAGCACCTTTAACCTGATCAAACCACAGGATACGGGTTGGACTCAGTCTACAGGTGTTGGGGCACCGCTTATCAATCAGGGTACTATCAATAACGAGGGATTTGAGTTTTCTGCAAAATGGACACAAAAAATTGGTGAGGTCGAGATTGATTTAGGTGGAAACTTTGCAACTTTAAAAAACAGAGTCGCCTTTATAAGCTCTGATCCAACCGTTACTTATAATTTCGGAGATAACTACAGGACCGGTGTCTTAATACCATTCAGATCGGCAGTCGGAACACCATACTATTCTTACTGGTTGATCAAAACAGACGGAATATTTAAATCGAACCAGGAAGCCGCTGCTTATGTGGATAAAAATGGAAACCGTATCCAACCCAATGCTGTAGCAGGCGACTTGAAGTTTGTTGATAAAAATGGTGATGGGGTTATTGACGCTAATGACAGACAGTACATGGGTTCTTACAATCCTACTCTTACCTACGGTTTTTCTTTGGGCGCAAGATGGAAAAATTGGGATGTCAACGCTTTCTTTCAAGGAGTAGGCGGTGTTAAAATATTTAACGCATGGAAAGAAACTACGCTTAATGCAGCTACACCAGGATACAACCATTGGAATAAAATACTTGACGCATGGTCTCCTACCAATGTCAATTCAACAATTCCACGTCTGACAGTTAATGATACGAATCAGAACTTCACAACAAACTCAGATTACTATCTTGAATCCGGCGATTATCTACGTTTGAAAAATCTTCAGATTGGATATACCCTGGACAAAAAAATACTGGGTAGCCAAATAAGACTTTACGTAAGTGGTGAAAATCTCTTAACTTTCACAAAGTACTCTGGCATGGACCCTGAAGTTAGTAATCATGGACTTGATGCCGGGACATATCCCGTTTCCAGAACCCTTTCACTTGGGGCAAAAGTTAGTTTTTAATTTATAATATACTAAGAAATGAAAAAGATATATTTCATCTTACTCTCCCTAATCCTGGTTACGTCCTGTTCAAAGAACTTTGTTGACGTAAAACCTTTGGGAAATCCAACTACTGCCTTCTTTTGGCATACTCCGGATGATATCAACAGGGCGACTAATGCCATGTATGCAAACATGAGTAGTGAGCAGACTTTTGGACAGAATATTTTCTTTATGCAAGGATCTGTTTCAGACGATGTGGTTGTAGGTCGTAATGATGATGGCGAAGCAGTAGCTTTAAAGAATCTACAGCCTCAAGGAAACGGAAGCGGTTATTACAGCTCTACACCATGGCAATTTCTTTACTCAGCGATGGCAAGTGCCAACTGGGTTATCGCGGGTATTGATCAGGCCACTGTTTCATCTGACCTGAAAAATCGGGCTAAAGGTGAAGCCTATTTTATGCGTGGATTTGACCATTTCTGGTTGGCTTACATTTGGGGAAGTAAAGATCAGGGCGTCCCATTCGATGGACCTGAAAATCCGCTGTATCAGAAAAGAGTCCCTCCACAGCTTCCTTCTGTGATTGATAACTACAAACAAATTATATCAGACTTACAAAAAGCTGCAAATCTGCTACCTATCTTCCAGTCATACAGTCCGTCCGATTACGGTCGCGCACATAAAGCTGCAGCCTGGGCCTATATGGCAAAAACCTATACTTACTGGGCACAGTATGACAATACCAAATGGGCCCTAATACCTGCATTGTGCGATTCAATCACCAATGTTGGAGGTCGTTCACTCCTTCCAGACTACAAGTCGGTATTCACTATTCCGAACAATTGGTCTTCAGAATATATCTGGGCAGTGAACGCCGGACCAAATGGAGGTTCTGAATTTCCAGGAATTAGTCTCGAAAACCAGGGTTGGGGACAATTCAATGGTTGGGGATATTGCCAACCGACTGAAGAGCTGTATGAAGAATATGAGCCGGGAGATCCGCGCAGAGAAGCAACTATCCTGAAATTTGGGGATACATTCACCTATTTCGGTGTCGCCAGGCAGTATTGGTCAACGAATAGTCCAACAGGATTTCAGCAAAATAAATTTATGGAACCTTACAGTTACGGAACTGGAACTGCAGGTTCCGATATGTTTATCGGTCATGATGGAAATTATCCGTTTACCTACCTGAATTTCCCGCTTATGCGCTATGCCGAGATACTTCTTTTAAAGGCCGAAGCTTTAATTCAGATGAATCAGAATGCTGCCGCAGCAGCTCCGCTAAATCTGGTAAGAAACCGTGCTGGATTGCCTTCTATCGCAGCGCCAACAATGGCTGATCTAAAACATGAACGCCGTGTTGAACTTGCAATTGAATGGAGCGACCGTTATATGGACCTGAAACGTTGGGGAGACTATGACAAAATCAATCAACCATTGCATGGTCGGATTCATGCCGATAAAACCAATCCTAGTTCACCATACACGATTCAGGAAGTTTGGCCGGCCCGCCATTTTACAGCGCCTAAAAATCTTGTATGGCCAATTAACCCGCAAGAAATCGCCCTTAGCAACGGCGCCTACAAGCAAAATGCAGGTTGGTAATCAGAAATCGTTGACAAACCCAAAATAAATAAATTTTAAAAAGTAAATTGCGCTCTTCCCAGGCAAACTGACTGAGGGGGAGCGCTTTTTTTCTGAGGTTGAAGTTTTCAATAAAATATACCTGAATTCCAACTACTATGCATAGACTTGATCTAATTCCCAATCTTAAAAAAAACTATGGTAATGAAAAAACTCGTTTTAGCAATTGTGGTTCTCTTCACTTTTATCACTGTTTTCGCACAGAAATTTGACCAATTGGCAAAAACTCTCCTATACCCCTCGTTTGCAACGAGGGGTGAATGGTGTTGAGTTTGCAACTCCTTTTAATCCTAAATTAGGTGATTTTTATTTAGAAGTTAACATCGTTTGAAACGACAAACCACTTACCCCTCGTTGCAAACGAGGGGGAGCTATCGTTAGAAAAAAATATTATACACTCATTTGAAATGAGAGGAATAAGTAGTTAATGGTCTTGAGTTGCGATGTTTATCCCCCTCGTTGCAAACGAGTGGGATAAATTCAGATTTCGCAGTCAACTAATACAATTCCTTTTGTCCCAGCATAATCAGAAGCAGAGCTAAAAACATAATCTTCTGGATTTTGCACAATCAATGCTCTTACGGGATTTTGATGGATATAGTTGATCTTCTGTTCTATCAAATAATTTGTGTCTAAAAGTATAGGATGACTCGTTTCTTGCCATACCTTATAGTTTTTAATCCGATTATCAAACTTACCGGCATAAGAGAAACGGTAAAGAAGCCAATCTTTTCTACTTTCATTTTCTTGATTAATAGATAAAATTACTTTTTTCGCTGTAAACTTTTTAAAATCCCTAATTATATCGCTCATCCGAAAACCGTCATTAGCCTTAGCTACCAGGTGTAAATGGTTTGACATGAGACACCACGCATAAACAACCATGCCCTTATTTTCAATGCAATAATTTAATGAATCAACGATAATAACTTTATAACAGCTTCTGGTAAAAATATCCACCCATTCAGTAATGGTAAAAGTCAGGAAGTAAAGGGCATTCTGATCCTGGATGGTGTAATTTTCAGATGACATGTAAAAATTTACATTATGTTATAATCAGTTTATATATCCTTGCAAGACGAAGCTATGTTAACTGATTTCATAATCATTAAATATACGGAATTCCAAAATTAAAAATCAATTTATAAAAGTGAATGCTTGGATTTACAATGCAGCTCCAGCTGAAGGCAACTACAAGCCAAAGCGTACCTTTGTTCCAGCTGTACACCGAGTAATGCCAATTCTCCAAACAGAAATCGACAATAGCGGTGGATCAATTAAACAAAACCCAGGCTACTCTGGAGGTAAATAATAGACCACATTCAAATATTAAATGCTCCTCCCTAAAAAGAGGAGCGTTTTTTTTTCTATACAGGTATACGAGCTACTTTTTCTTGATCCTTAATGGTTCAATTATTTAAAATTAGAGCGAAATAAGATTGTAAATAAGATAATTAGGTTAAAAAATAGTCAATCTAAGATCGATCAAAAGAAATATCGATCATCAGCGCTTTCCTTTGGCAGAATTGTAGTAATTTTGAATCCGAATTGAACGGAGTTATCAGATGTTTCAGAAAGATTATATCCTTCGGATGGTAGAGATGATTGGCGAATTAATTGCAATGATTCTAGGACTACTAAAAAAAGGGGATCTGGAGCAAGCCGAAAAAATTCTGGAAAGAGGATACATGGATTTCTTGAGAAAAGATGCTGCATTTTTTCACTCTTTATCGAATGAAAAGCTCACAACAGGTCTTATCAAAGAACACCACTATCAGCATGGCCACTTAAGTGTTTTAGCTGAACTATTTTTTGCGGAAGGCGAGCTTTGTGACGCCCAAATAAAACCAGAAAGAGCTAGTAAATGCTATGAAAAATCGTTAGTTTTACTCGAGTTTCTTGAAAAAGAAGACCGAACATGGTCAGAAAAACGAGAAGAGCGCATATCAGTAATTCGCAAAAAAGTAGCGGATTTAAACGCAAACAAAAAATTGAGCTAATTGTTATCATTAAATAAACATCATCACAATTATGGACGGTTACGAAGATAAAAGAAGAGGTTTCTTACGCAAACTAGGGTTTACGCTTGGTGCAACTTTAACGGCGAACTCACTGATCTCTGCGAATATTAAAGAATCGATAGAGGATATGAACATTACTCCGGATCAGAAAGCTTTTATGACCCATTATGAAAAATGGATGGACGAATTTATTGAAGTCATAAAAACGCAAAAAGTGGATCCAGAGAATGTTGCCAACAACACAAAGATTGTACAACTATCAGAGCGCGCTAAAAAATGGCAGACTCAACTTCATGATTATATGAACGACGAGAAATTTGCCCGATATTATATGATCGCCTCTGAACGAATGACAATGGAGATCTAAGCATCTCCAAACATTATGGACTTTACTATCAATCACTACGAATTTGGACAACGGCCTCCGGTGACAATCCCTACTCAAGATTTTCTGGCCCTGCTTCACGAAGAGGGTATCAGAAAACTCGTCAGTGATCATTACGACCTATTGAGCCAGAGCGAAGTAAAGCATCTCTTCCCTCGTATCGACGAGGCACTAGAAAAAGCCAAGCAACGCTCTTCTGACTTTTTTATTCAGATCTGCGGGGGACATACCTACTACAACGAAAATCGTGGAAGACCAATGTTAGCCGCCCGTCATTCCCCATTTACCATTGATGAACATGCTCGAAAAGTTTGGCTAGAGTGCTATATCGAGGTTTTATCTAAATTAGACCTACCAGAAGAGGTGATTAAATCATTCTGGGACTACCTCAACACCTTCTCGTATTGGATGGTAAATACCAAAATAGATTAGATCACCTCTATTCTAAAATACTTTTTTATTTAAACAAACGCTCCCTATTGAACCTGTTGAAATTTCACACACCACGCAATTTTGCATGGAGGTAACTTTTGAAGATCAGCAGGAACCTGAATAACGATCTCATTGTTTTTCAACGTCCAATCTAGCGGCTTTTTATACCCAAGCATGTACACTTTGGTTCCTGCCATTGGATGAAGTGATTTAATCCGTATCTCTGCTGGTAATTTAGTCTCTTCCTTCGCCGCTAAATAATAAGCATAAACGAAATTCTGCTTCGAAGTAAAAGCAATGTTCCCTTCCTTATAAGGTGCGATTGGTCTCGTACCATAAATGCCATCCTGATTTACGGACATCCAATCACCCATCTCATGCAACCTAGACAAGGCTCCAGCAGGAAGCTCACCATGACTATCTGGACCAATATTAAGTAAGAAGTTACCACCTTTTGCTACAATATCAACCAGTAGCTGAACCAACTGAAAAGTTGACTTGTATTTATCCTCCGGCTTAAATGACCATTGATCACCCATGGTCATGCAAGTCTCCCAAACAAACTCTAATGGCTTAGCGGGCACTTCTTGCTCCGGGGTACGATAATTTTCATTCTTTCCACGAACATTGCGGTCCACCATAATTAACCCAGGCTGATTTTTTCGCGCCATTGCAGCGATATCATCCATGTGCAAATCCTCATGAGGCGCGCGCGTCCAAGCCGCATCGAGCCATAAGATATCAATTGCGCCATAGCCCGTTGTCAATTCTTCCACTTGCTTGTAAACGAAGCTTTGAAACTTTGCCCATGGAACAGGCTGCTTTAATGTATTGTAATTTGCCCGACGCCCATGACCCAAACTATCAGGCAACCAATAATATGGACTGTGCCAGTCGGCCTTGGAATAGTAGGCCCCAATGCCAAAACCTTTTTTACGAAAGGCCGCAAACGCCTCTTTCGCAATATCTTTTCGTTTATTGGCATGAAATGGGCAGGAGGGATCGGTAACCTTAAAATCTGTCTGATGGGTATCGTACATACAAAAGCCATCATGATGCTTCGTGGTGAACACAAAATATTTCATTCCAGCATACTTCGCGGCATCCGCCCATTTATCAGGATCAAACTTGGTGGGATTAAAGGTTTTATTTAGTTGCCAATAGTCACGCTTAAACAAGCTAAAATCCTTATTGCGATCTGTCCAAGCCTTTACATCATCGGTTCTTGCCCATTTATCATCTTCAACCACTGGCCATGATTCGACACAACCCCATTGTGAATACATTCCAAAATGGACAAAGAGTCCAAACTTCATATCCTGAAACCACTCAAGACGCTTCACCATCGAGGTGTCTCTTGATGCTTCGTTACTCGGCATGGATTTACTTAATGTCGCACCTGATAGGTTGACAAGACTAAACGCTAGTATAAGGCTTAAACTGATTTTTCTTAGGTGACTCATTTTTTAATTAGGTTATAGGTTAGGTTATTCGTTAGGTGTTAAAATTCTATCATGACGCCAATTGTTGGCAATACGGTTCCTCCATTACTTTTGATCGTCTTTAGAAGATATTTTGATGAATTATTTGGGTCTGTCATAGGATTACCACTTGCATCTTCTACCCTTATCAAATAATCAGGCTGATCGGATTTGAAATTATAGGCATTCTGGATATCAAAATAAAGCATTAAAGACCACTTATTATAATACCAAGACTTATCAACTCTTATGTCGAGCTGGTGAAAGGCATTTAATCTAGACTTATTAAATCGACTATAGTCTAAATAGCCCGCACCTTGAGCATCCCAAGCTTTTTTAATCGCCGAACGGTTTAAATCCCAAGGAGTATAGGGTGCTCCTCCTAGATAGCGCCATTTAAAACCAAGATCCCAGTTTTTCTTTAGGTTACGGGTGGCTGTAATGGTCAATAAATGTCGATTATCCCACGATGAAGGGAGAAATTCTCCATTTTTATCGGTGAACTCACTTCTTACAAAGGTATAGGTCACAATCGCATTTAACTGTTTGTATCGTTTAAGTCGACCTAGCACTTCAAACCCATAAGCCCTTCCCTGGCTATTGTTGGTAACTGCCTCATCGCCATAGACCCCGTAGTCGGCGCCCTTACTCGCCAAAGAGACTGAATCCTTCACGGAGAATGGATATTTCGAATAGCGCTTATAAAATCCTTCAACAGTGACTTGCGAATTATCTGATGGCCTAAATTCAACTCCTGCTACATAATGATTGACATGAATATAAGCCAAGCCATTTACTTGGTTTACAAGTGATCCTCTAACATCGCGATAACCTAAAGTCGTATAAGAAGGAAGCTGAGCAAACTGACCAACATTGAAGTTAAGCGACGTTCCTGGGGTTAAACGCAGACTGCCAGATAGGCGAGGGGATATATTTTTAAATGGATTTGACATCGCGCTTGAATAGTTCGCTCCATCAGCACGCAAGCCCAGAGATAGATTAAGCAAACGATTGAGATACGCATGGCTAACCTGACCAAATGCCGCATATTTATCAAATGCTAAATTTGACTGATACGAAATCGAATAAGGCATATTTAAATCAAACGATTTTCGATAGGTGTGATTGTAATAGGAGGCATGCTGCAGATCAAGTCCATAATTAATTTTGTAATCTGACGAGGAGCGGTAGGTATGTTCATACCGAAACTTAGTTTCTAATTCATAGGAGCTGTAATCTAAATTCAACATCGAAGGCTGCACAATATTGTCTTGATATTTTGTGGCCGAGTTATTTAACTTGTTCTGACTTAAAACATAGGTGTCGTTGCCCTTATCGGTAAAATGTTTCAACACTGCTCCAAGGGTATAGTTCCACTGATCGTTCTCTGGCAAATAACCCAGAATATAGCGTTGCTGTTCCGTTTTGTTGGCCTTAAGATTTAGTTTCGATTGATCTAAAGCTCCTAAACCAATAAATGAAAGCTCTGTTTTAGCGTTTAACTTCGTCTTTATTTTAAACTGAAAATCATTGTAAGTTGGAAGAAATGGCAATCCAATCGCTTGAAATAAGAATTGCAAATACGATCGACGGACAGAAACCATAAACGTGCTGTTTTTGGCTAGAGGACCTTCAAAGGCCAGGGCAAGATCGGAGGCTCCAAGAGTTCCTCTAAACTTGAGTTTCTCATTCGCCTCACGCTGGTTAAACTCCAAGACGGAGCTCATAGCATTTCCGCGAGAGGCAGGGAATGCCCCAGAATAAAAGTTTACCTCCCGAAGGAAGTCAACATTTATAATTCCTACTGGACCGCCAGAAGCACCTTGAGTGGCAAAGTGATTCACATTAGGTATCTCAACACCATCGAGGTAGAACTTGTTTTCGCTTGGGCCTCCTCCGCGAACAATAATATCATTACGAAAAGCAGACGATGAGGCCACGCCGGGGAATGACTGTATAACCTTTGATATATCGCGGTTGCTTCCAGGGCTCTTCTCTATCTCTTCGATACCAATGGTGCGAAGTGAGACCGGACTCTCCTCCTTTTTCCGAAAATAAGAGGGTCGAATAACAACCTCATCAAGTTTTACATTGTCTTCCTCCAAGGGAGCCGATATAGTGGCACCAGTAGCTTTGGTGATTCTAAACGATTCAGAGATATACGTTTTATAACCTACAGCAGAGATCTTTAACTTGTAAAAGCCAGGATCTAAATTGTCAATTATAAAATTTCCCTGCTCATCGGTTGTGGTCCCTTTGGTGGTTTCTGAGATACCGACCGTAGCAAAAGGGATCGCTTCATTATTCTTTAAATTAAATACCCGACCTTTCAGTAGCCCTTGTCCAAAGGCAGAAAACGAAACTAGAGTAAGAACAATAAGCGTGCTAACAAGATATTTTTTCATGAATGCTGATTCTAAAATTTCACTTTACAAAGAAACAGAAAACATAGCAAATGGTTTCTCCCCATGGGATTATTTTGCATAAATTAAAAACAGCATTACTTTTAGCCGTCCAACGCTACGATTACTTCATCATGGAAGAACGAATTGAAATAAACGAATTCACCCTATTTGTTAAATCAGAAGGGACCGGAACGCCAATTCTAATGCTTCATAGTTATTGGGGCAATCAGAGACTATTTGATAGCCTTGCAAGCTTTCTAAAAGTAACGCATCGGATTATTCGAATCGACCTGCCAGGCCATGGATTATCAAGTATGCCGCCCACCAATTATCATTTCGATACATTCTCCCCTATTCTGCATGAGCTTATCCTCAAACTAAATATACACCAAAAAATAATCGTTCTTGGGCATTCGATGGGCGGATATGCAGCCATGGCATTTGCAGCAAAATTTCCTGATCTGATTGAAAAATTAATACTAATGCACTCCCCAGTCCAGCAGGCAGATGAGCCGAGCATCAAACTTCGAAACAGAGAGGCTATGCTTATTGAGAAAGGTAAAAAAGAGCTCTTGCTTCAAGCGACCATTTCTTCAAATTTTGCACCCGAGAACAGCGATCGATTTCCGAATGTCGTTCATGCACTTCATCAATCGGCAAGTCAGGTGAGTCAGCTTGGGGCTTTGCAATCTATTATCGCCATGAATACTCGATCTAACTACCTCAATTTTCTGCAAACATCACCTTTCCCAATCTTCATAATGATAGGAGAACAGGATATGGTATACGACTCAGTAGATCAGCTTAAAGATGCCTTGACAATTCCAAAAGCAAAAATTCTATGGCTAAAAGAATCTGGACATTTAGGATTTTTCGAAGAAGAGAACAAGGTTTTTGAAGGGCTAAACGAGTTTCTAGAAGTCGAAAACTAAATGGAATCCCATTAGGCAAATTAAGATTCGCATTTGAGCTTAATTTGACGAATAATTTTAACCGAATTTTTCTCTAAATAGTTTTAAAAAACTATTTTTGCAAGGCGTTTAACTTCTGAATTTAGTAGGACTTAGGTCCTATTTATTTTAGTAGGGTTTAACAGCAAAAGAATTTTTTACCTTGAATATCATCGTCTCAACATATCAATATTAAAATCAATCACTTATGAGCAGTTTTCTGAGTGCCTCTATTGGCCGGAAAGTATTTATGAGCGTAACAGGGCTATTTCTAATCTTGTTTCTTTCGCTTCATCTAACACTAAATCTCTTTCTAATTTTTGATGATTCAGGGAATCTGTTTAATCAAGCGGCCCATTTTATGGAGACCAATCCAATGATACGGATTATGGAACCTCTACTTGCACTAGGTTTCATCATACATATTATCTGGGCAGCGGTATTGACTTACAATAATATGAAAGCCAGACCTCAAAAATACGAATCTGGTGATCAACTTCTTTCTTGGTGGGCACCATCTAAGAACATGTTTATTCTTGGATCCATGATCCTCGCTTTTTTAGTGCTTCACATCTTTAATTTCTGGGTTAAGCTTAAGATCACTGGTGATCCGCTGCTCGATTATCCTGCTGGATCTAATGTTGAGATGCTCAATACCTATAACTTAGTTTCGAATCTTTTTATCAATTATCCAATTTACGATCTTATCTATGTGATTGCTGGTTTGTTAGTTGGCTTACATATCTCACATGGTTTCTGGAGTGCCTTTCAAACCATCGGGTTAAACAATATCAATTGGATGAAGCGTTTAAAATGCTTAGCCAATATTATTGGAATCATCTTCGCCATTGGCTTTGCTGCGATTCCAATTTACTTTCTTCTTAAATTTTAATTGAAATAAAAAGATCCATCGTTATGAGCATCTTAAATTCAAAGGTACCTGAAGGGGCGATAGCAGAAAAGTGGTCTAACCATAAAGCGGCCATTAAAGTGGTGAGTCCTGCGAATAAACGCAAACTGGAGGTAATTGTTATTGGAACCGGACTTGCAGGAGCATCAGCTGCGGCTTCATTGTCTGAGCTTGGGTACAATGTCAAATCATTTTGCTACCAAGAAAGTCCGCGAAGAGCTCATTCTATTGCGGCTCAAGGGGGTATTAATGCAGCAAAAAATTATCAGAATGACAATGATTCGGTCTATCGACTGTTTTATGATACGATAAAAGGTGGTGATTACCGTTCTCGCGAAGCCAATGTGCACCGACTTGCGGAAGTTTCCCCAAACATCATTGATCAGTGTGTTGCGCAAGGAGTTCCATTTGCCCGCGAATATGGAGGATTGCTTTCGAACAGATCTTTTGGTGGGGTTTTGGTTAGTCGCACATTTTATGCGCGTGGACAGACCGGACAGCAGCTACTCTTAGGTGCTTATTCAGCCTTAAATAGGCAGATTGCAGCTGGAGGAGTGAAGATGTATCCCCGTCATGAGATGATTGATTTAGTGAAAATCGATGGCAAGGCACGCGGAATTATTGCTCGCGATTTGGTCACTGGCGAACTCAAACGGTTTGGAGCACATGCCGTGGTGATCGCATCAGGAGGTTACAGCAATGTATTCTTCCTATCAACCAATGCAATGGGTTCTAATGCCTCTGCCTCATGGGTATGCTATAAAAAAGGGGCTTTCTTCGCAAATCCCTGTTATGTTCAGATTCATCCGACTTGTATTCCTGTTCATGGATCACAGCAATCCAAATTAACCTTGATGTCTGAATCACTTCGAAATGACGGAAGAGTCTGGGCGCCAAAAAAATTAGAAGATGCTGAAAAGTTAAGAGCTGGATTGATTGGGCCAAATGATATTTCAGATGAAGATCGTGATTTTTATTTAGAAAGAAGATACCCTTCTTACGGGAACCTTGTGCCTCGTGACGTGGCTTCACGTGCCTCCAAAGAGGTTTGTGATGCAGGATTTGGCGTTAATTCCGAAGGTAAAGCTGTTTACCTTGATTTTAAATATGCCATTGAGCGTTTAGGTCAAGAAACGATTGAGAAAAGATACGGTAATTTATTCCAGATGTATGAAAAGATTACCGATGTTGATCCTTATAAAGAGCCTATGCAGATCTACCCAGCGATTCACTATACCATGGGAGGCACTTGGGTCGATTACAACCTTATGACGACTATTCCTGGTCTTTACGCGATTGGAGAGGCCAACTTCTCTGATCATGGGGCTAACAGACTTGGGGCATCTGCGCTGATGCAAGGACTAGCAGATGGTTACTTTGTATTACCATATACCATTGGAGACTACCTTGCAGGTGAGATTATGGTGCCAAAGATTGATACAAATAGTGAAGAATTTGAAGTTGCTGAAAAAGGAGTTAAAGCTCGTCTAGAGCAATTATTCAATATCAAGGGTAAGACTCCTGCCGATTATTTTCATAAAAAACTAGGTCTGATCATGTGGGATCAAGTGGGAATGACTAGAAATGCAGAAGGTTTAAATTTAGCAATCAAAGAGATTCAAGCTTTGCGTGCTGAGTTTTACACCGATCTATTGGTCCCTGGAGAATTAAAAAATGTAAATCCAGAACTTGAGAAAGCAAGCAGAGTAGCCGACTTTATCGAGTTAGGAGAGCTTCTAGCAAGAGATGCATTAAGCCGCGAAGAATCATGCGGTGGACATTTTAGAGAAGAATCCTCCACCGAGGAAGGTGAGGCAAAACGTGACGATGAAAACTTTGCTTACGCAGCAGCATGGGAGTTCAACGGGGTGGATCAGGAACCTACACTGCATAAAGATGAGCTTCACTTTGAAACGATTCATCTCACTCAAAGAAGTTATAAATAATTAGGTCTCTTACATAGTATCAAAAAATACGCGAATATGGCTGATAAAATTCTCTCTAAAATACATGTAAAAGTGTGGAGGCAAAACAACCCAAAATCAAAAGGGAAGTTTGAAACATATACGATTGAAAATATCTCTCAAGGAAACTCCTTTCTGGAGATGATGGATATTTTAAACGACCAATTGATTCGAGAAGGCAAAGATCCAGTCGCCTTTGATCACGATTGTAGAGAAGGAATCTGTGGGAGCTGCTCACTTTATATCAATGGTCATGCACATGGTCCTGACTCACAAGTTACCACTTGTCAACTCCATATGCGTAAGTTCCATGAAGGACAGACCATCACCGTTGAGCCTTGGCGCGTGGGAGCTTTCCCCGTGATTAAAGATGTGATGGTCGATCGATCAGCCTTTGAAAAGATTCAACAAGCAGGTGGCTTCATATCTGTTAATACAGGAGGAGCACCTGATGGGAACACGATACTAATCTCTCAACTGGATGCAGAAGAGGCCATGGATGCTGCAACTTGCATTGGCTGTGGAGCCTGCGCAGCAACTTGCAAGAATTCCTCTGCTATGTTATTTCTAGCGGCTAAAGTTTCGCATTTTGCGAAGCTTCCTCAAGGTCAGGTAGAGGCCAAGACAAGAGCTAAATCGATGTATGCAAAAATGGATGAGCTTGGATTTGGTGCTTGCAGCAATACAGGTGCCTGCGAGCTAGCCTGCCCCAAAAGTATTTCGATTACGCATATTGCTCGCCTAAACCGAGAATACCTAAAAGCATAGATGGCAAATAAAATTTATTATCAACCAATTCATAACACAAAAGCACGATCTATCATCGTGCTTTTGTGTTATGAACTATTTTTAGTTGATAACTCTAGAATTTAATATATTGCGAAGGATAGGAATTGCAAGAAATAGTCTAAATTCGCAATAGTAGGACGAAGAAAAATAAAATTTTAGAGAATGCCATACAGAAGACTCCCAAATACAGATCAGGCCAGATTAAGAGCCCTTCAAACAGCCATTATGCAAGGCCAAAAACGGAATACCGATGAGCTTGCATTTTCGGAACAGTCCTTAATTAGACTGAGGAGTTTTTATACAAATTTTGAAACGACCCTAATACATCATAAGCTCGCTAGAACACAGCAAGAGAAAAGCAGTACCGTCTATCTTGAATCTGTAAAAAAAGCACGCATTTACCTTTCACATTTTATACAAGTCTTAAATTTTGCGATCCAACGTGGCGACATGAAAGCTACTGTGCGAGAATTTTATGGCTTTAATGAAAAAAAATCACCTTCATTAATCATGGATTCTGAAGTCTTAGAATGGGGTAAGAAGATTATCGAGGGAGAGCATAAGAGGGTAAGTCATGGTGGAAATCCATTGTATAACCCTTCTGTGGCCATTGTAAAAGTAAAATTTGATCAATTTGTTGATGCCTATCATTTTCAAAAAACACTACAAAGCAATACGGCTCGATGGACTGTCAAAGTTGCAGAGTTAAGGGCCGAAGCAGACGAGATTATCTTAGACATCTGGAATGAAGTTGAAGAATCATTCTCCAGCCTACCAGAAGAGGTTAAGAGAGAAAAGTCTTCAGAATATGGTCTGACCTATGTCTACAGGCCGATGGAGCGGATCAAAAATGAACTACATAAAGTCAAGCAAGAGCTTTATTAATAAATATTAATAAGAATTGGGAATAAAAAGAGGGTGGTTAACTTAGGTTATCTGCCCTTATTTTTGGAAGAGCAATTTTATCTTTTCTTGAACCATTTGTGGATCGGGGTTCAAAGGAAATACCAATTGAGGCTTCAAGTAAGTGATACGATGCTCTTGTTTAAAGCGAACGATTCCACCTCCAGTTACATTCAGCATAATGGTAGAATCGGGATCAACTAATCCTTGCTTTACCGCTTGAATTAAAGAGGCCACTGCCACAGCAGCAGCAGGCTCAAGGTCATTTCCTTCTAAATCAAGAAATAGTTCTGCCGCCTGAGCACCTTCGTCATTGGTTACAGCAAAAATATCACCGCCAGCATCTTTCATGGCGTCGTATAACCCTCCAGTTGTGCAATAGGTAGGCTTTCTGTTCGATAAAACCTTAGCAGAAATAAGCTCCACTTGCTTTCTAGCCTGATCATCATCAAAGGGAAGAAGATCTCTCGAGTCGATATCCCATGCATTTTTAATAGGAACAAAAGGGGCATTCTGCGAAAGCATAAGTCGCATCTTATTTGATCCATAACGCCCATCTTCAAGAAACCGCATATTCGCCTCCCAGGCAGCTATGGCACCAGTACCGCTTCCAATAGCTTGAAAATAATAATCAGGTATTTTACCAATCGTTGACACGGCAGACAACACCGTCACTCCCATGCCATCGCGGCGCGCCACATTTTTCGATCCTCCTTCAGGATAGAAACCAGGTGTCTGGCAGGCTAAATTTGAGAGATGAATGGCATCAAAATAATCACCCCCAGACTCAGCAGCAATTAACTTAACACATGGATCTATAGCCTCATTAAACCACAAATTATCAAGATTATCTTCGGGAACGACAATCAAGACAGGTATTTTATTTTCAGAGCAGACCTTTGCAAAGGCTCGTGCGGTATTTCCAGCAGAAGCTACAACCATCACACCATCCGGATTTTTATTAATCCGAGCACAAACCGTATAAGCTTCGCATTCCTTAAAAGTGCCCGTTGACATGAAGGCCCCTTTGTCAGGCCAATAGCCGTTAAAAGTAATATAGAGATTTTTTAACCCAAGCTCTTTCGCCAAACCAGTGCTTTTGTAGGTGACTGGTGCTGCGGAGCCATTTAGCATTTTACAAATTGGAAGCCAACTAGAAAACTGATATAGACCAGGAAGCGACTTATCGACAACCAATTGCTTGCTATCATACATCGCTCTTAACAAACCACGATCGGCAGTATTTGGACAATAAAGTTCCCAATACTGATCCTCCAAAGCTGTGCCACAACAAAGCGATTGAAGATGATATTTTGTTTTGGAGAATCCAGTCATTCCGAATTATTTAATCATTCAAAAGTAACTTTTTTGAAAAGTAATCCAAATAAAATATCACCCTGGAGAGAGATAGTTATGCACATTTAGATTAATTATCATCAATACCTCGAGCCTAAGAACAAGGTAAAATGCAAAAAGATCTTTTAGATCATCGGAAAACAAAGATCAGGCACCAAGATTTTCATCAAGAGCTTGGTTGAGATACTGATTTAATGGGTGGAGAACTTTAAATACCGATGTCGCATTAGTAATAAAATCGGAAGTACAGAGTTCCTCATCGCTGACTTTATGTGCCACTGCATAGCTTCTATTTTTGATCAAGTCGAGATGTTCCCAATCTTTGGGATAACCTTTCGGTGACGTCTTTAGTTTGTCGAAATGTTCAACTTCAAAAGTAGACTTAAACAACTTGTCTTCTATGATTTGCTGATAAGCTTCTGAATGATAATAGATCTCTTGTCGGATTGCATGCAAGTGCTCAGCAGGTGGCATGTAAATACCTCCTGCGAGAAAAGATTCGCCGGGCTGAATATGGAAATAGTACCCTCCGAAGCCTGCCTTTCTCCCGCCACGAGCAATAGAACAACCATAATTCGATTTAAATGGCCTTTTGTCATGCGAGAACCGCACATCACGAAAGATCCGAAACACACAATCCTTTGGATTCAAAAGGGGAATCTCATCATCGAACTGTCGAATCTCATGAATTAATAGCTCCGTTAGCGCTAGAAACATTTTTCGGGTATGGTCATACCTGCTTCTATTTTGCTCGAACCATTCACGTGTGTTATTGGCTTCAAGATCTTTAAGAAAATCGAGTATCTCTTTCATGTTTCAAAAATAACTCAAATAAGAGAACGAACTTTCAAATGGTTCTCTATTTTTGTATAAAATATCCTATCCTATGAAAAGTTGTTGCATCGTTGTCGCGGGAGGGTCTGGATTGCGAATGGGTTCTGCAATACCAAAACAATTTATGCAACTTGCAGGAGCTCCCATCCTTATGCATACGCTTTCGCGGATTCACAAATTTGATTCCTCCCTGAAACTTATTCTGGTCTTGCCAACTTCCGAAATTGTAGCATGGGAAGACCTTTGTATCAAAAACGAATTCCACATCTTGCACCAAATCGTTGAAGGGGGAGAGACTCGCTTTGAATCAGTTCAAAATGGTCTTAAGCACACAAATGGATTTGAATTAATAGGAATTCACGATGGTGTTCGTCCATTGGTAAGTTATGCGACGTTGAAGAATTGCTATGAGCAAGCAACTGCCAGTGGGACAGCCATTCCTGTCTTATCCGCTCATGAGTCGGTCCGCAAAGGATCTCTTAGCAAATCTTCTCCTGTTGACCGTTCTGATTACTTCTTTGTGCAGACACCTCAAGTTTTTAAAGCCGACATCCTGCATAGGGCCTACAATCAAACATGGAAGGCGGAATTTACAGATGATGCTTCAGTCGTTGAGCAGATCGGAGTGGCAGTTCGCCTAGTCTTTGGAAATCGTGAAAACATAAAAATCACATTTCCCGAGGATTTAATTATCGCTGAAGCATTCTTAAAATTAGACCTCTCTTCCGAAGGGAGTATCTAAATCAAGGCTATTCCTTAATCACCTTAACTGTCATTTTAATGTCGCGAAGCGGACGATCAGCAGCACCAGTGCGCTGCGATGCGATAGAGTCTATAATGGACAACCCTTCGACAACCTCTCCAAATACAGTGTAATTTCCGTCTAAATGAGGCGTTCCGCCAACAGTGGTATAAAGGGCGCGTTGCTCGTCTGATAGCTTAAAAGGTTTCTCTTTAGCCTTCACAATAGCTAAAGTTTGAAGAGCCGTAGCTAATTTATCAAACGCTATTTTATTGTTTGTTTGTCGATATAAAGTCAAAGAGTCATTATTCTCTCGCGATAGCTGTCGCATAATACTTTGCGCCAAACGTTGCGTCCCTTCGGTCTCAAGCTGCAGAAGATTGTTCGAAGGAAAGACGACGCCTTGAACGATATAAAATTGCGAACCTGAAGATTTTTTTTCTGGATTTATATTATCACTCTGACGTGCAGCAGCTAATGCTCCTTTTTTATGCAAAAGCGTGGGATTAATCTCATTATCAATTTCGTATCCAGGCCCGCCATCGCCAAGTCTTTGTCCAGGTTGCGCATTGCGAGTGTCGGGATCACCGCCTTGAATCATAAATTCTTTGATCACCCGATGGAATAACACCCCATCAAAATAGCCCGATTTTGCAAGCCTCAGAAAGTTATCTCTATGCTTGGGCGTTTCGTTATATAACGCAATCTTCATGACACCAAAATCAGTCGTAATCAATACCAACGGTCTTTTCTCATCAGCACTCTGTCCATGGCAGCATGCGTTTGTTAGCAGAATAAGAAGGAGGAAAATACCTTTCGAAAGGGTTTGCATAATTGACAATTTATTTTCGTCAAAGATAAGAAAAGCGAACCGTATCAGACAATAGTGTAATTTTTGTAATTTTGTACGTCTGTTGTTAAACTATGTGGGATGAGCGAATTTATAATTTACAATACTTTAAGTCGGAAGAAAGAGATTTTTAAATCTTTAATTCCCGGACATGTGGGTATGTATGTTTGTGGCCCAACGGTATATGGAGAAGCTCATCTTGGTCATTCCAGACCTGCCATAACTTTTGATCTGCTATTTCGCTACCTCCAGCACATAGGATATAATGTACGTTATGTGCGTAACATCACCGATGTAGGACATTTAGTAAACGACGCCGATGAAGGCGAAGATAAAATTGAGAACAAGGCGAAATTAGAAGCGTTAGAGCCCATGGAGGTTGTACAGCGCTATACGAATAGTTATCGCAAAAACATGGCTCAGCTTAATGTGTTACCTCCGAGCATCGAACCATCTGCTTCCGGCCATATTATTGAGCAGATTGCCGCAATACAGAAGCTAGAAGAAGGTGGATTTGCTTATAGAACTAATGGGTCGGTCTACTTTGATGTTGAAAAATTTGCCGCAAAGAATAGCTACGGCAAATTATCAGGCCGCAAGATTGAAGATCTCTATTCCAATACACGTGAGTTAGATGCTCAATCAGAAAAACGATCAAGCCTTGATTTTGCGTTATGGAAAAATGCATCTCCAGAGCATCTTATGAAATGGCCTTCACCATGGGGACAAGGGTTTCCTGGGTGGCATATCGAATGTACAGCGATGAGCACGAAATACTTAGGATTATCGTTTGACATTCACGGAGGTGGATTAGATTTACTATTTCCGCATCACGAAGCAGAGATGGCACAAGGGAAAGCTTGCTTCGGTCACGATCCAGTCAAATACTGGATGCACAACAATCTGATTACTATTAACGGACAAAAAATGGGGAAGTCATTGGGGAACTTCATAACCCTAGACGAACTATTTTCGGGAAGTCATCCGATACTCGAACAAGCCTATTCACCTGTATCTATACGTTTTTTCATCCTTCAGGCGCATTACAGAAGTCCACTAGACTTCTCAAATTCAGCACTTCAGGCCGCTGAAAAAGGGATGGAACGGCTATTTAAAGCGATTAGTATTCTCGAAGGACTTACTGCTTCTGCAAACTCAACGGTTGACATTGCAGGGCTAAAAGAGAAGTGCTATGCTGCCATTAACGACGATTTAAACACACCAATCTTGATTGCCCATCTTTTCGACGGGGTTAAGATGATTAACTCAATCCAAGACGGAAAAGCCACAATTTCTGCTACAGACTTAACCGAACTAGAAAAGTTATATTCAACCTTTACATTTGATATTTTAGGATTGAAGGCCGAGTCAGGATCTAAAGTGAATAATGGTGAAAGCACACTAAAAGAGGTCGTCGACTTATTACTTAACCTTCGTATTGAGGCGAAGAACAATAAGGATTGGGCAACTTCCGACAAGATCCGAAATAGTCTTACCCAAATGGGCTTTGAGATCAAAGACACCAAGGATGGCTTTGAATGGGAGATCAAAAAATAAGCCTAGCTAATTAATAAAGCACTTGGTTAATTTGTATCGTAAACGGACAGATCAACCAAGTGCTTTTTTTGGAACTACTCAACAGGAACCAGCTTAAAGATCATTCCTGGAGACTCCACAGAAATATAGACAAATCCATCTGGACCCATCTCAATATCACGTAATCGTCCAATATTTGGTAATAACACCTCCTTGTGAGTGACCTTGTTTCCATCGAGTTCACAACGCACCAGATATTTAAAGCGTAAAGATCCAACTAGAATATTTCCTTCCCAACCTTTGTATTTAGATCCTTTTACAAAAGCCAATCCACATGGAGCAATCGAAGGAATCCAATACGTAATTGGTTGTTCCATTCCTGCTCGAATGGTGTCTCTGGTTAAAATGGTTCCATCGTAATTGATTCCAAAACAAACCAAAGGCCAGCCATAATTCTTCCCACGTTCGATTATATTTAGCTCATCGCCGCCTTTAGGACCATGCTCGCTTTCCCATAAGATGCCTGTTTCGGCATTGTAGATTAATCCTTGAGGATTGCGATGACCATACGTCCAGATCGTTTTTTTAGCTCCTGCTTGGTCGATAAATGGATTATCTGCAGGAAGTGTGCCATCGTCATTTAGTCGATGTATCTTGCCGCAATCGTTCGTTAAATCTTGTGCATTATCGCCAAACCCACGCTCACCAGCACTGACAAAAACATGTCCTTTGCCATCGAAAGCAATCCGACCACCTAAGTGATGTCCAACCTTTGTGTCAGGAAGGGCTTTAAAAAGCACCTGTTTCTCAACAAGTTTATTTCCTTTTATTTTAGCACGCATAAGTGTGGTATTCCAGCCCACCTCTTTGCTAACAGAACTTGATGAATAGGTAAAGTAAAGCCATCCATTCTTTTTATAATCGGGATGCAGACGAACATCTAATAAACCGCCTTGTCCAGTAATAACCATCTCTGGCAATCCACTTATCTCCCCAAGTAATTTCTTCTGATGGTAGCGAAGCATTTTCCCTTGCTTATCGCTAACCAGCATATCACCATTTGGCAAGAAGGCCATACCCCAAGGAGAATCTAAGCCGGAAGCAATTGTATCTAAGCGCAGAAAAACTTTCTCGGTGGGTAATCTATTTTTATCCATTAGATCGATCCCTTTCTCCTCTTTCTCCCGATCCAAACTGTTGTGAACATAAGTCGCTAGTCCTTGTATCTGCTTTTTGGTGAACACATTTCGGAAAGAGAGCATTCCCATATCAGGATAGCCAGTTGTGATGCTGGTGGCAATGTCGCCAAGTCCTTTACCATATTTCCATTTCCGAGTCTTATACCAACCCATATCATCTTGATGACAACTCGCGCAGATACTTTTATAGTTCTTGGCCGCTTCGATAAGCATCGAATCTTGCGCGGTCGCAACAGATGCATTTTGTGCTGTCACAGTAGAAATTATCAATAGCTGGCTTGAAACAATGACAGCCGCAATCAGCATAAATTTTAAAATGGTATTACTCATAGGAAATGAAAGTTTATTTAGTTTTTAGTTCAACAAACAAGGTTTAAATTCAGTTTGCCTTTTTTGATTTCGACTAAGTTATTTAATTGAAAGGTTAAAACTATAAAAATAGTGGATGGGAAAAAATAATTTAGAATTTTATTGTCTTATCGACGATATGTTAAAACAACCGTGAAAGAGATCCAACGGGGCATCCCAGGATAAAAATATCTAGGCGCAACTGTTGAAGTCCCTGGCGCATTCACAACCACCATGGAGGCATAATGGGTATTAGTTAGGTTCGTAAATCGCAAAGAACCATCCACTTCAAGTTTCTTAAAACAGGTTAAAAGATAACCACTACGAAGATTTATGGTCTGATAACTTTTTGCACTCAGACTATTTAGATCATTCAAGGGTACCTCTCCTGAAGCATTAAGATCGATACGACTATAAAATCCGAAAGGTGTTTTTAAATCAAGTGTAGCGGACAATACCTGATCGGGCATTCCCGGCAATTTTTTCCCTGCATAGCTAACATTATCTGCTGTAAAATCTTGAAAATTATACCGATTAGAGGCATAATTAATCGTAGCAAGTAATGTATATTTATGATTTGCAAGCGCTTGATTATTTCCAATCAGCCACTGGCTTACTGCAACTTCTAACCCTCGGTGCAAGGATGACCCTGCATTCATCCCCACATAGGCCTCCTCGGCAACTCGTTTCGGAACGATTAGATCATTCACTCTCATATAATAGTATGCAAGATCGAGAAAGGTTGAATGATCAAATAAACTTAACCGAGCCCCAGTCTCAACACACCAAGCCTTC
The DNA here is from genome assembly GCA_903897145.1 of uncultured Bacteroidia bacterium. Taxonomy (GTDB): domain Bacteria; phylum Bacteroidota; class Bacteroidia; order Bacteroidales; family Prolixibacteraceae; genus JAAFHB01. Next base: position 73,274 of record CAIUAN010000040.1, on the reverse strand, counting down.
TCAGGTTTAATCGTTCTGTTAATAAGCCCCAATGGACTTAAGGTCTCAGATAATGAAGGGACCGAAAAGCCTTTGTTGACAGCGGTATAGATAAAAATGTTAGGAAGAGCCTGATATCCTATAGAGATTCGAGGCGCAAGAATAGGGGCAAAATGATAGGAGCCAGATTGGTTGATCGTGTCAGCTGACTTCAGGTCTTTGTATAAAAATCCAGATCGATTAAAATTCAATCCGGCGGTAACAGAAAATTTCTGGTAGTGCATCTCTAGTTGTGTAAAGAAATCAGACTGATAAAGTGTCTCCTTGCCATCTTGGAATAGAGAACCCTTCAGCCCTTTACCTCCAGGATTTTCAGACAATTTGCTTCGAATATTCTCAAAATAAGCGTTCCCTCCAGCAGAAAAATGAATCATCGTCTCTCCAACCGTTTTTGATCTCTGAGTTAGTAATCGACCTCCATAAGAAAATCCTGATTCATTAAGGAAGTTAAAAGGTCGATTTTCTTCGGTGTCTCTCGCATTTAAAAAGGATGATGCGGAATAATTCCAGCCATTATCAGCTGCATAATGGATGTTATAACCAGAGAATATCCGATTTGGATGTTCGTAGCCCGCAGTCTTCAGCCAGCTTGTTGCCGCTTTTTGAGGATTCGTCGAGAAGGTTGTTGCATCCAAGGAACTTGGAATCTGTGCCTTAATCTGCGAGCCAGAGATGACAAAGTTATCACTAAGCTTTGTCGAATAGCTATGATGCTGATTTAGGAAGAAAGAATTCCTACTATACTGACTATTCTGACGATAGCCATCGGTTTGAATCCTTGAAATAGAAACAGCCAAGTTGTTTTTCAGTGTTCCTGAAGAATAATTAAGGCCATTCTTAAGATATCCATAGCTACCAGCCGAGCTTATTAACTTGATATTCTCTTGATTGAAATTCGCACTTTGCGGATAGAAAATCAATGTCCCACCCAAAGAGGAACCATATAAACTTGAGGTTGGACCTCTTAGAACTTCTATCCGACTAATATATTCAGGATTGATATCGTCAAAAGTAGTCTCTCCCTCGGCACTGTACATAGGAATATCACCAAAGAAAAGTTTAATTTTTTTTGTCCCATAGGCATATCGTGAGCCAATGCCACGCAAAGTTAGTTTGATAGTTCCCAATGACCCTTCTTGCATCACAACTCCAGGGACTGAAGTAAGTGCAGAGGCCACATTAACAGCAGCCATCTCGAGTCGGTCAGCAGGAATAACAGAGATTGATCCAGCGGCACTCTTTAATTGTCCAGGTGTACCAAATGCGGTGATTTCTATTTCAGATAAGTCAACTGGATTTTTGATCTGAGATGAGTCATTTTGTAGGATCAGATTAGATTTATTCTCCTGCGCAAAAACTAGACAGTTAGATAAAAGCAGTATGAAAAGCAGAAAAATTCGCATGTTTATGAAAAATAATTTACCAGTGTATAAAGAACAATGAAATTCTAAAGTTGTTCTAAGGCTTTCTCTAAAAGAACTAATCCCTCCTCAAGAACCGATCTTGGGCATCCAAAATTCAGTCTGAAATATCCCTCTCCACCAGTCCCAAAACGACTTCCATGATTCAGGGCTATACCTCCATCAATTAAGCGTTTGGCCATCGCCTTTTCACTCAAACCATAAGCTTTAAGATCAAGCCAAACCAAGAAAGTAGCTTCAGGCTTCATGAGTTTTACCTTGGGCAATCGAGTTGAGATAAAGGATTCTACACAGTTAAGATTTCCTTCTAAATAAACCATAAGCTGGTCAAGCCAGTCAGAGCCATGTTGCAAGGCCGCTTCAGTGGCAATATTGCCAAAGATATTTCCACTATGAACATGCACGGTATTTAAGACCTGCTCATATTTAAGTCTGATTTTTTTATTTGGGATAACCACAAAGGCAGCGGAGAGTCCGGCCACATTAAACGTCTTGCTTGCAGCCATTAGAACAGCACTGTTCATTGCCATTTTATCAGAGATCATTGGCAGGGGAATATGCCTATTCCCAGAGAAAACAACGTCAGCATGAATCTCATCAGAGACCACAAAAATATGATGCTCCAAACAAATTGCGCTAAGCTCCTCTAATTCCGCTTTTGTCCAAACCATTCCTCCTGGATTATGAGGACTGCACAAAATCAGAAGCTTCGTTTTTGAGTCAATATTCTTCTTAAAATTTTCAAAATCAAACGTATATCTTCCCTCTTTGATAATCAATGGATTCTCAACCATCTTACGACCAGACCCTTTGATACTGGTAAAAAATGGGAAGTAGACCGGTGGCTGAACAACTATCTTATCACCTGGCTCCGACAAAGCCATCACTAACATGGTTATTGCAGAAACAACACCCGGACTCGTGGTGATCATCTCCTTTTCAATCGTCCAATTATGACGTAGTTGTAACCAGTCGATAATCGATTGAAAATAACTATCTGGACGATACGAATAGGCTAAGACCTCATGATCCATCCGCTTTTTGATCGCCGTCATGATAAAATCTGGAACTCTAAAATCGGTATCAGCCACCCATAAAGGCAATGCATTCGGGTTGCCAAAATAGGTATCCAGCATGTCGTATTTTAAGGAATCAGTTCCCCGACGCTCTACGATTTCATCAAAATTGTACTTCTTCATACTACCTCTTTAACACATTCAGAAACTATATCTTAATCTTTTTCAGCACATTTAAATTGTCTCTTTGCTCCACCTTAAGGACAAAATCAAAACGATTTATATCCAAACAAAGGTCGAAATCTGTCGATGGCGACCATTGATGATTTGCAGGATCGAGAAGTCGAGCACCATCCCCAACCGCAAGTAAATTCTTCATTTGCACAAAATCAGTTTCTTTATCCAACAGAGTGTCGCGCAAATATTCAGCGAGAAAGGTGTCCTCCTGCGTCGGATAACGACATTCATAACCCATGCAAACAAAGCTAACTACACTTGGTTTTTGCTGACGAATATATCGAATTATGGCACCTGCATTGACAAAACTACCCGTGATAATCTGATCCGCCAACGTTGCATTCACAATTCCCTTTGTCCCCGAACTGGTGGTCATGACAATTGTTTTATTCTTAAGATCCTCCTGCAAGATATGAGTTGGAGAATTCCCAAAGTCAAACCCAGGAACCTTGCGTTCCGATCGTTCACCTAAGGTTATCACATGGGGCATCTTCTCTTTAAGTTGAAAAGCCTCCTCAACATGTTCAACGGGAATTATCTGTTCTGCGCCACCATCAAAAAGATAGCAAGCCGTCGAGAACGCCCTGAAGACATCGATAACCACGACTAATCCTCGTGCCTCTTTTGATCCTTGAATAAGCTGAAGAATATTTATTTCCATAAAGGCCATTCATTGTTCAATCAAGAACTTTTGTAATTTGGCTTCAAATTTAATCTAAATGCTGTAAAGAACGATGATAGAAACAACGCTAAATGGACTCTCCTATTTGCAATTTGAAAATTTTGCAAACTATTCCGAGCTTTTGCATTTTTCAACCTTGCGTTCAGGTGGATCTAGCACTGAAAATTACCACTCCTTAAACTTAGGATTTAACTCTGGAGATGATCCAGAGAAGGTCAAAGCGAATCGTGTTAAATTATGCAATTCCATTGGTATAGATCCAGCATCATTAATCTTTCCAAAACAGACACATACTGGGACCGTCAAAATTATAACCACCGACTTTTTCAACTCTAGCGAAGAAGATCAAAAAGCTTATTTGCAAGATACCGATGCCTTAATCACTAATTTAATGAACGTTTGTGTCACGATTAAAACGGCCGATTGTGTTCCCGTATTAATTTATGATCCCAAGCAAAAAGTGATCGCTGCGATTCATGCAGGTTGGCGAGGAACAGTGCAACTGATAGTCCAGAATACCATTCAAGAGATGAATAAATCATTTGGTTCAGACCCGCGTGATCTTATTGCAGGGATTGGTCCGTCAATTAGCCCTGAAGTTTATGAAGTGGGATCTGAAGTTTTAGCACATTTCGATCCATCACATTATAATCCGAAAGATGACAACAAAGGACTGCTAAACCTCTGGGAAGCCAATAAGCAACAGCTACTAAGTAATGGTATTCAAGAAACCCATATTGAAATTGCCAAAGTTTGCACCTGGACAAATGCCGAAAAGTTCTTTTCTGCTCGACGCGATGGGGCCAAGACAGGTCGCATGGCAACCGGTCTAATACTCAAATAGCCTTCTAAAGTTTTCGATTTGAAAATGAATACGGGAAGCTCTCTGGCTTCGTGCCTCTAGTTTTATTCGGCGTATTGCTCATCTCAAACTGAAATACTCCACCTTGCATTAGATCGCCATGGGTTACATAGTTTTTCTCATACGCTATTCCGTTACGAGATATCTTAGAAACGTATACGTTATCATGAGAATTAGCTGGAGCGGCAAGCTCTAAAGTCTTCCCATTTTCAAGTTTAAGGGTGATCTTCTTAAACAAGGGTGATCCAAGAATATATTCACCCGTTCCTGGTGCAACTGGATAGAATCCCATGGCCGAAAAAACATACCAAGCCGAAGTCTGTCCGTTATCTTCATCGCCACATAATCCATCAGGATTTGCATTGTATAGACGATCCATAACCTGTCGAGCCCAATATTGTGACTTCCATGGCTGACCCAAATAATTGTAGAGATAGATAGCATGTTGAACGGGCTGATTTCCATGAGCATACTGGCCCATATTTGCAATTAACATTTCGGTGATCTCATGAATCTGAACCCCATAATAGGAATAATCGAAAGTCGGTGCGGAAGAAAAAACCTCGTCGAGACGACTTGCCATCTTTTCGCGACTTCCAAAAAGATTTGCTAGCCCTTGTGGGTCATGAAAGACGCACCAGGTATAATGCCAGCTAGATCCTTCTGTAAATGCATCACCCCATTTGTCTGGGCGGAAAGGGGTCTGAAAAGTACCATCCTCATTTCGGCCTCTCATAAAGTTTACCGATTTATCAAAGACATTTTGATAGTTCATGGCCCGTTTTGCAAAACGATTCACCTCTTCATTCGGACGTTTAAGATCGCTGGCGAGTTTCCAAATACACCAATCGGCAAAGGAGTACTCTAACGTTCGCGCGGCATTCTCTTTAATACCGACATCATAAGGGATATAACCCTTGTCGTTATAGTATTTAACGCCATAGCGACCTACAGAATGAATAGGGCCCTCATTTTCGGTATTTTTCAGAATCGCTTCATAGAGCTTAGAGATGTCGAAACCCCGAATACCTTTCAAGTATGCATCTGCAATGTTAACTGCTGAATTAGAACCGATCATGCAATCGCGATGGCCAGGACTAGCCCATTCAGGCAGCCAGCCACTCTCGTTGTAAGTATTAGCTAAACCCTCCATTAGCTGAGCCGTAAGACTCGGATGGGTAAGGGTAAATAGCGGGAATACAGCACGGAAAGTATCCCAGAAACCGTTATCTGTGAATTGATATCCACTCAAGATTTTGCCATTATACGGACTATAATGAACAATTTTATTGTTCGCATCAAGCTCATAGAACTTGCGAGGGAAGAGCATCGTATGGTAAAGGGCCGTATAAAAAGTGCGGTTCTGATCAACCGTTCCACCAGAAGTTTGAATTTTAGCAAATTCCGCGTTCCAAGCTAGTTCCGCTTTCTGCTTCGTTTGATCAAAATTTTGCGTGCCGATCTCACGATCTAAATTCAGCTGAGCTTGTTCTGGACTAATAAAGGAAGATGCAATGCGGGCATGAACCTGTTCTCCTTTCTTCGTTTTAAACGAGAGAACTGCCATCACATGATCGCCCTCTGCTTTCGCACTATTCTCAGTAAGCACGCTATCATTCCAGGTAGAGATAGCAGAAAATTCCTTATCAAAAATGATCACGAAATAATTGTGAAAATTCTCAGGAACGCCTCCATTGTTATTTCGACAATACCCTATAATCTTCTTCTCCTTCGGCACTATTTTAACCATAGAACCCTTATCAAAGGCATCAATGATCACATGCGAGGCCTCCGATTGAGGGAACGTAAAACGAAACTGAGCAGCTCTTTCGGTGGGAGTAATCTCTGTGACAACATCATAATCGGCAAGATATGCACGGTAATAATGTGGTTTTGAGATCTCCGCCTTATGTGAATAGAATGAAGCGCGCTGGTTCTCATCTAATATCAATTTACCCGTTTCAGGAAACAGTGAGAAAGCAGCATAATCTCCAATCCATGGACTCGGCTGATGCGTTTGTTTAAACCCTCTAAGTTTAGTGTCTCGATACATATAAGCCCATCCGCTGCCCATCTTATTTGTCTGAGGCGTCCAAAAGTTCATCCCCCAAGGCAAGGCAATAGCGGGATAAGTATTCCCATTCGACAATGAATGATCAGAATCTGATCCCACCAATGGGTTCACAAAATCAACTAATGAGGAGCTAGGTTTAGAGTTTAGTTGGCTAAATCCAACCTTAGAAAACAACATAGCAGCGAGGAAAAGGGGGAGAAATTTTATCATGATCGAAAAAGTTTAATATTTAGCAAGATAGATCTTTACGCCGTTTATTAGGAAATGCAATATTACGGAGAAAATCAATTCGGAAAATCATCAACATAAACTTAGCCGCTTACTTGAACCTCTAAACCTGTAACCTTCCTCACTTTATTTGCAATCTCATTTAATTCGTTTAGAGCTATTTTTTGCAAATCTTTAGCTGGAGTATCACGATCCAAGGTATAGATCATGACTGATTTAGGGCGAATTTCCTGTAAAAGAGCGATCCATGCAGCAATCTCAATTTCAGTAGTATTGTCAACCACTTCGCTCATAAACACACCCCGTAAAAACATTGTCTGAATAATCTGCTGCCCCCCAAATTGCTTAAGATTATTCACACAATTTTCTAAATTAAATCGGCCAACTGGTTGATCCAAAAGCTTTATGGTTTGAGCAATTCCTGAATCAAGCTTTAAGATATTATCATCCACTTTTTTTAGCGCCTCAACAACGGTTGGTTTATGAAGCATGGTAGAATTAGAGAGGACTGCCAGGCGTGCAGTCGGACAAAGTTCATTTCGTAGTGAGATGGTATCGTCAATGATAGTAGCAAAATCAGGATGCATGGTAGGCTCGCCATTGCCAGCAAACGTTATGACATCAGGCGGTTTCTTCGCACGAACCATCTCTATAAGTTTGGCTCTGAGCAAAGTTTTAACTTCCGATTTAGTAGGAAATTTCGCCTTTACAGATCCTTTGGCCGAATTCCAGCCACATTCACAGTAAATACAGTTAAAAGAACAAAGTTTCGAATCATTTGGAAGCAGATTTATTCCCAAGGAGATGCCTAATCGCCGGCTTATCAATGGTCCGAATATCGTTTGATCGAAAAGGAATGTCGACATAGAGCTAGTTTTAGAATTCGTATTTCGACTGAAAGACAGATTACCTAAAAAAGTTTTTCTAAGACTGAGGTAGATTTAATCGTCATATCACCCATATCAAGTCCAGTTAAAAGATTCAAGCCAGGCTGCTTCCCTATCTCAATCGAACCATACCGGTCGGAGATCGAAAGTGCTTCGGCACCATTTTTTGTTGCCCAAGTGACGACTTGTGCCAAAGAGATCATAGGGAAATTGGAGCATAAATCTTTAATCAATTTAAATAGGGCCTGCTGATCATTGGAAGCAGCTGATTTCAGTCCGAGGCAGATCCTATTTGTTTTTTGAAGTTCATTTTGAGATACTGCAAATAAATCTTTTGTGATCGTTTCATCGATGGCATTGATCATTGTCCATTTTTGATGCGCAGGCTTTAGCATGTTTATCTTTGGACTTAAGGCTGCATTCACAAAACCAGGGGTAATTATTCCACTGTAGAACTCAACGGATGAGCGCTCTTCAAAAGCTCCATTCGTATCTATAATCTCCATTATAACACCCTGGTCAGTGGTCACCACAATGCCTTTATTTAGCAATACTCCAGTTCCGGTAAGGATAAAGTGAGCCGAGAACTTGCGCATATTAAACTTATTTTGGTACTGGCGGACTTATTCGACTTAAGGAATCTTTAGCTCTTGACTTCACCTCTAGTTCACCTAATTGGTTAAGTACTTCATCGTAAATAAGTTTATATTTTTCAGGATATTTCCCATAATATAAAACAGATGCTTCAAATTCTTTCTGATTAACCTTCATCCGTTTCATCACCGATAGATATAGATCATCTTGGTAACCATCGCGTGTAATATTTTGCAAGAATCGCTGCGTATAAAGACCTTCAGCAAGATGAATCTGAACAAGAATTGGAGCCATCTCTTTCCTCGTTAAAATACCTTTAGGCAAATCTTCAGACGAGCAGGCCATAAAGATCAAAGTTACAATGAGAATTTTAAATTTGCTCATTCGTCATCCTCCATTTGTTTGATCTCTTTTAGTTGCTTGGAAAAAGGTGAAGCAAAGACAAAGGCGTTAAGTTTTTTATTGTGGGTGTTAAAAATCTGGGAACTATTCCCTTCCCACCCTTTTTCACCTTCAGAGATAAAGAGGATGTTATCTCCAATCTCCATCACTGAATTCATATCATGCGTATTGATAATAGTTGTGATATCAAATTCAGCGGTAATCTCCTTAATCAGATTATCAATCAAGATTGATGTTACAGGATCGAGGCCTGAATTAGGCTCATCGCAAAATAAATACCGTGGATTTAGAGCAATCGCTCTAGCAATAGCAACCCGCTTGCGCATTCCCCCAGAAAGTTCAGATGGGTAGAGGTGATTAGAGTCTTTGATGTTGACCCGTTCAAGGCAGAAATTGAGCCGCTCTAATTTCTGTTTAATCGTCATTTCGGTAAACATATCCATTGGAAAACGAACGTTCTCTTCTACAGAAAGCGAATCAAATAAAGCTCCATTCTGAAAAACCATTCCAATCTCTTGTCTTAGTAATCCACGTTCGTGGAAATCCATTGACGCATTGTTTCGACCATCAAAAAGAATCTCACCTCCATCAATATCAAATAGTCCGACAATACATTTAAGTAAGACAGTTTTTCCGGAGCCACTTTGACCAATGATAAGATTAGTCTTCCCCTTTTCGAAAACTGTCGAGACATCTTTTAGAACCTCACGTCCATCAAAAGACTTCACTATATTTTTTATTTCAATCATTTAAACAGCAATTGTGTTAAGACAAGATCGAAGAATAAAATCAAGATACTTGTGTTGACTACAGCCTTTGTGCTAGTTCGGCCAACCTCTAAAGCTCCTCCTTGAACATAATAGCCAAGATACGCAGGCACCGAAGAGATTAGAAACCCAAATACAAAAGTCTTGATGATCGAAAAATAAACGTAAAATGGGACAAACAAGGTCGTAATTCCTGTGACATACGTAGCAACGGTTACAGCGCCTGAGAGCGGACCGGTTATTAATCCGCCAATTAAACCGCAGCCAACACTGATAATGAACAAGAATGGACTCATAAAAACGACCGCTATGATCTTGGGAAGAATTAAATAGGAGGCTGAGTTCACTCCCATAATCTCCATCGAATCGATCTGTTCTGTAATTCGCATAGACCCTAGTTCAGACGCAATATTTGAACCCACTTTCCCAGCCAACATTAGACTTAAAACGGTTGATGAAAATTCAAGTATTAAGGTGTCTCTATTCCCGAGGCCAATAATATAACTAGGCATTAAGGGACTAGCCATGTTGTAAGTCAGCTGTAAGGTTATGATACCTCCCATAAAAACTGAGATAATAGCCACAATGCCAATGGAGTTAATCCCAAGCTTCTCGATCTCAAGAATTAGCTGCCGAATATAAATCGATTTCTTTTCGGGCTTCTTAAAGATCTTGACAAGCAATAAGAAATATTGACCAATATGATGAAGTACTCCCACAGAATCTAATTTAGTATTTTAACTGATAATTAGTCATTTAAAACATCCATAATTCTATTTTATATGGATATTATCATGGTATTAATTTCTCGATAAAAGTACAAATAATTTCATCAATGACTGCCAAATTGTATCACTAGCGTTAGGCACTCAGGAGAAACGATGTTATTATGTTTAAAAAAATAGATAGATTTGAATAAAATTTAGACAAATGGAAAACAGCAAGAATTTTTGCGTGATCATGGCTGGCGGTATAGGAAGTCGCTTTTGGCCTCTTAGCACCGCAGAAAAGCCTAAACAATTTTTAGACTTTTTAGGTGTTGGAAGGACCTTACTGCAATTAACTTTTGATCGCTTCTCATCCATAATCCCGGTCGAAAATTTCCTTGTTGTTACAAGCGAGACACATAAAGAGCTTGTCAAGAATCAGCTTCCAGAGTTAAAAGCATCGCAAATACTTTCAGAGCCTCTTCGACGAAATACCGCACCATGTGTGGCCTATGCCACCTATAAAATATTAGACACCTGTCCCGAGGCGAATATTGTTGTTGCGCCATCTGATCACCTTATTCTAAAGGAAGAAAAGTTTATCGCAGAGATCGAAAATGGACTTAGGTATGTAACTGGGAAAGATGTATTACTCACTTTAGGAATTCAACCCAGCCGACCAGAAACTGGCTATGGATACATTCAAGTGGCAGAATCAACTGATTTTGAAGGTCGCGATAATCTTTTTCGAGTAAAGACCTTTACCGAAAAACCGGATCGAAAAATGGCTGAACTCTTTGTTGAAACAGGAGAGTTTTATTGGAATTCAGGCATATTTATCTGGTCTGCTAAAGCCATTCATCAAGCACTTATTGACCATCTTCCAGAGGTGAATGCGTTGTTTGATTATGGCAAAAAGCACATAAACACATCCGATGAAGTGCATTATATCAATAAAGTATATTCCGAATGCCCCAATGTATCTATTGATTACGGGGTTATGGAGAAGGCTAAAAATGTATTTGTGCTATGTGCTGATTTTGGATGGTCCGATCTAGGTACCTGGGGGTCTTTGTATGAGAGTCACAAAAAAGATGAGTCTGAGAATGCCGTCAGTGGTGACAAAATCTTCTTATACGATTCACAAGGATGCATTGTAAATATGCCTAAAAATAAAACAGCAGTCATTCAAGGACTACATGGTTTTATAGTCGTTGAATCAGAGAACACCCTGTTGATCTGCAAGAAAGAAGATGAGCAGCAGATTCGTCAATTTGTTGCAGATGTTACCTTAGCTGACGGGAAATCAAAGAAATAGACTTAGCGTTCTAATTGCAACTCAATTGTGCTTCACTACAAGCTGCTGCAAGACTGAATCTCGCAGTTGATTAAATTTCGGCATATTTTGAGGTTTTACAGGTTCCGCGGGAGGCGATTTAATTGTCAAGGGATCAACAGGACTACCTCCCATATAGACTCTAAAATCAAGATGAGGTCCTGAAGCTAATCCAGTAGCCCCAACATATCCGATTACTTCTCCCTGTCGTACCCGAGCTCCTACTTTTAAGCCAGCAGCATATTTTGAAAGATGCATGTAGCTCGTTTCATAAACAGAGTTGTGTCTAATCTTCACCATGTTACCACCTCCCGTAGCTTGGTAGCTTTTCTGAGTTACGGTACCATCACCAATGGTATATACTGGCGTTCCCGTGGCAGCCGCATAATCAACACCATGATGAGGCCTAACAATACGCAAAATTGGATGCATCCGATTGTTTGAAAATCGCGAACTGATATGTGAAAATTTCAAGGGGGCCTTCAAGAACGACTTACGCAAACTATTGCCCTTTTGATCGAAATAACTCACCCCATCGTCTTGAGTAAAACGAATGGCATAAAAGACAACACCACCTTGACTAAATGATGCTGAATAAATTTTTCCCAACCCAATAGACTCCCCATTTACAAAATCTTCATCATAAATAACCGTAAACTGATCACCTTTCTGAATCGCAAAGAAGTCAATGGTCCAGGCATAAATATCGGATAACTGAACGGCTAACAAGGGACTTATATTACTTGCTTTCATGGCATTCCAAAGCGAACTTGTAATAATACCAGAGGCCGTTTGACGTTTGGACGTCACGATATGCTTCCCTGCTGATACCAACAATGAACCGGTCAATGAATAAACATAATAGTCGACATTGTTATTCTCATAAACCAAATAGAGCGGTTTCCGACTAACATCCTTCGAATAAAATAGCGCATATCTATTCCCCGCTTTCATCCTCCGCACATCAAAGACAGTAACCGAATTCTTTGCCAATTGATCGATGGTAGATCCTGAAACGCCAGTTTCAATGAGGATGTCAGAAAGATTCTGATTTTGAGAAACTCTATTTTCTTCAATATGGAATGAATCGGCCCTAAAGCCATAAAGCATCTTCGGCTCCACAATCTTAACGACTAAATCCTCACCTAACGGAGGCACTTTCTGATAATAGCGATTTAGTCCAATAATTAGGAGAAGGATAAAAACTGTAATTCCAACTCCAATAAGGATATATTTGCGACGATTGGTCATAGATAACAATTCTGATTTCGAACGGCTAAATTAGTTATTTAAGGCAAATGCCTAGTATTTTAGTTTATCGAAACCCTTCCCATAAACACCCATCACGGAGTTTAGTGAGATAAACGCATTGGGATCAAGCGCTTTAATTTTGCGAAAAATATCTGGAGATTCTCTTTTTCGAACAACCGTCATAATGACCTTAACACCCTTTTGGGTATACCAACCTGTGGCATCAAACATCGTCAGTCCACGCCGCGATTCGTGATTTATGACATTGGCTATGGCCTCATATTCAGCGGATATAATAAATAGCTGCACCGACTGTTGCGCACCCGTTAAAAAGGCGTCGATGGAATAAGCGACCACCCACATGGAGACATAGCCATAGACCAGCTTTTCAACAGAATGTAACACCAAATAGGAGGAGGCAATGATCAACACATCACAATACATGATGATCCGGCCCGGACTAATATTTCGGTACTTATTGATGATCATCGCAATGATATCGGTTCCACCGGTGCTTCCCCCCTCATTAAAGATTAATCCGATACCTATTCCACCAAGAATTCCACTAAGCACCGAGGAGAGAAACATATCTTTTAAGATGGGCTCATTGACATAACGTTGCATGATATTGAGCATGATGGCAATAATGGTCATACTAAAAATGGTCTTAACCCCAAAATTTGCTCCTAAAACCTTGATCGCAATTAAAACCAAAAAGATGTTGATGATAAAATAGGTGTATCCCGTGCCAAAACCTGTCGCATAATAAACCAACATCGAGAGTCCCGTAACTCCACCGGCTGCAATTTTTAGCGGGATCAAAAATGCGGTCACCCCAAAGGCATAGAGCGCTAAGCCTATAGCCATGACCGTATAGGAACGGATTTGCATGAAATATTTAGAAATCATACCTGCATAATTTTCTTACAAAAGAACTAAATTTACATGTAAATTATTGATTTTCAAGTAATTTAAAACGAATTTAGATTATTTATCATTTTGTTCGATTATTTTCAAATGGTATTCAATTTAACACTATTTTTGATGAAAGATTGCTGATATCCAATTCGCATTGAATATCAGCAATTTAACTACAAATATATCAAAATCGTATACTATAAATTAATCTCGAAATGAAAATTCACGAATACCAGGCTAAAGAGATTTTAGCACGTTATGAGATTCCAGTTACCAAGGAGGTACTATGTTATACTGTGGCGGAAGTAAAAGCGGCAGCAGAAAAACTAGGCTATCCATGTGTCGTTAAAGCTCAAGTCTTAACAGGTGGCCGAGGAAAAGCAGGAGGAGTTAAGCTTGCCCGAACATTAGCTGACGCAACGGCTGCAGCTGAAGCTATTCTTGGAATGGATATCAAAGGTTTTAAAGTTGAAAAAGTATTAGTCGCTCAAGGAGTCTCGTTTGTGAATGAGATTTATGCAGGACTGACCATCGACCGAAACACAAAATCGGTTGTTTTTATGGCTAGTCGTGAAGGCGGTGTTGAGATCGAAGAAGTAGCCAAAGACAATCCTGACGCGATCTTGAAATTCGCGATTGATCCCGATCTTGGTATCTCTCCTTTCGTGGCTCGTAAGATTGCTTATGCACTATTCGATGATAGTAAGTTGGCGAATCAAGCGGTTGTGATGTTCCAAAAACTCTATCAAGTGTTTTTGGATGCCGATGCTTCCTTAGTTGAGATTAATCCATTGGTTATTACTTCAGATGGCAACCTACTTGCCTTAGATGGAAAGATGACATTTGACGATAACGCTTTATTCCGGCAACCAGAAATCCTCGCTCTTAATGAGCCTGATGAAGATGAGATTAAAGAACTTTATGCTAAAGACAAAGGACTTTCTTATATTCGTTTAGATGGAAACATCGGATGCATGGTAAATGGTGCTGGACTTGCGATGGCAACCATGGATATGATTAAACTTTATGGTGGTGAACCAGCCAACTTCTTAGATATTGGCGGAAGCTCAAACCCTCAAAAAGTTGTCGACGCGATGAACCTAATTCTTTCAGACAAAAATGTAAAGGTTGTGATGATCAATATTTTTGGTGGAATCACCCGTTGCGATGACGTTGCAAAAGGATTAATCTCTGCTTTAGAGCAGATTCAAGTTAAGATTCCAATTGTGATCCGTCTTTCAGGAACCAATTCAAAAGAAGGACTTGAGATATTGAAAAATGCCAATCTGCCAATCGTTGAAACTATGAGTGAAGCAGCTCAAATGGCTATTAGTCTAGCCTAAGCGTTAATATTTAAGAAAATTTAATTCGAACTATCATGAGCATTTTAGTTAATAAAAATACAAAATTACTAGTCCAAGGGATTACCGGTCGGGATGGTGGTTTTCATACTCAAAAAATGATCGATTACGGCACCAATGTCGTAGGTGGCATTTCACCTGGCAAAGGTGGACAAGAGGTGCATGGTGTTCCGGTATTCAATACCGTTGCCGATGCCGTGAAAAAAACGGGAGCTAATACTTCAATTATTTTCGTTCCTGCTGCCTATGCTGCCGATGCTGCATTAGAAGCCTCAGAAGCGGGTATCGATCTTGTAATCATCATCTCTGAAGGTGTTCCAACCCTCGACATGGTTCGCATCACCCCTTATCTTAAAAAGAATGGCACGAAGCTTATCGGAGCCAACTGCCCAGGGTTGATGTCTCCAGGTGAAGCTTTGGTCGGAATTCTGCCTGTTAGCATCTTTAAGAAAGGGAATATCGGATTAATGAGCCGTAGTGGTACATTGACCTACGAAATGGTATACCAATTAACAAGCAGCGGTTTAGGTCAGAGCACTTGCGTTGGTATTGGTGGCGATCCAGTTGCGGGACTCTATTATGAAGAACTGCTTCAGATGTTTCAGGATGATCCTGAAACACATGCAATTGTTTTGATGGGCGAGATTGGTGGTGATGCTGAAGAGCGTGCTGCTGAATATATCCGCAAGCATGTTACCAAACCCGTGGTAAGCTTTATCGCAGGTCAGACAGCGCCTCCTGGCAAACGGATGGGCCATGCTGGTGCGATCATCTCAAGTGGGACAGGAACTGCAGCTGAGAAGATTGCAGCTTTTGAAAGCGCAGGAGTTCAGGTGGCAAAACAGCCTTCGGAAATCCCAGGAATGTTAAAGAAATTACTCAATCTATAAAGGATCTTCCTTAACAGCACAAACAACAAACCCGGCTTACAAGCCGGGTTTGTTGTTTGTGAAAAAGATTAACAATTACTATGGCTTAGCTTGCGCTGATAAATAATTGCGAATAACTTCAACTTCCGAATTACTTATCTTTGCCTTTTGCTGCATAACGGTTAATATTATAGGCCAATCAGCAGCTCTTAAATGTTTAGGGGCATACAAACCATGACAGCTGCCACAATTTTGCACGTAAAGTTTTCGACCTAAACTCAGATCATCTAAATTTATCCCTGTCTTATTGGCATCAGCAAGAGATGGGATATAAAGCCCTGGAGCGCATGAATAGATCACACACATAATTCCCAAAAGTGCGGCGACTATCAGTAACTTAAAATTCATACGAGAAGATAAGTCGAGTTTGTAGCTTTTCATTTTCATGCAATTCTAATCCTCCACCCTTTAAATTTGCAATCTGGGGCATACAGGTAAGATTAATCCAGAAGGCATTTGAACGGTATGAGAACGATGGTCCTGACAATAAGATCGATTTAGCGGCTGCCGAACCTATCATTTGATTCTTATTAAAAACCTCAAAGCCGATATTCCAATCCTTCGTGACCTTATAGGCCAAACCATAGTTCAGCTCGATGGCAAACTGGTCTAATCTTTCAGACTCTATGCCTAAACCAATTGCATGAAACTCCCGCTCCACTTCATATTCGCCAACAAGGTTAAAAGCACTTGTAAATTCACCCATTTGCTTATCCAGAATTAATTTCCCCTCAATAGCCGTTGAGGTAGGAGCAATCGCATACTCTAGATAAAGCGCTGAACCAAGCCGATTTGCCATCGGATCGGAAAGCTTTAATTTCCACTCATTGGAGAAGCTATAACTTGAACTATTGACAAGGCTCTTAGCACCATTTTCCAGGGCTACCTCACTGCTAGTTCCGTAATTTAAATAAAATGCAGTTTGTAATTTGTGGCCAAGACCAATCTCGAATTCGAGACTATGATCTAAACCTCTATAATAATCGGTTTTCCCACTTGCCAAAGTCGACCAAACCTCGATCTCCTTTTGACCTTTATTTAAAACGCCACTCTGATAAGTATAGGTGAACACACGATCTTGAGCCTTGAGCTCAACGAGGATGATAGACAAAATAAGAACTAGTAAAATTTTATACATAAAAAATAATATAATAACCAAAGTAAAGATAGAGCATTCGCAATAAGGAAGAGTGAGTCGGCACGAAAAACTATGTTAAAAAATCAATCGCCAAAAGAGTTACTTCAACTGATTGTAAAACTCCATATAAGAGAGAACATTTTTTTCCTTCCTGAAGATCGAAAGGTTATCTAAAGAGATCAGCATGGTTCGGAAGCTCGTCCCTTTTAGAATCTCCTGCATGGTCTGATTGGAGTTCCAGCGTTTGAAATAGGCTTCGGCTGCCGAACGACTGCCTAAACCACGAACTATCAATAACCCTCTATTTGCATCCAGCTCTTCTGCGGCTGCCAGGATGGATGGAGCTCCATAATTTGACTGATTAAACACTTTAATAGCCTGAACAAGCTTTGTATCCTCCAGTTGTTTTTTCAAAAAGATTAGGGCAAAACAATACGAATCGCTAGATTTTTCGAGATATAAACCTTGATAGATCGCTTTCGGTTGCGGCACAATTTTCGACACCGTATCTTTTAACTGTATCGGCTGAACCACGACAAACTTCCCATTATTTGTTGGATCATCCTCCTTACGAATTTTCGCTAACAAATCCTCTGGATTCGGCAATATTTCTTTCGGCACCTCTGAGCTAATGTAGGAGCTATAATTCTTAATAAAGAATGGAAGATAAGGGTGGTAATCCTTATCGTTTGTTAGCACTCTATAGTTGGTAGAGGAAATCATAAAATTCACATATTCTAGTCCCTTCAAGGATGCAAAAACGCCCCTTTTGCGAATGATCGATTTAAAGTAGATCTGGCCCTCCTCTTTATCTGGGAAATTTCGGACAACAACCATTTGCGTTTTATCATCTAAGCTTAAGGCTTCGATGTCAAAATCGGAGGAGGTATAGTAATCTAAATTATAATTTGCGATATCATAAATCAGCCTATTCACCTCAACTTTTGAATCCTTTGGAAAAGCAATCACATAATAATGGAAGAGATTTTGATCATAGGAATACTTGCCGCCAAATTCATCACCAGTGGTATTTGTTTTACTTTTCAATTCATCGTTCGCCAGTTGCTCTTTGACATAACCTTTTGCCAACAGCTGTTTATAATCAGCTAAAGCATTAGTCGCAATAAGTGTTTTAATCTGGATTGCAATGTCGGTAGTCGGTTTTTTAGGAAAATCCTTGATATATTGCTCAAGATTTCCAACAAATTCTTTCCGCTCTTGTGAAGCGCCTTTAGCGACCACCCCAATAAATTTAACTTTAGAAAGCAACGCACTATCTGGCAATTGAGGTATGATCTGCAAAGCTGTTGTTGCGGCACTTTGGAAATCAAATGCCAAGAATTTCTTTAAAGTAGAGGCATACTGAACCTCAATGCTTGCATTTTTCTCTTTCAGCTCGACTAAATAATTCGGATTATTCAGGTATTTAGCATATTTAGAATTGGGGTATTCTAATGTTATTTTCTCCTTATAGGCTTGGCTACTGGCGATATCACCCCCCTCTTTAAAGAGCTGATAGAGTTCAAAATAAGCGGGAAGTTCGCAGACACTTCCTTTGAAGCGTGCATTTAGATCCTTCAACATCGCGATGGCTCGAGGGAAATCATTTAACTCTGTCCGATATAGATGCGCAGCATTAAACATGGCACTCTTTACCTGTTCGATTGAGATATTCATCAATGAGTCAGTAAGAGGAATATCTTGAAGATAATAAGCTGCTTTTTTGGGATCACTAACTTTTTTCTTCGCATTTGGAGTTGCTGCCTGGGCAATAGAATCAGCAGCTTGTTCGGCAGCAACATCAAGGTTCGACAATTTATTCTTGCGACGCCAATTATCTTCTAATGCACGCTTACCCCATATTTTCTGAAAGTCGCTTTTCCCAATACCTATCGTTAATGGATTGTAGAAATACCATAAATTTTGATTGTCTGATGTAGGTGTCCCTTGCTGTCTGTACTGCCGCGTCCGAAAATAGCTTTGACTTTGCTGCTCAGCTTTTTCCTGAGCGAGCTTCAGCGCCTCTTCCTTTTGCAGGGTCTTAATCTTAAGATCGATCAATGCATTTCGGTCTTTTTCGGGCATTAAAGCAATCTTTTGCAAGCTATCTTCACGTTGTATCGTATTCAATGACTTCGCGAGTTTGTTCAAGGTTGTTGATCTAGAAATAATTTCAGTATATCCAGGATAGTTAGCATCTATTATTGCCACAGCTGTATCGTAATAACAAGCAGATTGAAGGTATTCATTCTGTTCATAGAATAAGCGCGCGACATCCAGACTTGAGATTGCACGCTGTTGTTTGTTTGAAATACTATATCGAACAGAATTTTTTAGATCCGTTATCCCCTCTTTCTTTCGACCGTCCTTCAATGCTATCGTTGCCATTGCATAATAAATCCGGTCTCTATAATCAATATTATTAGCCGCCTTTAGCATCTTCGCTAGTTCCTGTTCGATCTTCTTATCGTCGGTTCCAATGAGCTCCATTCGAGATATCCGTGCATTAAAAGTCATGGCATAAGGAGGGTGCATCTTCAATACTTTTTTATACTGTTTTGATGCCTCTTCAGTTTGTTTTGTTAGGGCGAAAAGTTGTGCCAAAATATAGGTAGCTCTCAGTTTTTCAGCCCTAGGAAGATGCATTGTCAGTGCGGTCTGTAAAAATGGGATGGCGGCCAAAGGTTCATTTATTTTCAGCTTATATTGAGCCTGAATAAGGTTGAAGGTGGGGAGTAACGTTTTGGGGAAACTGGCGTCACGAGCCAAAGCCGCAAAGATCTCGAGAGCAGGAGGGTAATCACCAGTTTCTATATACGACCGAGCCATGCCCAGTAAGGCATCGAAGCGCGAAGGGCGATCCGAAAATTTACGAACAACATAATTAAAATTCTCTATCGCCAAGCGATAATCATGCTTGCAAAAGTTGGCCATTCCCATTAAAACATAGGCTTTATCGACCCATTCGTTATATTCCCCTTTTGAAGCAAACTTCTTATAATACTCCGAATTATTGGGTTTCCGTTGTGGGCTCTTCGTAATTGAATGCAGCGCAATAAGTTTCATGCATTTGGCAATTGCTAAATCCATATCGGAGGTCGCAATTTTAGCTGCTTCAGGCATTGAATTCTTAAAAACAGGAAGCGTATGGGTATAATCATCATGGATCGTTTGAGCGATGCGAAGATTCCCAGCTTTATAACTCTCGTTGCCATTAAAATAAACATTATAATGGGCCGTTACATTATGGTATGTTCTTGAAGTGAACGTATTTTTCTTAATTGAACAGGAGATTATTCCGATCACTAAAGAAAATAGGAGTATATTTCTGCCTGTTTGTTTCATTTGCAACTTCATTATCTCTTTATATCCAGGATATGCATCTCTTCATCATCAAACCCATCCAAACCATAAATTATTTTGGTAAAGTTAAAAAGAGTTCTGATGAGGTTATGATTTTTTTATTCTAACCCTTTCTGTTGGTCGTAAGTTCTCATTTCTATAATCTAATTGCTCAATTACATTGGTAGCTAATAATTGAAATGCATCAGCCGCAGCTGTATCATCATTCCATGCCACCGGAATGCCACTATCGCCTCCTTCGCGAATACTCATCACAATAGGTATCTGGCCTAAGAATGGAAGTTCCAATTCTTGCGCTAAATTTTTACCTCCGTCTTTACCAAAGATATAATATTTATTGTCTGGAAGTTCTTCCGGTGTAAACCACGACATATTCTCTACAATACCTAATACTGGAACTTCAATAGCCTTACTTCTAAACATAGATACTCCCTTAATAACATCTACCAAGGCGACATCTTGAGGCGTTGTTACAATAACACTTCCAGTAACTGGCAGAGTTTGAACAATGGTCAGATGAATGTCGCTTGTGCCTGGAGGCAAATCAATCAGTAAATAATCAAGATCTCCCCACATACCTTGAACAATCAATTGTTTTAAAGCATTCGACGCCACTGGTCCTCGCCACACTAACGCATTATCTTTATTGCCGAAGAATCCAATGGAGAGTATTTTTACTCCAAATTTCTCAATTGGAATAATCATATCCCGTCCCTCAACAGACTCCATAAGTGGCTGAGTATTCTCTTCTCCAAACATCTTAGGAATTGAGGGGCCAAAGATATCCGCATCGATCAACCCAACCTTACCTCCTGCTTTAGCCAGTGCTACCGCAAGATTTACCGCTACAGTAGATTTGCCTACGCCACCTTTGCCAGATGCCACAGCAATGATATTTTTAACCCCTGGCAAAACTGGAGCCGACATCCGATGCTTCCCTTTCGGTGTTATCAGCAGGTCGTAATCGGTCCCAATGGCACGCTCTATCTCGGTCACACAAGCCTCTGATACCGCTTTGATATTCGGATCGGTATCACGACCAAAGACCAACGTAAAGCTAATCCGATTTCCAGCAGTCCTTATCTCTTGAACCATCTCTAAATCGACAATATTGTCGGTAGTTCCTGGAAAGACGACATTTTTTAGGATGTCTGTTATTGTTTTTGGTATTACGGCCATTTTTTGTAATGCTTTAAGATTATTTTTTACAACAGCAGATTCTATATCTGACTTATTTTAAACGTATTATTAATTCAAACTTCAAAAATTTTCAACTTCTTCAGTGTTACTATTTCAAGCCTGAATAGACGATCAATGTTCACTGAGTTCAACCATTGGATCCCAGAAAAGATGATTAAAATCTACCACACGATCTTTCTCTACACGCACACCTTCATTCTGAAGCAACTCTTCCATCGCTGTAGGAGAGGAAAAATGCATCTTGCCGGTTAAAAGTCCATTCCGATTGACCACACGATGAGCAGGAACATAAATCGGTTGATGATGCGACAGATTCATCGCCCATCCTACCATACGAGATGAGCCTGCACTTCCCAGACAACGGGCAATAGCTCCGTAACTGGTGACACGTCCCAATGGAATCATACGAGCCACCTCAAAAACGCGCTGAAAAAAATCCGCCTCCATTTAGTTCTTCGTTTCTATATGATCTCGATTCGTATAACTTCTTCCATAACTTCTATAATCATCAAATTCAAGGTCTACCTCAGGTTCAACAAGATTGGTTCCATGTGGAATATACTGAAGGTATTTAATCGTCTTCCCTCGTTCCAACCATTGCTGTTCGTAAGCGGTGCTGATACTTAAAATCTCATCGGCTAATCCGGAAGCATATAGATCATCTGTTTCTAAAGCAATTTCGAAGTTATTTACTTCGATAGTTGCTTGAGTATATTGGTATAAAAACACACTATCGGTCTTCAAATGAATCACTCCTCGCGGCTGAAGAATGGTATGATAGAGATCTAAAAATCGAATGGCCGTAAGCCTTTTATTCGTACGTTTCATCTGCGGATCAGGGAACGTTATCCAGATCTCTGAAATCTCTCCGGCTCCAAAAAAAAGCCAAAGAAGTTCAATATTCGTTCTAACAAATCCACAGTTGTGGAGGTCATTTTGAAAGGCCTCCTTCGCCCCTGACCACATCCGTGATCCCTTGATATCGATGCCGATAAAATTCTTTTCTGGAAATAGCTTTGCCAATCCAACGGTATATTCACCTTTCCCGCATCCAAGCTCTAAAACAATGGGATTATCATTTTTGAAAAAGTCGCGATTCCAATTTCCTTTTAGCGCAAAACCCTCATCGATTAATGAGCGGTATGATAGCTGAATAACGTGGCCAAAAGTATTTAATTCTGCAAACTTGGCCAGTTTGTTTTTACTCATTCTGCGGATGTTCTATTTTAATTTACAATGCTTTATCTAATGCCACACCAAAATCATGGATTCCTTTCAGAACACCATTGGGGGTGCGCATCCCTTGACGAACGGAGATGGTATATTTGCCAACTTCCGGAAAAAATATAGTCTGCTTGTAGGGGTATTTTCGATCGTAAAGATCGTGTAATCCACTGCCAAGCCATTCTCCGGTAGGCTTAGCAAGTGCAAGCTCCAAAGTATCTGTTGTGACTTTCCCGGTAGGAGGCGTAATGGCAATAAAAAGCCAGAGATTACTATAGTTATATCGCCCCTCATTACGCACCATAAACGAGAGATTATAAACCTTCTTAGGATCTGGTATATTCAAGTCAAAGACCAAGATTGTATCTTGATTCCAAGCTGATTGTGTTATGCGGTGGTAACTCTCATAGACAGATTTTTGTTTGCAGGAGGTCGAAATTGAAACGAGTACGATCATCATCAGCCCAATAATTAATGGCAGATTAGACCGAAGCGACCTATTATATTCCTTGATCTTCATTCGATAATTTTGGTTTTCTTGTTAAAACTGCACTATGTCTTTTTTTGCGATGAAACTTAGCCTCCGGATCAAACCGATCAATCCGCTCATCTCCAACGGCACTCTGATACGTATGGGTTTCCGCTTCGGAAAGCGGTAAAGCTTCATTAATTAACTGTTCAACTCTTTTCCCACTCCGATTGAGCAGCTGAATCTCTTTGACTTTATCAACTGAGATAGCCACCAAACTTCCTGGCTGATTATCGGCCCTTACATACCAAAAAACACCTTTAAAAATATCGGCTTTAAGGTAGTTATACGTCCCCTTTTCAGTCTCTAATTGAATATTGGTCGACGGAAAATTCTTTTGCGCATCAATATATGCGTCAAGCTCAAAGTTAAGACAACACTTCAACTTTCCGCATTGGCCAGCTAACTTTTGCGGATTGAGCGAGATCTCCTGATAACGAGCAGCCGTTGTTGAGACTGAAACAAAGTTCGTGATCCATGAGCTACAACAAAGTTCACGTCCACAAGGTCCTATCCCTCCAATGCGAGCAGCCTCTTGTCGAGCTCCAATCTGCTTCATCTCGATTCTAATTTTAAATGCATCGGCATAATCGCGAATAAGTTGTCGAAAATCGACACGATCATCGGCGATATAATAGAAGATCGCCTTGGTCTTATCCCCTTGATATTCGACATCTCCAATCTTCATATCCAGCTTAAGCTCCTCCGCAATTTTCCGTGCCTTAAGCATCGTGGCATGCTCGCAAGCAATGGCCTCTTCCCATTTCTCAAGGTCAGTTGGCTTTGCAAGACGATAAACCTTCCGTAATTGACCATCAATGAGTGTTATCTTATGCCGCTTCAACTGTTTAAGTACCAAATCACCAACCAATGAAACCATTCCAATATCATGACCTGGACTAGCCTCTACAGCAACCATATCTCCCACTTTAAGGTCTAAGCCATCGGTATTTTGATAATAATCCTTGCGTGTATTTTTAAACCGAATCTCAACGATATTCCTTGTATTGGCGACACTTTTAATGTCGTGAAGCCAATCGTAGACATTCAATTTTGCACAACCAACCACGTTCGCAGTAGCGGAACAACCTCTGGCGATCTTTTCAGGAGTATTCATACCGTTGAGATGTAAAGATTTATATGCTATGATCGCATACCGATCACCTAATTTAAGAATGAACCATACAAAAATAGTGAATCTAATCGGAAATAAGGGAAGTAACAGAGCCTAAATCCTATGGAAACCTTAAAGTCTGATTAATTTTGAAACTTTCAACCCAAGATCGGTAAAAATAAGTTTTGCATTCCCATTTTTAGAGATATCGAAATAAGCCTTTTCAAATTCATTAAATAATCCTATGACATTTTTTTCATTGATAAATGGGGCAAATTTACTGGAGAACGCCAGCTCTTGATCATCCATAAAAATCAAACTCGGCTCTTTAAAATTAGAGATGAAATTCTCGCGTAATAGCTCTCCACAATATTTCAACATCGCCATTTGTTTGACCCGGCCAATGCCTGCAATCTCTTCCGACCACGATAAGATCTCTTGAAGCTTTCGACCGTAACCATTGCGCATTAAATTCGCAAACTGAGTAAAGTTATAATTTCGTTGCTCATCTTGCTCCATCAATTCAAGGGCTAAGAAATAGTTTCCCTTCGATAATCGAGCAATCGTCGATGGATTGCTAGTGGTTGAAGCGACTAAAGGTGCGATCGCCGCAGCTAACTCAGATTCTGAGATTTTTGGTATCCGAACTAGCTGACAACGAGATCGAATGGTGCTAAGGAGCTTCTCCTCTGATTCTGAAATAAGAATAAATAAAGTCTTCGCCGGCGGCTCTTCTAAAATCTTAAGAATTTTATTGGCACATTCATCATTCATGGTCTCGGCTAACCAGATTATTGAAACCTTGTAATCGGCCTCATACGATTTCTGATTAAGCTTTCGGATTAATTCTTTCGCTTCAAATACAAATATGGAACCTTGTTTATTCTCCTCCGCAATAATTTGCATCCATTTTTCATACTGAGGATAAGGATTCTCTTGGAAATAGGGACGCCACTTAGCGATATAATCGTTCGTTGTGGGCTTATCAATCGTAGAAGTCTTGATAACTGGAAGGGTAAAATGAAGATCTGGATGGATATATTGCGATATTTTACGACAAGAGCCGCACTCACCGCATGAGTCGTTATGCTGCCTATTGGTGCAATTAATATATTGCGCATAAGCTACGGCAAGAGCAATCTTGCCATTTCCTAGAGGGCCGACAAAAAGCTGGGCATGAGGTATTCGATCCTCAGCAAAAGCTTGAATAAGTTTTTGTTTCGTACTCTTTTGTCCAATTACTGCTTTAAATTGCATCCGCTTTTCGCCATTATTTTTGATAAAAACAAAACCTAATCTTCTTGCTTGTGAAAGCCTTCAAAAGTAGGAAGATTTGTTAAGAATGGATTAAATTAACCGATAAATGTAATCAACATAAATACGCCTACCGACAATTTTACCTATCTTTGATGATCTTTTTACTAAAGTATTAGAAAATGCAGACGATTGAAAAATACAACTTCTCGGGCAAGAAGGCCCTTATCCGCGTAGACTTTAATGTTCCGTTGGATGAAAATTTCAACATTACTGACGACACCAGGATGACTGCTGCACTGCCAACCATTCGGCAAGTGATTGACAATGGCGGCTCTGCAATTATTATGTCGCATCTAGGCCGTCCTAAAAAAGGACCAGAAGATAAGTTCTCTATGAAGCATCTGGTGCCTCACCTTTCAACCTTACTTGGTGGAATTGAAATTAAGGTAGCCCCTGATTGCGTTGGCGCTGCGACAAAAAATATCGCCGACAGTCTAAAACCAGGCGAAGTTTTGGTCCTTGAAAACCTTCGTTTTCATCCTGAAGAAGAAGGTGGAGATGCCGCTTTTGCAAAAGAGTTAGCGGCAAATGGTGACTGCTGGATCAACGATGCATTTGGCACCGCTCATCGCGCTCATGCTTCAACAGCTGTCATTGCACAATATTTTCCAAACGATAAATTATTTGGCTACTTAGTCGACAGTGAAGTGAAAAGCTTAGACAAAGTACTAAAAGCACCTAAGAGACCATTTACGGCTATTATGGGTGGCTCTAAAGTATCGTCTAAGATTACAATTATTGAAAATTTACTCAATAGCGTCGACAACCTAATCATTGGTGGCGGAATGACATATACCTTTATGAAGGCCCAAGGGGGAAAGATCGGAAGATCACTTTGTGAGGACGAATACCTTGGATTAGCTTTGGAGATTCTTGACAAAGCGGAGAAAAAGGGAGTTAAGATTATTTTGGCTGTTGACACCGTTGAAGCCGACGATTTCTCCGAGACTGCTAATTCACGTGTTGTTCCATCAAAAAACATCAGCGATGGATGGGAAGGATTAGATGTTGGACCAGAGACCATTGCGATCTTCAAAAAAGTTATTAGCGAGTCGAATACCATTCTTTGGAATGGTCCAGTTGGAGTATTTGAGATGGATAAGTTTGCCACTGGCACGAGAGCCATTGGGGATGCGATCGTTGAAGCAACAAGCAAAGGGGCTTTCTCTCTTGTAGGTGGAGGTGATTCTGTTGCTGCCGTTAACAAATTTGGCATTGCTGATCAAGTTTCATATATCTCTACTGCGGGGGGTGCTATGCTAGAATACCTCGAAGGCAAAGTTCTTCCGGGTATTGCTGCAGTTTTAGACTAAGCGATTCTATTTAAAATCATATTAAAACCCGGATATCTACTATCCGGGTTTTTTTAGACCTTTACAGATGCAAAGTATCGTCGTATCGCATGAGATCTTACTTGAGCGCATTGCCTTTAGTGATGCGAACACGTTGTTTACTGCCATTGATGAGAATAGAACAAACTTGCGCACCTGGCTTCCGTTTGTCGATCAGACCAAAGAGCTATTAGACAGTGAGAAGTTTATTCAACAAATCATCGAAAACCGCGATCAGACATTCAACGAAGAATATATGATTTGGCACCAAGGAACCTTTGTTGGTGTGATTGGCTTTCACAAAACCGATCGCGTAAACGAAAAGACCGAACTAGGCTATTGGCTAATCGGTGAGGCTAGAGGACGTGGGATCATCACCAGATGTTGTGAGAAAATGATCGAAATTGGGTTCGAAAAAATGAAGCTAAACCGCATAACAATTCGATGTGCTGTGGGCAATGAATCAAGCGAAAAAATAGCCCAGAAGCTAGGATTTACCTTTGAAGGAGTTGAACGAAGTGGAGAAAGGTACCACGATACGTTTTTTGATCTGAAGCAATACAGTCTACTCCAGAAGAATTTTCTGGATAAATAACCAAGACCATAATCTTTAATCGTGTGAGAAGTCCGAACCCTTCGCTTTATGCAGAAACGGACTTCGCAACTTTTTGCATCCAACGCCAGTGGGTGATAAATAGTGTCGTGCAAATAATGATCAGCATGATGCTAATGGTCATCGAACGATGAGCCGAAAGTTTCGAGGACTGAATTTTGTCATTCTTTGCCGACTCATACATCGCAAGCAATGTTTTCTCATCAGGCACATAAGAGCTCTGAGCTGCTCCCTCACCCTTTTGAGTACTCTTTAAAACATCCATCTTGTAATTCTCATACGATGCTAAGCTTGGCGAACCTTGTGGTTGCCAACCAGCATGCAACGGATCTTGAAGATCAAAATAAGCATTTACAAAGGTGGTGATGGTGATTAATAAAGTAATCACCGCAATTAAGCATACCGCATAACCGTAAATCTGGGCTCCAACTTTACTTGACTTTTCCATTTTACACTGATTTTAAGTGATTAAATGATTGGACTTAAAATTAAACAAAAAATATCACTGCTAAGAAACTGCCAACATAATTTAAAACCATTATAAACAATGAGTTAACGGTTTACTGATCCAAAAACGTTCAGTATGAAAATCCTCGAATTATTAAAACGTTTATTTCGGTACTTCTGATCGTTGCAAGAGTCTAACTCTTAATTTCATGAACGGCTTTTCAATAAAATAGTGAAGTAAAAAAGCGACAAAAACGGTAAAGAGCATAGAGAATAACAACATTATAGGGCTATCTTTTGGAAGTTCAAATTTGAACAACTGCTCTTGAACAAAATGGATAGACATTTTATGAACCAGATAGATCGAATAAGAGAGCATAGCTAGATTAGAAATAAACGAAGAATTAAAATTGAAAATAAAGCTAGTGGGACTTATAGCCCAAAGCACTAAAAAGCCACAACCCAAATCCGCCAAGAGGAATCCATACATGCAGAGGTTAAACGATCGCTCTTCCAAACATACCATATTCGCGACCGTTAAAACAGAAAGAGCAATAACAAGTGTCCAATTGCCAAGATGGCTTAGCGATTCTCTTATTCGGGGTCTAAACTGAAAAATACCAGCGATTAATATCCCAATAAGCAACCCATCCAGACGCGAATATGTTGGATAATAGATCCATTCCATCCAATTAGCTCCAAAAAGATTCGTCCCTTTAAATGGGGAGACCATTACATTCCAAGCGTATAGCCTTGCGAAAGAACCAAGTAAAAAAACGGCTATAAGGACAATAAATCCCTTCTTTATGGCTTTAAAATAAGCAAGAGCAATCAATATAATTGGAAAGAATAAGTAAAATTGCTCCTCTACACAAAGGGACCATGCATGAGAAAAAGCTCCTTGAGTTCGCGTATCAAGGCCAAGATTCTGGGTAAAGGTGAGGAATTTCCAATAGGGAGCAGGAGCCCCATGCTCGCGCAGTTCAGGAATGCTTAAGTAGACCACTACGACAAAAAGGTAGGCCGGGACAATTCGAAAAAACCGTTTGATAAAAAAGTCTTTGAATGAAACTTTTTTACCCTGATTAACTTTTTCAAACAGCTGTGAAGCTATTAGGAATCCACTTAAAGCAAAGAATAGATCAACCCCTATCCATCCAAATTTTACGATATAAGCCAACCAATCGGGATGCTGGAAGAACCCTTGGTTATGAAACATAACAACAATAGTAATGGCTAGCGCTCTGAGAAAATCAAGACCAAATAATTTTTCCTTTGTTATAAAAGACTGGTTTTCAGTAGGTATTTCTATCTTTGGTGTTCTTAGCATTTATTTAAAGTATGAGTACCCATTCTATTGGATTGCCAAAGAATGAAAATTAACTAAGTTACAGGGTTAACATAATGGTCAAATATAGTCTATAACGTCAATAATCAATTAAAACAAAAAGGCAAAATAGCTTATTTAATAAGCTAACAAAGGCCGATTCTCAAAAAATGAAACCAGCCTAAAAAAAATCGTGAAAGACAAAAAGATTTAATATATTATAAATCAGATGGTTGAACAGTACGCTATTCGTCCCAAAATAGTAGAATTATAATTCAGCTATTCAAAATGGATTACCTGGTCAATTTATTAAAGGATAGCATTAGCTTTGGAATAGTGTAAGAATATCATAGACTATGAGAGGAACTGCCAAATCAATTATTATATTTTTCACCTTTCTTCAGCTTTGCCTAACCTCGGCCAAAGCTCAAGATAGGATTTGTATTGGCATCGACCAAAACACTTTTATAACTGCACTTAACCATAAGATGGGGCTAGAAGCTATTTTTTATGGGGATTCTTTAAAAATTATTGACCTAAATTTATTTAAGGTTATTGAATCGAAGAAGATAAATTTTCCTTCCGAAATCAAGATATCAGACTTAACTGCACTTTATTTAAAAAATACGATATACCTTTTTAGCAATAACGGTGGCGAGGTATACCAACTTACGAACGACTCGCTTTTGAGAATTGACGATTCGTTTAACCATAAGATGCAGCAAGGATCGTTTTTATTTGAATATCAAGATTATGCTTTCCGCTATGGCGGATACGGATTCTGGGCGTTTCGAAATTTTTTTACATCCTATAATTTCAATACAAAAGGGTGGGAAATTGTGCTGCCTGAAGGGTCAAAAGAGTTTCCTCAAGGCAGTGGTAAAGGGACCATCGCAAAAGTTATTGGAGATTCTTGCTATATTTTTGGTGGTGAGGAGGCGAATCTACAAGCCCCAATTGTTTTTCAGCCTAATAATGCGTTTTGGATTTTTCATATCAGCACAAGGAAATGGGAATTGCTAGGGGAGATAAACCCTAACCTAAACCAGTCAAAGCACATGGTCATCTTAGGTGATGATAATAAAATAATCTATCTGGAACCGCAGATTTCAAAGGTACTAGATTTAGAAAAAAATGAAGTCAAAATCTATAAGAATAATGCAATCGGAATAAATCTATATGAAGAGGCAGAAGATCATCGAATTTGCAATTACGAGTATAAAGGAGCCTATTACCTCCTGTTCCGATTAAGTTCACAAGATAAGAACAGAACACTTTTAAAAACTAAAAGGATTTACTCCAACCCTCCTATTGGCAGTGAGGTTGTATTTCAATCACATACTAATGAGAAAGAGTGGTTTTCAGTATTAATCTCCTTGATGGTAGGACTCATTTTAATAATGGTCTATACCCGAAAAGTTAAGGTGAGAAAGAAGAATAGAATTCAAATTTTAAGTGGCAAGCTATTATACAAGCAGCGAACAATGGATTTAACTCCTCAGCAGCTAGAGCTTATGAATTTGTTTATAAAATCGAATGAATTATCATCCCATGATATCTTAGAAATAATTAGTAATGATCACTTACACTATACGCAGAACATGCGTAACTTGCATAAGATCATCAATGAACTTAACTTGAAATTGCAACTCTTAACCAATGATGCGAATGACCTAATCGTAGAAGAAAAGTCACAAATAGACGGAAGAATTAAGATTTACAAAATAAATTCGAATTTTTTGGTTAAGTAGATAATACAATGGAGGCCGATTAATATAATTATAGGCAATTAAGGGCTTTGCAAATTTTTACCGTTAGCAAAATAACTAGACAGAAGAGAGAACCAACTAAATCTAATGTGCTAGTTTTGAGTTTGCAACAATAATATCCTAACATCCCAAATTAGTAGAGATGTAATCCTACTATATTATAAATTGATTTCATAGGTACTAATTGGAGTTCTTATTAAATTTGTTCACCTAATTCAAACAAATTGAAAAGCACTTTCTTTCGTCACCTTTTAATTTTTATTTCAATATTGAGCGTTGGCCTAAATGATGCCAAGGCTCAAGAAAGAATTGTGGTTGGAACCTTTACGACTGCATTTCAAACTGCGTTCAACGCCGAGCAAGGAATTGAAGCGATCATCACAAAAGATACGCTGAAAATTATAGACCTAGAATCCTTTCGAGTCATTTCGTCCATGCCTATTCAAATCCCGAGGGAGATATACCAGTTAGTCTTCGATGCCTATTATTTGAATAATCAGCTATACATAAGCAGTCGTAATGGCGGACAGACTTACCGCTGGGAAAACAATAGCTTCACCAGACTTGATGAATCTTTTACGCATAAAATGCAATTAGGAGCGCCTAGCTTTACTAGTGACAATAAGTTTTATCGTTATGGAGGCTATGGTTTCTGGAGTTATCGTAACTTCTTCACGTTTTTTGACGAGTCCAATAAAGGCTGGGATATCTTACCTGCAGAGGGCTCTACCTCGTTTCCTGCGGGCACGGGAGATGGGACTTATGTGAAACCCATTGGTGACGATTGGTATGTCTTTGGAGGGAAGTGGACAAAACCATCTAACCCCAAAGAGTTTGAACCAAATAATGAGCTGTGGGTATTTCACTCCAAAACAAAGCGGTGGGAATTGCTGGGCAAAACAAGCAACTTGTTACTTCAAGAGATTGTTGCAAGTATCAACGTTGAAAATAAATTACTCCTATTATCTCGAACCCATTGCTATGAAGTAGATCTTCAAAAAAATTTACTTACCACTCATAAACTTAAAACCTCCGCAAGTTTTTACTGTGCTGAAGGTCCAGACTTAAACTTTAATTACTACTTCAAAGGATACTACTACCTATTATCCTTAAACAGCGCAACACTTACAGCACAGTTGATTAAAGAAAAAGTAGTGTATGACGATGCATCGTATGGAGTAACCGAAGCCTACTCAAAAAGCAATCCCTACTTCTATCTACTAATTCTTGTGATCGTCGGTGCAATTGGGTTGGTTATTTTGGGGAATAGAAAGAGTATTAGACGAACAAAGAATAAAATTATTTTCGAGGGGAATCTATTGACCTTTAATAACCATACGTTAGATTTAGAGGACGATTATGCAGGCCTTTTAGAGTTATTCTTAAAAACTGATGAAGTATCAACGAATCAGATTCTTGACTATCTCAAAAATGAACATTTGCATTATACCCAAAACCTTCGGATTTTGCATTTGATGATCGCTGAGCTAAATCTGAAATTCAGATTGCTGTTAGACCGTAAGATTGATCTTATCACAGGGGAAAAATCAATCTTGGACAAGAGAATACGGATCTATAGCCTCAACAAAAAATACTTTTGTCTTAAAAACATAAAGACAACCTAGATAATCCGATAGATCTCCATAATCTCATTTAGGATTTTATCAAAATCAATCTTCAAGTCGATCAGTTTACCCGTGTGAATATCAAAAACCCAACCGTGAACGGTGAACTCACGGTCTTTATACGCCTTCTGGACATCCGATGTTTTAATGAGGTTCACACACTGCTCTTGCACATTTAGCTCAACCAATCGCTTATATTTAGCCTCCTCATCGACTATTGCATCTAGCTCCGCTTTATGTAATCTAAAAACATCTCGAATATTTCGTAGCCATGGATTAAGAACTCCCATATCAGCCGATGCCATCGCCAATTTAACCCCATTGCAATAGTAGTGACCACAAACAACTACATGATTAACCTTTAGATGAGTTACTGCATAGGTGATTACCGACATCACACTAAGGTCGGTATTGGGAACCATATTGGCAATGTTGCGATGAACAAAAACTTCACCGGGCTTCGTTCCCATGAGCTCTTCGGCAGTTACGCGACTATCGGAGCAACCAATATATAGAACATTAGGATTTTGACCTTGAGAAAGATTTTTGAAAAAATCAGCATCTGTCTTAAGCTTTTCGGCAATCCATTCCTGGTTGTTTTTAAAAATCTGGGACAAATCCATACTTCAATATTTTAGATACACGAATAAATAATTAACCAGTAAACCCTATCGCACCGGCAATCGCATTGATACATCGCAAGAGTTCAAATAGAAGCAAGTCGTTCTTTTCGGTCTGTCCTATTGACAAATTCTCTCGCCATTGTCGTAGCAAATTGACTTGGTGTTTATGAAGTGGCTCCATCGCCTCCGCGCGCAACATGGTCGAATAATAATGATTTACTCGACGTTCAGCCAATGGATAATTCAGTACAATTTCAATCATTTTTCTTGTGCGTGCCAACTCCTCGAGCATCAAAGAGAGAAATTTTTCATTCCCAGGTACGTCGGCAGCTAGTTCTGCATATTTACGGAAAATCGCCTCATCAGAAGAGGCCAGACTAGAGTCGATATTGGTCATAATATACCGCACGAAAGGATCGGTTTTAACCGAGTTGTGAAAGCGTTCAAACTGCACAGGATTTTGATTCTGCATATCCTCGAGTGTCGTTCCGATGCCATACCAGCTTGTAATATTAAACCGGCACTGGCTCCAGCTAAATACCCAAGGAATAGCTCGAAGGTCCGCCAATGATCGCGTTCCGGTTCGGCGCGATGGCCGACTGCCAATCTTGCTCTGCTCGATCGCATCAATAGGAGTAGCCTTTTCGTAAAATGGGATAAAACCTGGTTTTTCAATTAAATCTTTATAAACGGTCATGCTTTTGGAGACTAAGAAGCCAAATTCAGCTGACAGTTCATGCTCCCAAATAGTATTATTTTTCTGCATCATTGTTGCAGACAAGGTTCCTGCGGTAAGCAGTTCTAAGTTATAGACTGCATTATTCTTATTCGCATATTTTCGCTCAATGGTCTCGCCCTGCTCAGTCAAGCGGATATCTCCGTTAATAGTCCCTGGTGGCAATGCGCGCAAAAACCAATGCGTTGGTCCAGCACCACGGCTTATAGAACCACCTTTGCCATGAAAGAATCGAATCTTAACGCCGTGCTTAAGTCCAACTTGTGTTAACTTCGATTGGGCTTGATACAAATACCATTGGCTAGCCAAAATACCTCCATCTTTGTTGCTATCGCTATAACCAATCATCACTTGCTGAACAAGCGAATTTGAGCCGCTTTGCTGCTGCTGTATTTTAAGACTATTTTGCGTGATCGGATGTGACAAATATTTATCCAAGATCTCAGGACTATGGATTAAATCATCGATGGTCTCAAAAAGAGGCACCACATGCAATCTTGAAGCTAGTCCATCTGAGGTATTGATCATTAGTCCAGCTTCACGCTGAAGCAAATAGACTATCAGCAGATCCGAAACGGTGCGCGTCATACTCACAATCAGCGCTCCGATGGCCTCTTCCCCATATTTATTCACATGGGTACTTACGACCCGATAAGTATCCACCATCAAGCGGGCTTCTTTACCCATCGCAATATCTGGATGGGCAAATGGACGTGAAGAGCTAAGTTCATTCGTAATAAAAGCCACTCTTTCGCTTTCATTGGAAGTTACAAATCCCTCGCCATCTAGCTGTACAGCTTGCATTAGCTGCATTATTGCCTCTTCGTGGTATCGACTATTTTGTCGAATATCAAGTTTAGCCAAATGAAAACCAAAGGTTTTAACTAATCTGATAACTTCATTGACATCCGTGAAAGCAATCTCGGAAGCCCCAAATGCAATCAGTCCATGCTGAAGAATTTCAAGGTCCTTAATAATCTCAGAAGGATATTTGTAACTAAGCTTCTCTTCACGGATTTCCAACACCTCTGAAATAGTCCTAGATTTTGGAAGTTTTGCTATTATGAAGGCTAGATATTGCTTAAATGCTTCATTCGGATGCTTAATCTTAAGATGCCCTGAATGAGAATTAATTTCATCCTGAAGACGGGAGAAATGGTCTTGAAACGCTTCGCTAACTTGTGTTTCGCTAGAGTAGAAACTAAGATTATTCTGAAGTTCAACTAGATTATTATGTATGACTAGAAAGGCCTTAGATCGAAGTTTGACAAGGGTCTTTTGTGTAACTTCTGCCGTCACCAATGGATGGCCATCTCGATCACCTCCAACCCAGTTTCCAAAAGTAATTTTTGGATAATGGGTAGTTCCACGAATGAAGGCTGGATCGAAACCCGCATCTTCCCAGGCTTGTAATAATCGTCGATCATGAAGGGTTATAACCTCCGGAAAAACTTGAGTTAGATAATGAATAATATTGTCTAGCTCAGAATCAATATCTGGTTTCTCGGTGTAAACATCCGATATACGCCAGATCCGATGAAGTGCGATTTTAATGTTTTTGCGATTCTCTTCTTGTTCAAAACGGCTATACATCTGATTCTCTCGTCTCAAGACCAGAAGATATAAGTTCCGAAGGTGCTCGAGGAGAATTGTTGGTTTTGCCTCTGTAGGATGAGCTGTAAGCACGGGCTCAACAGTTATCTCTGAAAGTTTCTCTGCAATCTCTTGAGCACTAAATCCCTTATCTTTAAGAAGCTTTAAATTATACGACCAAAGCCCATCGACATCTGATAGGGCTCTTTGATCTTCCTTTTTCCGTCGTGTCTGAACAGCACCATTGACCTCCACAATATTCAAAAGCTGAAAACAACTCGAATAGAGCTGCAGGTGCTTGCCTGTAAAGGGCTTATTTTTAAAATCAGGTGCCTCCGAAATCCAAGGGATATGAAGCGCTAAATCACCTTCTCCCGATTCGATCAAAACCTCTTTTAGGCAGTTGAGAAGAAATACTAAATCTTCATATGACTTCCCCAACTTATCTTTAACTTGATCAAGCGTATTCATTCGCTAGTAGTATTATGGACAATTTATTATGTATGCTCATCACGCCTGTTTTAGCACGTAAATAATGACTAAAGTTAACCATAGTTCTCATTCTTGCTTTATCAGGCCACCATTGATGGCCTAAAAATAGGCATTCTTCTGCTAAGGATAAATAAAATAGCGCTCTTTAAGTCAAATTTTTAACTTTGCTAAGAGTAACGGCAGCTAGTTACGGATTATACTGATCCTAAACAGCTAAAAAATTAACGTATGATTAGAGTATTTATTCTACTATTTCTTTGCAGTCATCTTCTTTATGGTCAGAAAATTCAGTCCATATCCCTTAATGGGAAATGGGCCCTCTCCTATGGTGCTGCAGATGCAAATGCGCCAACGAACCCAGCCGAATTAAAAAATAAAAACTGGCCATCAATGTCTGCTATTGTTCCTGGCAACGTAGAGCTGGATATGCTCTCAGCTGGGTTAATCCAAAATCCGGAGGTAGGAAACCACGTTTACGATCTGCGGAAATATGAGGCCTACCAATGGTGGTATTCTCGAAATTTTAAAACTCCAGAGATAAGATTTGGAGAACGATTAGAACTAAACTTAGAAGGACTAGATTGCTTTGGAACGATTTGGATTAACAATCAATTAGTGGGCAAAACGGATAATATGCTCATCAATCATCGTTTTGATATAACTTCCATAGCCCAGTCAGGAAAAACAAATACACTTACAATTCGGATCGATCCTGCGGTTGCTGAAGGGGCTAAATATGCCAATGGAGTGATTGGCACGCGAATGGATATGGGTGCTGAAGCGGTTAACGTTCGAAAAGCGCCACACATGTATGGTTGGGATATCATGCCACGACTTATTAGTGCTGGGCTATGGCGTGATGTACAACTTGAGATCATCAAGCCTACTCGCCTGAGGCAAGTCTATTGGATGACTAACTCGGTGGATGTCGCGAATCATAAAGCACAACTCATACTCGATTATGACATCAGTACGGACTATCCAACAGTTGATGGACTAACGCTAGAAATCGCATTAAACAAGGGTGGAAAGTTATGTTATGAAAAATCGGTGCCTGTCTTTACCGCCAGCTCTCGTCAGAAGATAACACTTGAGAATGTAGATTTCTGGTGGCCCCGCGGCTATGGCGATCCAACTTTATACCAAGCGACGCTAAAACTAATTGATCAACATAAAAAAGTGCTAGATGAGTCTGTCAAACAGATTGGCATTCGAACGGCCGAACTGGTACATTCGGAGGTTACAACCAAAGAGAAACCTGGAGAGTTCGTTTTTAAAGTCAATGGGGAAGCAATTTTTATCAAAGGGACCAATTGGGTTCCTCTTGATGCCCTACATAGTCGCGACAAGCAACATTTAAATGATGTTTTTGCGATGATCACCGACCTCAACTGTAATATGATTCGGTGCTGGGGTGGCAATGTATACGAGGATCATGACTTCTTCGATTTATGTGATCAGAATGGGGTCTTAGTCTGGCAAGATTTTGCCATGGGCTGCACGACCTATCCCCAAAATAATAACTTTGCCGAGCGGATAACCGAAGAAGCGATCAATGTAGTCCTTAAATTGCGCCAACATCCCTCTTTGATCTTATGGTCTGGAAACAATGAAAATGATCAGTCGCTCGAGTGGACTCTTCAAAAGCATCCAGATCCAGCAAT
The DNA here is from genome assembly GCA_903897145.1 of uncultured Bacteroidia bacterium. Taxonomy (GTDB): domain Bacteria; phylum Bacteroidota; class Bacteroidia; order Bacteroidales; family Prolixibacteraceae; genus JAAFHB01. Next base: position 35,458 of record CAIUAN010000040.1, on the reverse strand, counting down.
TGATCGCATTAGTCGGGAGATCTTACCTCGTGTGATTTGGGAGTTCGATCCGATCAGAAGCTACCTGCCAAGCTCACCCTATTCGAGCGACGAATACATTAAAAATTATGCTTCTGGAGCACGAATTCCAGAAGTTCATCTTTGGGGCCCACGAGGATATTACAAAGATCGTTTTTATACCTCCTCGATTGCTCATTTTGTGAGTGAGATCGGCTATCATGGGTGTCCGAATAGGAGCAGTTTAGAGAAAATGTTCGATTCTGCATTTGTCTATCCCTGGGATAAGGAGGGGAACTGGAACGATCAGTGGCAGACGAAAGCAGTCCGGGCACATCCAGAATCAACCTTCACCAGCACCCGAAACGAACTGATGCGCAAACAGGTAAAAGCAGTATTCGGTGAGTCGCCTGCAGATCTCGATCAGTTTATTTTTGCCTCTCAAGTGGTGCAGGCCGAAGCGATGAAATATTTTATTGAACTCTGGCGGATGGAAAAGTTTCGAAAAACTGGAATAATATGGTGGAACTTACGCGATGGATGGCCCATCATCTCCGATGCCGTTGTCGATTTCTACAACAGTAAAAAACTCGCCTATTTCTACATTAAAAAAGTACAGCCCGATGCTTGCGTGATGATTGGAGATTCGAAAGAAGGTAAACACCCTATTGTGGCTGTCAATGATACACGCACTGAAAAACATGGATCGGCCATCATTAAAGATGCCGACTCTGGTGCGATTCTACTTAAAACAGAATTTACAATCCCCATCAATGGGAAGGCCTTGATTGGTGAACTTCCAGCATCGGAGAAGCAGGCGATGTGGTTGATTGATTATACCATGGAGGGGAAGAAGTTCACAAACCACTATTTATGTGGCAAAGCACCTTTTAAGCTTAGTGATTATCAAAACTGGGCTAAAAAGCTTAACCTTGCAGACGCAAAAAATCTCAATTAAATAAAAATGGATAACGCCCCTGAAACCTATCAATACGAGCTTGAGTTTACTGTGCGCGACTATGAGTGCGACTTACAAGGCATTGTGAACAACTCGGTTTACTTAAATTATTTCGAGCATACCCGTCACACCTTTTTAATTGCGGCGAACATCGATTTTGCCCAGTTACATCTGGAAGGGATCGATCTAGTTGTTTCAAGAATTGAGGTAGATTATCGCCTTTCGCTGAAAAGCGGAGATCGTTTTGTGGTCCGTTTGAATATTCTCAAGGAGGGGTTATTGCGATTAATCTTTGAAGAGGATATATTTATCCTTCCTACCAATAAACTGGTCGCTCGTGGCAAAATCATAGGCGTTGGTTTAAAAGGAGGTCGGCCAGTTAAGCTATATGATATTCCTGGCTTTAAAGAGCTTATCTAATCATCACCTGCCAACAGGCTTTAAGATCTGCACGCCATATCCACCAATTGGAAGTTGAACAGACCCATTTTTAACGGTCACCTTCTTACCCGAAAGGACCTCTTGATAATCCATTCCATTTAAGCGGCTCAGTTTATTTATTGTATAAAGGACCACGTTGCTATTCCTATTCTCATTCACAACGATAAGCCAGATCTCTTTACCCACCTGTTTTGGCAAAATCACGACCGACTGATCGTAGGAGTTAAAGGTATCCTCCAGCGTGATTTCAGGTTTAATAAGTGCTTGTGGCGCGCTTAATACAGGCTGTAATTCTTTTAGTTCATGCACAACTGAGAGAAGATCTTTCCAACTTTTAGCGTCTTTTTTCGCGATATCGGTCCCCCAAAAGTTCAGTCCACTAGCCCCATTTACAATGGCATCGAAAGCCATAAATCGAAGCTGAGGTATCCCAGGAGCAGGATATTCACGCTTGCGTATTGGAGAAAGAGCCCAATATTCACCCCATGAAAATCCCTGCAAGACCATCCAGATAGGCTTTCCTGGTGCCGATTTACGCATTCGTTGCGTATATCCACCTACGCAAGCCAGTGAATGATCAATTATATCGGAGTGTTGGGTTTTAAATTCAGGAAAGGGGTAGATATCGCAACCCACAATGTCAGCTGATCGATTGTATAAGGCTAACTTAGCTATTTGATTGCGAGGGGCATGATTCATAAATATGGGATGATGAGAAGCATCGATCGACTTGACGTACTCGAAGCCACTTTTTATGCCATCTGCAATATCAAGGCTTCGTTTTGGAGCGCCTACGAGGTCAAAATCTGCCGTTGGAACCTTCTTGCCCAACGCAACCCACAAAGCATCAGCAGCCTGCTGACCTTTGGCCATATCGGCGTCATTGTAGGCATTCCGTATCTCTTGTATTTTAGCTCCAAATGCCTTTCGTTGAGCCGAGTCTTTAACTCTCTTTAGTAAATTTCCAAACAATCTAAGCTCCTCCATCGTTCGATAATTATACGATAGAGTAGAGACATTCCAGAGTGCTTCATCAGGTGCTTCCCAGACAAGCAAAGCCTTATGAGATCCGCAATTCTTAACCATTTTCGTTAGCGCTTCTTTCGTCTTATCGTCTTTGCGACTCAAGTCAAAGGGTCCGCTTATCCATGCGCCTATTCCCGCAGCCAAAATCTTATCAAGTGCTTTATTCGTAGTTAGAGAATCCTTTAATGGAACTGCAACAATGGTAAACCCCGCTTCAGCTACCTGATTTAATATCGTATCATTCTTGGGTGTTTCATAAAGACCGAGCATGAAAGTTCGCTTTCCCTTTAAGATAGCCATACCATATCTTTAGCTAATTTTAATTGCTGACCATAAGCAGCAGAAAATAGGGAAATGCCCAGGAAAAGTGTGATTGCTAATTTATTTTTCATTGGAATGACAAAAAAGATACAACGTATTGTTTTGTTTATTTAGCGAGATTTTTATCTTCTAGAACATTTGAATCCTAAGATCTGAATTTCCGTAGTTGTCTAATTGTCAATCGCTTGAATGATTTAAAAGAACTAAATATAAGTGGTTCTTTTTCGTGTTAATTGGTAATATACAATGAAATCAAAAATAATAAAATTATCAATAAATTAAAGTCAAACTAACATTAAGAAATTGAAACATAAATAATTCTCCCCAAAAGAGATTATTGGAAATTTCCTGTTATAATAGGATGCTGGATATGCTCCAGCAGATTTTTATAAAATTCACGGGCATTGGCTAACCGTGTTAAGATCCCTTTGTCCGGCATTGGCTTAACCTTCTCTTCTTGTTCCGTTTTATTTATGGCAGCTTCTTGTTTTAAAATAATCGATGGAGCCCTTTTGTAGTTCCAGGTAGGCTGATTATCGACAATAAAATAGATTGGCGTAGTATGAGCAACCGCATTATTTTCACAAAATACAGCTGCTGTAAGCCATTGGCTATGCGACACAACATGGTTTATATTCAAAACTATTGAGTCTTTTTTTTCCGTGTTTGCCTGCTCTAAAACAAGTCCATCGCTATTGTAAACCGCAACTTTGCTGATCACTCCAATGGAAGGATTAGACACTGCCTTAACAGTTATGGCCGTTGTTGAACCGTTAAGTTTAAGCACTTCAGATCCCGGAAGCTGACCATCAGCATCTAATAAAAGTGCTGGACCGTTCGACACAAATGAGTGGCCTGCTTTTAGTCCCTCGAACCACCTATTTGCCGAGAATTCGTTTCCGGTATAGACAAAGGTGCGGACCTCCCCCATCGTTGATCCCCAAGGGATATCACTTCCTGCGGCAGCAGTTAATCTAAAACCAAGATCGAGATAGTCGTAATAATCGAGTGTATTTATTTTAGCGAACTGGAGTAACTCCACAAAATCGATCTCTCCAGTGGTGACATAACAGGGGAAACCGCGAGGAAGACTGCAGCCATTCCACGAAAAATGGGCAAACCCCACCAGCGCTCCAGCCTCTTGATGTAATTTCTTAAATACAAGATCGTAATAGTTATATCCAGGATCAGGCTCCCTTACAAATTGATTGATATTGAGTCCGATGATATGTCCAAATTCACTCCGAGGACCTTCTTGTCCAGAGGCTAAGCAAATATTTCCTCGGCAGATTCTAAATTTCTCATCAAACCCTTCTTGCTTGAAATCGTTGTTGGCATCAGAATGGTGCCCCATCTCAAGGACATTAGCCATATGGACATCTTCGGCAGTGGCATATTCAAGTAAGAAATCTTTAAACTCGGGCTTGGTTGTCGGGTGGTGAACATGAACATCTCCAGAGTACCAACCCAGCTGAGGAAGATTAATCCAACGTTTTAGAGTATAAGATTTTACCACCTTCGGATCTTTGCCTGTGACGACAAAATCTTCGCTTATTGGGATATATTCATTCCCATGTTCAATGCTAATATGATAGTTCCCTGGCACCAAATCGATATCAAAATCACCTGACACTTGATACATCACAGGATCATTCCAATAGGGGAGTGAAGCCAATGTCCCATATACCGTACTACGATCGCTATTGGTTCCCGAGCCATTCATTTTACGTATCGGGCCAGTCCAATTTCGATCCTTATTAAACTCTATACCGGCATAAAAATCGAGAATTTTAGAGGTTGATCCGACAATCGTTTTGAGTTGTGCCGTATGTATCGAACTATCTTTCAAGTTCATTAAACAGATCATGGCCGGCGTAATACGAGTTGTATTCGCGTCAATTATTCGAATATTTACAAGGCTATGGACATCCGATTGCTGAGCCATACCTATAAACCCATAAAGGATTAGCGATACAATTCCAAGCCACTGTTTCGTCTTCATTCTGTTTCCTTTTAGTTAGAGCTCTTCCATTAGTTCTGCCAAATATAAGGAATATAACTTCTGATTAAAAGGGGATTAGCGTGGTGGTATAATTTATACTCTAGCAGTGAAATCACAAAAATAGATTTCACTTCAGATCTGAATCTAGATGAACAATCTCTTATTTATAGTTGTTATGCTACTATTGACCGTACTGTTCAGACTCAAAAAAAATGTTAAATGATTTTTTGGTTCTGATTATACAGATATATTTGCAGGGATTATGAAAATAGGTTTATTCTTTATCATTGTTTTGATGGCCTTGTTGCATCCCATTATTCCATTTGCTCATGAAGTAAAAGGGGTTAAAGATTTAGGGATAATGCAACAAACATCCCTGTTGCAAAAGGTCTCAACGAGTGCCGTGAATCTTAGCTTAAATGATGACCTATTAGATATCAATGATGATGAAATAAATGATACGGAAAGAAGAAGTCTTAGCTTCCAAAAAAGCAGTTATAAAACGCTCTTCTTTATCACATCTCATGCACATCTAGGCCCATTCAACAGAGACTGGAATTCCATTAATTCCCAATCGTCTCTATTTATTCTTCACCGCGTACTGCGAATCTGATTTACATTCTCAAACCATAGGATAGCAACTCCATATGCTTGATCCTATCGTAAATAACCTATTAAATCAGGGTTTATAAACCTCTAATTTAGTTCGAATTAAATCCAAATGCCTTAACTCAATTAAGATAAAATCTCTTTGAAAACTATTTTCCCATTATGAACAAATTCCTAGTCCCATTTAGCCTCTATATATTATGGAGTTTTTCGGCTTGCCAATCTAACCAAGAGCATAAAAGTGAAGCTGGCAAGTTTACCATAACTAGTCCGCTTTTAATGGACACCTCCTTTATAAAGGAGTATGTTGCAGAGATTCAATCGCTACAAAACATTGAGATTCATGCCAAAGTAAAAGGGTATATTGAATCGATTCATGTTGATGAAGGGCAGACTGTTAAAGCCGGACAGGTTATCTGTACGATTAGGCCCAAGGAATATGAGGCTGAGTTATTAAAAGCAAAATCAGATGTTCGAACTGCTGAGTTAGAGATGCAAAACATCAAGAAATTGACTGAGAAAAATATTGTTTCTCAAACAGAACTTGATGGTGCGATTGCTAAATTAGATCAAGCAAAAGCGGCTCAGGGTTTAGCTGAGCTTTATGTCTCATACACCAAGGTCAAAGCCCCATTTAGCGGCACCATCGACAGACTAAAATTTAAAGTCGGCAGTTTGATTGACGAAGGAACACTCTTAACAACTCTTTCAAATAACAAAGAGGTCTATGCCTATTTCAACTTATCGGAAATTGAATATCTGGACTTCAAAACTAAAGAGGGAGGAAATTCAGGAGCAACTCTGATGCTCGCCAACAATCATGCCCATAAATATCAGGGTGTTGTAGAAGCCATCGCTGGCGAATTTGACAAAAACACAGGGAGTATCGCTTTTCGAGCCAAATTTCCCAATCCAGACTTTTTATTAAAACATGGGGAGACAGGGAAGGTGCTACTGACGAGTGATCTGAAAAATGTGCTAGTAATACCTCAAAAAGCAACCTTTGAAATTCAGGATAAGATCTATGTTTATGTGATTAATGAGAATAATTCTCTCTCCGCACGTAGCATCTCGATCAAGCAAAGACTATCAAATATTTATATCCTAGAAGGTGGCATCAACGCGAATGACAAAATTCTGTTGGAAGGGATTCAAAATGTTAAGGAAGACGAGAAGATTGAAACAAAGTTTATCCCCGCCAAAGAAGTTCTTGCCAATTTGCAGTTAATCAAAAATTAGTTTTAAAATTTACACAGGGCCCATACCATGTTCAATAAATTCATACATAGACCAGTTCTGTCTATTGTAATCTCGCTTATCATTACACTTCTAGGGGGATTGGCAATTACTCAATTGCCCATAACCCAGTTTCCTTCCATCTCGCCACCGAAAGTAAACATCACAGCTGAATATCCTGGGGCCAATGGAGAGTTGATGATTAAAGCTGTTGTGATTCCATTAGAGCGAGCTATCAATGGAGTTCCTGGGATGAAATATATCGCTTCCGATGCGGGAAATGAAGGAGTATGCTCCATTCAAGTGGTTTTTGAATTAGGTACTGATCCAAATATCGCATCTGTCAATGTGCAAAACCGTGTTGCTGCAGTTATCAATAAACTACCTCCAGCGGTTGTTAAGGAGGGGGTTAAGATCACTCGCGAAGAATCAAACATGCTGATGTACATTAATTTATATAGCAAAGATCCTAGTTTGAATATCGACTTTCTTTACAACTATGCGGATATAAATATTCTCGATGATATAAAAAGGATTGATGGAGTAGGCTTTGCAGACATCCTTGGTAACCGAGACTATGCCATGCGAATTTGGCTTAAGCCTGATCGAATGTTGGCTTATTCCATCTCCGCCGAAGAGGTACTAAATGCATTAGATGAACAGAATATCGAAGCGTCACCAGGAAAGGCAGGCGAAAGTGCCGGAAAGAAATCGCAAACTTTTGAATATGTCTTAAAATATCCCGGACGGTTTAGCTCTGAAGAAGAGTATAAAAATATTATTCTCCGATCGAGTGCCGATGGACAAACTTTGCGCATTAAAGATGTTGCAGACGTGGAATTCGGAAGCACCTATTACGACTTATATTCAAAGTTCAATGGCAAGCCTGCTGCCTCTATTATGGTCAAGCAATCGTATGGAAGTAACGCAAGTGCGGTTATCAGTAACATAAAAAAGCGGATGGCCGAGATCAAAGAGACCTCGTTTCCCAAAGGGATGGATTATGAGATCAGCTACGATGTATCGAAGTTCTTGGATGCTTCAATCGAAAAAGTTCTTCACACTTTACTTGAAGCTTTCTTATTGGTTAGTCTTGTCGTATTCCTTTTCCTGGCTGACTGGCGATCTACATTGATTCCTGCTATTGCAGTGCCGGTCTCATTAATTGGAACCTTCTTTTTCATGCAATTTTTCGGCATTACGTTAAACTTAATCACCCTATTTGCTTTAGTATTGGCCATCGGGATAGTCGTCGATGATGCCATTGTGGTGATTGAAGCGGTGCATGCGAAAATGGAAGAGGAGAATCTCGATCCAAAAACAGCTACTGAAGTAGCGATGGGCGAGATAAGTGGAGCCATCATCGCGATCACCTTAGTTATGGCAGCAGTATTTATACCGGTAGCCTTTATGTCCGGGCCGGTGGGGATCTTCTACCGGCAGTTCTCCGTAACAATTGCCACCTCAATCATCCTATCTGCAGTTATTGCCCTAACCTTGACGCCAGCCTTATGTGCCGTAATGCTCAAGAATAATCACGGCAAAACGCCAAGTAAGTCGTGGTTGAATCAGCTCTTGATGGGATTTAATAATTGGTTTAATAAACTATTAGGGAAATACAAATCTTTCTTGTCCTTGATTGTAAATCGCAGAGTTGTAACTTTTTTAACCTTAGTCTTATTCTGTCTCGGCACATGGAGTCTAAGTTCGAGAATACCATCTGGCTTTATTCCAAATGAAGACCAGGGTGTTTTTTATGCGATCGTATTAACGCCTGCAGGATCGACCATCGAACGGACTGATGCGGTAGTTTCCGAGATTCAAAAAGTTGCCGCTACCATTGAGGATATTCAATCTGTCTCAACGATTGCTGGGTATGAAATTCTAAACGAGGGGACTGAAGCATGTTCTGGAACTTGTCTGGTTAACCTCAAAAGCTGGGGCGAAAGAAAACACTCCGTTGATGAGGTGATGAAAGACCTAGAAGAGAAAATGAAGAATATTAAAGGGGCAAAGATTGCACTATTCCATCCGCCAGCTGTCCCGGGCTATGGAGCTGCTGGAGGATTTGAATTACGACTACTCGACAAAACTGGTAGCGGTGATTACAAAAAGATGGAAACCGTGAGTAAGGATTTTGTAAAAGAACTCAATAAAAGAACAGAGCTCACCTCTGTAATTACGTTCTATGACGCGAGCTTTCCGCAGTATATGCTTCATGTTGACAACGATAAAGCTCAACAAAAAGGTGTCTCGATAGACAATGCAATGAGTAATCTATCAACCTTAGTTGGAAGTGAGTATGCTACTAGTTTTATTAAATACGATAGACAATATAAGGTGATGGTGCAAGCGCTACCGCAATATCGGGCATTACCTCAAGATATATTAAAACTCTATGTCAAAAATGAACGTGGGGAGATGGTTCCTTATTCGGCATTTATGACCGTTGATAAAGTATATGGATTAGAAGGGATCACTCGACATAACATGTATAACTCATCTGAGATCAGTGGAGGAGCGGCTCCTGGATATAGCAGCGGAAGCGCCATTGATGCGATCACACAAGTTGCAAAGGAAAAATTACCTCGTGGATTTGGTATCGACTGGGCTGGAATTTCAAAAGATGAAGTTAGAAGTGGCAATCAAGCTATCTATATTTTCTTAATCTGTTTGATTTTTGTATACCTACTCTTAGCAGCTCAATACGAGAGTTTTATTCTCCCATTCCCAATTATCCTATCCTTGCCAACAGGAATCTTTGGCGCGTTTTTCTTGCTTGGCATTCTTGGACTAGAGAACAATATTTACGCCCAAGTCGCCATGGTGATGTTAATTGGATTATTGGGGAAAAATGCGGTTCTAATCGTCGAGTTTGCCGTTCAAAAACACCGCTCTGGATTATCCGTCTTTCAAGCAGCTATTGCTGGTGCCTCGGTAAGATTACGTCCAATTTTGATGACTTCATTTGCCTTTATTGCCGGATTAATACCCTTAGTTTTTGCTTCTGGACCAGGCTCAATAGGAAATAGAACAATTGGAGCTGCAGCGGCTGGTGGGATGCTCTTCGGAACTGTCTTTGGTGTACTTATAGTCCCTGGATTATACTACATCTTCGGCCGCATCTCCGAGAAACACCCCATCATAGAAGATGAAGAGGAAAAACCTTTAACTGAAGAATTTTAAAAAATGAGGCTAATTATACGAAATATACCACTTGGATTTTTGCTGATTTGCATAACCTATGCAAGTTGCACAGCCCCTAAAGCTGTCCAAACGACCAATACTCAAGCGCTGCCTCAGTCTTATTCTGCAGCTACTGATACAACCAATTCAGCACAGCTCAAATGGAGAGAGTTCTTCGCGGATAAGAATTTAGTTGCCTTAATTGACACGGCGCTAAAGAATAACCTCGATGTATTGACCACCCTTCAAGAGATTGAAGTAGCCAAAAATAATGTACGTCTTAAAAGTGGCAAGTTGTTCCCAACGATTACTGGTGCTGGATCAGCAGGAATAACCAAGGTTGGGCATTATACTTCACAAGGAGCAGGTGATGCCTCGGCCGATATCACTCCTGGCCAATTAGTCCCAGAAAATTTGAATGATGATTATATGGTTGGCTTTCAGTCGAGCTGGGAAGCCGATATCTGGGGCAAGTTGCACAATGCAAAGAAAGCTGCGGCCACACGTTATCTCGGGAGTATCGAGGGTAAAAACTTCGTGATTACAAACCTGATTGCTGAAATTGCCAATACCTATTATGAGTTATTGGCATTAGACAATCAATTAGCGATCATCCGTGAGACCATTCAATTACAGAAAAATGGATTGGAGATCGTAAAAGCTCAGAAAGACGCAGCTGTAGTTACGGAGTTAGCGGTAAAACAATTCGAAGCCCAACTGTATAATTCACAAGGACTTGAATTTGAATTACTACAAAATATTGCCGAAAATGAGAATAACATAAACACCTTGCTGGGTCGATTCCCGCAAAAAATTGCTCGTGACAAAGAGACGTTTACAGCTCAAATACCATCTTCCATCAAGATTGGAATTCCTTCTCAGATCTTGAAAAATAGGCCAGATATTAAACAGGCAGAACTAGAGTTATTTGCCACTAAATGTGATGTAAAAGCTGCTCAGGCGGAGTTTTATCCATCCCTGAATGTCTCTGGCTCATTAGGTTATCAAGCATTTAAGACCGCATATTTATTCACAACGCCACAATCGATGCTCTATTCCTTAGTTGGTGATTTGACCGTGCCTCTTATCAACAGAAGCGCTATCAAAGCAGAATTTAAAAATGCGAATGCCTATCAGCTTGAAGCTCTTTACAACTATCAAAAAACAATCTTAAATGGGTATGTTGAAGTGTCGAATGAAATGTCGAACATCAATCACCTAGAGCAATCGTATAGTCTAAAAGCAAAAGAAGTGGAGGCTCTAACCAAGTCTATTGAGATCTCAAACGACTTGTTTAAGTCAGCACGAGCCACCTATTTGGAAGTCTTAATGGCACAACGCGATGCCTTGAGTTCTAGACTTGAATTAATTGAGGCCAAGAAAAACCAGTTTAATGCTGTAACGAATATCTACAAAGCCTTAGGGGGAGGGTGGAAGTAATCTGCTAATATTTATTAGTTTTGAACTGTAACCAAACAGTTCAAAACTACTGAATATGGCCGAGTTAAATTCAACTAATCAACCATCTTCTCCGCGTTATCTGGCCTTAGATGTTATGCGTGGCCTCACCGTTGCTGCGATGATCACGGTAAATACACCTGGAAGCTGGACTCATAATTTCGAGCCCTTTGAGCATTCGAAATGGCACGGATGCACTCCCACCGATCTCGTCTTTCCATTCTTTCTTTTTGTGGTGGGAATCTCGATGTTTTTCTCATTCTCAAAATATGAGCAACCCTACGACATCGCTATTTATAAGCGGATCGCAAAACGAACACTACTGATATTTTCCATTGGACTATTTATCAATTCGTTTCCACAATGGGTAATCGATTTCTCAAAATACCGAATCATGGCCATTCTTCAACGAATAGCGATAGCATACTGCGTTAGTTCGGTATTAGTCCTGCTCATTCAAAAGAAATACTTACCCTATTTGGTAGCTCTTATTTTAGGTGGATACTGGTGGATTTTGTGGTATTTTGGAGGTGCTGATCCTTATTCTCTCAACCAGAATGCAACATTAGCGTTTGATCGCGGGATCTTAGGAGAGCTTCATTTATACCGAGGATTTGGCATCCGGTTTGACCCCGAAGGACTTCTGAGTACAATCCCGACACTAGCCACCGTCCTGTTAGGATATCTTACTGGTGTGTATATTCGCACCTTTGAAAAGACCAAAACGAGCGTATTAAAACTTGCCTCTGCTGGACTATTAAGTATCACTGCTGGAATTATCTGGAGCCTTATCCTACCCTTGAATAAACCACTCTGGACACCTTCATATGTGCTCTATAGCGCAGGATGGGCCTTAGTAGTCTTAGCCCTTCTGATCTGGATTATCGACCTAAAAGGATACCGTCGCTGGACCCCTTTTTTCGAAGTCTTTGGCCTAAATCCCCTGCTAGCTTTTGCCGCATCAAGCTTATACGTAAGGGTTTTGATTGGATTAATTCATCTCCCTCAACCAGATGGGAAGAATCAAAATGGTTATGAGTGGCTCTATTTCCATCTCTTTAGTCCTTTAACAACCGACCCAAGAGTTTCATCACTGATCTTTGCGCTAACCCACATGCTACTATTCTGGGGATTAGCCTATCTCTTGTATCGGAAGAAGATTGTCCTCAAAGCTTAAATAAATTGAACTGTCAATAATCAATTTGAATAATTCCATCCTGGACTTGAGTAATTTCGACTCTTAAACGATGCTTTTGGGCATCATAGCTATACCCTGCTGAATCCTTAAGATCTACTTGGTTAAACATCACCTTCGCAGGTATCTTATCTAGGTTAATCGTATACACGGAAGGCTTCTTAACCTCTTTGAGGGTAAGCTCAATTTTATTCGGAAGGTTCTTCATGGTAACGGTTGTAGTGCCGCTTTTGTCCGGATGATAAAGGGTGAACGCATTGTCCATTCCTGGATAAATCAACCACGTATCTTTACCTGTATTTGTCTGGTCACCCAATCCCGTATAGGAGCGTTCGATATTTAAAGGAACAATGGCCCCTTCACGAATAAAGACCGGAAACTCGTCAAGCGGAAACGATTTCACAAACGATTTACCACCCTCATACACTTCGCTATCCTTGAAAAAGTAGTGCCATCTACCCTTTGGCAAGGTGACCGTATTTCTTAGCGAATCTTGATAGATCGGGGCGACTAAAAAATCATCTCCAAAAAGATAATGATACTTTCCTTCGACAGGCTTCTGAAGGACTCTTCCCCCTTGGTGACCTGTCACCACATAACTATACATATATGGAACAAGCTCGGTATGCAACCACGAGAATTTGCGAACCACCTCGAGTTCCTGAGGCGTTCTTCGCCAAAGCGCCCGCTCTCCATGACCGCCATTCAGAAATAGTCCACAAAAGGCCGAAAACTCAGCCCACCGAATGTAGAGTCGCGCTGGAATTTTACTCCCAGAATAGCCTGCCACATCAGAGCCAATCACGTTATAGCGAAGCTTTGCCGCCGATAAAATACTTTGAATGGCCATTTCAAAACCACCAATGCCCGTTACGATAAGATCGCTACTCTTGCGCCCATCATCAACTACATCTTTCGATTTCCAAATATGACGCTGATCACCAACCCACGTTACGGGAGCCGCATCTAAAGGGGCAAAACCTTCGGGATGAAAACTCTGGTCAATGGAACGTCCTAGGGTTATAAACTCGGGATTTTTTGTGAGTCCATACTGGTATTCGTCGCGATAAAAATGATCCATATATGTGCGAAGACTCATCAATCCCGAGAAGGTGCTTCGATATAAGAATGGGATTGGTCCAGCCATATAAAAGGAGAGTGTGGCGGTATCATCAAGTTTCCATCCATCGATATTATAGTCGAAAACCGATTGCTGCATGCCTCTCCACCAAGTCATAGCTGCCGGATTTGAATAATCAATAAAGCCGCCCTTCCCTTTCCACCAACTGTTTTGCTGTCCATTTCCGGTAAGATATCCTTTTGATTTAGCCTCGTTATACCAATCTTCAGAGTTCTTGATTGGGGTATCTTTATTTCGACTGTTAACCATCGTTGTGGTCCACATGACAATCCGATAACCCTCCGCCTTCTTCTTTGCAAACCACTCTTTGGGATGTGGATAGCGAATGGTGTCGACCCGATAATCGTTAAAACGCATGGCCCATGGACTATCTATATTGATCGTTCTAACTGGAAGATCATATTTCTTGTACCCATATACTAAGGTATCCACGGTGGCTGCATTGTTAAAATCGTTGTCCCAAATCCAACATTCCAATGCCCACGCAGGTGTCAGCGGTGGATTAGTATGTCGCTGAGCATTGAAAAACAATCCCCAAAGTGGGTATGCTACATAAAAATAGAAGATGAAAATTAAGACTCCGATCGTTATCGCGACTATCTTTCCGATTTTTTTTAATTTCTTTTTTAGCATAGCTTTGGGTTTAAAGAACAAATAAACTCAAAAATCTGCATAAAGGAGTAAGAATATTTAGGTGTGCTATTTTATTTGAAAATTTGAAGCCCTTGGTGCCCTTTTGACAGTCAGCCGATAGTTTGGTGTCTTGGTGTCTTGGTGGCCAAACCTTGTTTTTCCTTAAATCCCGTGATTGGGATCACTAGTCCATAACCACGCTTTTTTCGTAGTTTTACCTTGAAATAAAAACCATCAAATGAAAATCTTTTTATCTGCAGCAGCCATAACCGGAGCATTAGCCGTGATCCTTGGAGCCTTTGGGGCCCATCTCTTAAAACAACTGATCACCCCAGAGATGCTTGCGGTATACAAAACAGGCGTTGAGTATCAGTTTTATCATACGTTTGCCCTTTTAGCAGTCGGCATTTTGATGCACCTCAACCCTTCGAAAGTTCTAAAATGGTCGGGGTACCTTTTCCTCGCTGGAACGATTATTTTCTCCGGCTTTCTCTACCTTTTGGCAATAACCGGAATTAAAATATTGGGAGCTATTGTCCCCATTGGTGGAGTCCTATTTATTGCAGGCTGGATCTGCCTTTTGGTGCACGTTCTAAATACCAATAAAAAGAAAAATTGATCCTCAGCTTGCTTTTTTAGCGAATAAACTGGCTAATAAAAATCCAACAAGAGTAATGGCCATGGTGCCAAAGACCGCGGTCAAATCTTCATGAAAAGGACTCCGGAAAGCCAGTAATTTACCTTCTGTGAAATAAAGCGGTGACAAGCTCATCCAGATGATGATTAGGATTCCTACAATTGTCCCAATAACAGCATCAATATTGCGGGCATACTTGGAGAGATAACCAAGAAGGAATAAGCCAAGCATTCCACCGCTAAAGATGGAGGCTAGCATCCACCAGGCATCGAGCACACTTTTAACCCCAACGAGCGATAAGGCAATCGTTACACCCAGTGCTCCCACAATCAACGAAGAGCCATAAAGAACCTTCATAGATGATTTTTCATTCGCCTGCTGATTAAAGAATCTTTTGTAATAGTCGGTTAAGATGATGGTTGCCGTACCGTTTATATTAGCAGAAATATTGCTCATTCCAGCGGCAAAGATGGAGGCAATTAAGAGCCCACGAATACCCGTTGGAAGTGCCGTGGCAATAAAATAAGGGAATATCTTATCCCCCGAACCAGCCACTTTAAGTTCAGCGGGTAGCAAGTCGGGCTGAGCAGTGTAATAGGCAAAAAGTGCAGTGCCAATATAAAAGAGGATCAGCGACAACGGGATATATAATAAGTATCCAAATAAGGCAGAAGATTTGGCTTCCTTCTCCGTGCCAGTTGTCATATAACGCTGGACGTTGTTCTGATCGACACCGAAATTCTGAAGATTCATAAAAAATCCATAGATAAGGACGACCCAAAAAGTAGAATCTGTTAGACTAGAACCAAAGCTTCCCAGACTAAATTTATGGTTTGCAGCGGCGATGTCGAAGATTTGCTTCGGCCCTTCAGGCATCGAAAACGTCAGAATTAATGCACCAACAATAGCACCTACCATAAGTATCAATCCCTGTATCGCATCGGTCCAGATGACTGCCTGAATACCTCCGAGCATCGAATAAATCGTTACGGTAATTCCGGTAACGATGATGATAGTTTGTATGTTCCAACCAAACAGCGCATTTAAAGGCAAGGAGAGTAATAATAAAATAGCTCCCATATGCATAATCTTGGTTAAGATATAACATATTGATGCATAAGCACTTGCCCATATACCAAATCGAACTTCCAAATAATGATAAGCCGAGATGCTACCCAGTCCTCGATAAAGTGGGACAAAAAACCGAACCGAAAAAATAGCGGCTAGTGGTATGGAAAGACTAAAAGCAAAGGCATTCCAATTCGACATATAAGCTTTCCCTGGAAGACCCAAGAAGCTTATGCTGCTTAAAAAAGCGGCAAAGAGTGAAAGTCCAACGACCCATCCGGGGATCTTACCACCACCTGAAGTAAACTGTGAAGAGGTCTTGTTTTTAAAGAAAAAGCTAGCGCCAAAAATTACACTGCCAAAGGTCAGTACAATAAAAACGAGTAGGTCTAAAACCGATAATTTCATAGCTGTAGTTTAGTTCACCTGTTAACTCAGTTCGATCAAGGTTATCTCGGGCAATATTCCTACTCGACCTTGGTATCCAATAAAACCATAACCGCGGTTAACATAAAGGGATTGATTATCTTCCTGATACAAGCCGGCCCACTGCTTGTAAACATACTGCACGGGGCTCCATTTAAATCCGGGAATATCAATTCCAAATTGCATTCCATGGGTGTGGCCACTAAGCGTCAAGTCAATATCACGATACTCTTTGCGCACTTCGGCTTCCCAATGTGATGGATCATGGCTAAGCAATATTTTGATTGGCACATTTACATGCTCGAGTCCAGCAACAGCTTTTTTCATATCGCCATATTTAGCAAACCCTCTAGCACCCCAGTTTTCAATACCTATCAAAGCAATCTGCTGGCTGTTAAGCTCCAACAAAACATGCTCATTCAATAGCAATCTCCATCCTAAATCAGCATGATGCTGTTTAAGCGCATCCAGATTTTCCCTCTTAGCTACTTCGGAAGGCCACGAAACATAATCACCATAATCGTGATTTCCCAAGACTGAGTATACACCCATAGGCGCTTTGAGTTGTCCAAATATTTTTAAGTAGGGATTCACCTCTTCGGCCTGGTTATTTACAAGATCCCCAGTAAACAAAATCAGGTCAGGTTTTTCGCGCATGATCAAATCAACACCCTTGGACACTGCCTCCGGATCATCTAAGCTGCCAGAATGAATGTCGGAAATTTGGATAATGCGAAGCCCTTTAAACTCACTCGGTAGATTTTTCAAGGATAACTTTACTTTCTTAAGCTGGTAACGATACCTATTGCGTATTCCATAACCAAGACCTAGCGTTACCAGAGCTCCTACTCCCAAAGCCAATTGGGAGATAAAAGTAAACCGACTCATAAACCGTGACCCTTCAGGTGGAGATCCAATCGGATGACTTTTAAATGAATTAGCAAACGAAATCAGATTGGGAATCAAAAGCGCAACATCAGTGAAAAGGAGAATCGTGGCCACAAGGAATTTGCCGATAAAGACGCCCACCAACATATTAACTGCATATTTAAGTGTTACCGAAGGCCAGACTCCCCTTCCGTAATGTGATAAAGCAAAAAAGCCGCATAAAGTTACAAGCGATAGAATAATATAAAGCAAGAATAAATAGCCATGTATACTGTCGGGAGTTTGCTTGATAACGCTTCGCACAGCGACAAAGGAGTAGTATTCTACAAGCAGGACTATCAGTCCAAAAAATAAAAATTTATTAATCATGATTCAGTTTTAATTCCGATTTCCGTTTCCGATCGGTTTTTGCAGTGCTAAAGATAAAAACAATTTGACTATTCGATCTTACCTGACAGCGCAGGAGTCATTGACTCATCGTTATACCAGAACCATTCATGACCGAATAATTCAACTGGTCGCTGAGGAGCTCCTTCTCTTTCAATCCAAACCTCAGATGAGGTTCTTTCTGTGGCATAAGTATAATGGACATGGTGAATCAAAGAGGTTTTCCCATCAGTATACCAAGTTTCCCAAGGCCATTGAGCCAATTTATCCAAGGGAGGAAGACATTGAATGACTGGCAGATCGGCAGCAAGTCGATGGGGAGCAATTGACCAGCGCATTTGCATATACAGCGCTCTTTCACCCTCCGAAAGGGGATCGACAAGCAATTTCTGAGCATCAAACCCAACAGCATTTGCCGCTTCAAAAACTCGGTCCCGATGGAATAGTTCCTCCAAGCTCTTTACTTTTGTTGCACAGCGAGGAGCTAGATCTGTTTCGCTTTGCTCGAGAATCCTCCATCGAGGAACATTACGGACCATTTCCTCAACTGGATAAAGGATCATGGCTCGGCGCACAGGCTTGCCATTTAGCATAAGCCACTCCTCCCAAGGTGTCCAGCCCATCTCTTCTTCGGGAGGCAACGCTTGAATAATCGGACCACCCGTTTCCGCATAAGAAACTGACCACCTATATCGGCCATATGGATGAACAGCGCTCTGGTCTAAGGGGCCGAAAACCTCTTCAAAATTTATTCCAATTAATGCGGATGCTTCTCGAATACCTGCCTTCGTTAATATTGTATTTAGTCCCATTGTAATTCTATTTTTTCTTCGAAGCTCCTGGCTCTGGTCCATCGTTATCGCCAGGTTCACCTCCCCAAAGTGGTTTTACCAGGGACGCATTCCAAGTGTCCCATTGCCTTTGCATTTCTTTCAGTTTGCCTGGCATAGCTAAGGCTAAGTCATTTGTTTCACCTATATCTTCCTTTAGGTTGTATAACTTAACAGCTGTTACGGGTTGGGGCTTGCCAGTATTTGTATCCGCATTGGTATCGTAACGAACAAGTTTAAAATCTCCTTTGCGGATGGCCATTTGTTCTCCGAAACGCCAATACAAAGCCTCATGAGGAGCATGGGCATTTTCGCCGGAAATAAATGGAATTAGGTTAACGCCATCCAGCTTCATCATTGATTTTATTTTCACCCCCCCCAGCGACAAGAGCTGTCGTATTTAAATCCATCTGAATGACTGGAAGATGATATTTGCCTGGTTTTACATGACTCGGCCATGATAAGACAAATGGCACGCGGATACCTCCTTCAAGCGTTGTTCGCTTACCTCCTCGAAGGGGAAAATTCGATGATCCATTCATAGTGGTCCCCTTCATCGTCGGACCCCCATTGTCACTGATGAAAATAATCAGGGTATTTTTCTCTTGTCCAACTTCGGCAACCTTCTTAAGGACCTTACCGATTGCTTCGTCCATAGCAAGCATCATGGCATCATAAGTCTGTCGTCGCTTATCCTGTATATGGGTAAATTTTGCCAAACGATCGTCCGTAGCATCCATGGGAGTATGTACGGCATTAAAAGCAAGGTAAAGAAACCAAGGGTTTTTCTGATGTCGCTCAATGAAACTCACGGCCTCTCTCCCAAATGCGTCTGTGGTATAGTCAAGTTCATTAACTTGTTCAGTCCCTCTTAGGATACCTGAATTTTTAAAATAACTATGACCGCCACCTAGGAAGCCGTAAAACTCATTAAATCCACGTTTCTGAGGCTGCATAGCTGGTTGTGCCCCAAGATGCCATTTCCCAACAGCGCCGGTCTCATAGCCCAATTCTTTAAGGCGATTGGCGATGGTGGTTTCGGTAAGTGGTAAACCTTGAATATTCCCGCCAGGGTTAAACTCATGTCCGAAACGCTGCTGATAACGACCGGTTAACAAGCCAGCTCGCGTTGGAGAACAATAGGGACCGGTCACATAACCATTCGTGAACACGACCCCAGAGGCTGCTAATGCATCTAGATTTGGGGTGGGAATATCTTTGCAATTTTGAAAACCGGTATCGCTATACCCCATGTCATCTCCAACAATAAAAAGAATATTTGGCTTCTGCGCCCTAGATTCTTTTGCGAGAAAGAGGCTAAAAAGAATTGCATAAATGATTGGAAGAAAACGATGTGCCATCTGTATTTTTTTAGGTATAAGGGGTGAAATTAAGTAACTAATTCTGGTATTTTTAGCCTAAGAATTTGAAATTAAAATATTTACAAACACTAAAACTTCTAGTCCGATATTTTGAATATTAAAGATCATTATGATTTTATAATGATCGATTTTATTAGATTTGACAATATATTAATTTATAATTACTTAATGAGCCCTTGTCATGTGTAAAAAAAGATTGAGTGTATTGTTGCTAGTCTGTTTCTTCTTCGTCATACTTCCTAATTTGTCGAGTGGGGAAACCCAAAACCCAACTAATAGCGAAGCTCAAAATGGGCCAGTTGACCTTTCTGCTGCAGTGCTAGTTCTCGCCCCAGGCATGAGTGGTCCGGAACTGAAAGCATCTGAGATGTTACTTGATGAAGTGGAAAAACGGAGCTGGATTCGCTGGGTAATTTCCACTAAGCTTCCAAGTAATGGGGATAAAGGGGTGGTTCTTGGTCAAACGAAAGAGATCATTCGCTCTTTTCCTGCCTTGACAAATCGGCTAAAAGCTGGAGATAATCATAAGCCCGAAGGATATCAAATTCTAACCCTTGAAACTGGGTTGGTAATTGTTGCAGGTAACGATGCTCGAGGGGTCCTTTTCGGTGCTGGACGACTCCTGCGACTGATGGATTATTCAAGAGAGAAAGTCTCTCTACCGAATTCCGTGAATCTATCCACCTCTCCAAAATATCCCCTTAGAGGTCATCAGTTAGGATATCGTGCAAAAACCAATTCGTATGATGGATGGTCAGCGCCCATGTGGGAGCAATACTTCCGTGACTTAATCATTTTTGGCACGAATGCCATCGAATTACTCCCTCCTGTTTCAGATGATGATGCCGACAGTCCTCACTTTCCAATGGATCCAATGAAAATGATGATCAAAATGTCGGGGCTAGCAAAGGCGTATGGGATAGAGTGTTGGATCTGGTATCCTGCAATGGAAAAAGACTATGGCGACAAAGCCACGGTAGATAAAGCGTTAAAAGAGTGGGGCAATGTCCTTCGACAATTGCCAAAGGTTGATGCCGTATTTGTCCCTGGAGGTGATCCTGGTCATACCTCTCCAAAGAACTTGTTTCCTATGCTAGAGAAGCAGACAGCACAACTTAAAACACTCCATCCAGGGGCTAAAATGTGGATGTCGCCGCAGGGATTTAATGCTGCCTGGATGAACGACTTCTACACCATTATGCGAACGGAACCCACCTGGCTAGAAGGCATCGTGTTTGGTCCTCAGCAATTTGAGAGCCTTGATGATTTACGGGCAAAAGTTCCAAAACGGTTTAAGATGCGTTTCTATCCCGATATTACGCACTCTGCCTGGGCACAATACCCTGTTCCGGATTGGGATTTTGCCTATGTCGCAACCCTCAACCGCGAGCCTATTAACCCACGTCCAGTCGATGAGTCGGCAATCTTTAAACGGATACAACCACTCGCCGAGCAAGGCTTTATTACCTACTCAGAAGGGTGCAACGACGATGTGAATAAGATTCTTTGGAGTAGTTTAGGATGGAATCCCGATGCTACAATAGAGTCGATTCTTCTCGATTATAGTCGGTATTTTATTGGCTCAGAAATGGGAGATTCGTTTTCGAAGGGACTGCTTAAATTAGAACAGAATTGGAGAGGACCATTAATTGAGAACGAAGGTGTTCAGACTACTTTGGTCCAATTTGAGGAACTTGAAAAAAATGCCTCCCCACAGATTCTGCAAAACTGGCGCTTCCAACAAGCTTTATATCGCGCTTGTTATGATGCAACAGACCAGACTCGACTATACTGGGAAACAGTGCAAGAGCAAAAAGCGATAGAATTCCTTCGAAAAGCATCCTCTTCTGGCAGTTTAACCGCCATAACAAATGCAGAAGCGGCTCTAGCAACCCCAGATATCAAGCAATGGGCTCAAACCCGTGCCCGTGTTTTTGAACTGGCAGAAGCTTTGTTCCAAAGTATTCATATGCAGCTGAGCGTGCCGCGATATAAAGCGATCGGAGTGCGGCGGGGAGCAAACCTCGATCTTATCGACTTTCCATTGAACAATGCGCCCTGGCTGAACAAACAATTTTCTGAGATTAAGACTCTTGCCAATGAGTCCGAGCGCTTGTCTCGACTTGACAAGATCGTCAATTGGAGTAATCCTGGCAAAGGTGGGTTCTACGATGATCTTGGAAAGATAGGATCGCAGCCGCATCTTGTTAGAGGGACTGCGTATGCCGATGATCCTGCATTTCAATATGGTCCTGCCTCTGGTATGGTGGTCCGCTCATTGAATCATGAAGCCCGAATCTCATCCTGCACCTATGCAGAAACCATACACGATCATCCGTTGGAGATGTACTATCCAGATCTAGATAAATCGAGCCGTTATCGCCTTCGGATTGTTTATGGACCTGAGGGAAGAGGTCTTATAAGGCTTGTTGCGAATGATAAAATTGAAGTTCATCCCATGCGTCCGAAAGAGATGGATTACCAACCGGTGGAGTTTGAACTTCCTGCTGAAGCAACACAGTCAGGCAAGCTACGACTCAAATGGAGCAGGCCTCCTGGAATCGGAGGAAGTGGCAGAGGTGTTCAGGTGGCCGAGGTCTGGCTGATCCCTATACCGAGCGGCTCAGGACATTAAAAACTGAAAAAGTGCTTAAGAAGGGTTAACTTTAGGGATCTAATTCATTCAGCAATCAACCTGTTAAAGGATGAAATATTTACTCATACTAACTCTTCTGTTAAACCTGGCATGTAAGAAGTCGAGTAGCACTTCGGTTGACTGTTTTAAAGGCAAATTGGTGTTGCAAGGTATTTGCATGAATTATGTCATTGAAATAATAGAGGGCAATGTGGACAAATCGCTCTATGAGGCTAGTTGGCAAAATCCAATCACGAGTAAGACTTATCAAAATGTATTTGGATTGGCTAGCATCTGTACCTTCCCCTCCACGATCAAAGAAGGGGATGAATTCTATTTTTCAATTCCGAAGAACCCAGTCGTTCAGACTTGTGCACAATGTCTGGCTTATAGTCCGATTCCAAGCAAGCGAATCAGTATAGAGATCTGCGCGAAGTAGCCGATTAAGTTATCGTCTATTTATTTGGCAAACCTCCTCCAATCTCATAAACCCTAATTGGGGAAAGCAAGAAATTTATTTCCCTTGCCAACCATCCATGATTCCTTTCTTAAAATCACCTGATGCAGTTCCAATCATATAACCAAACAGACCAAGAACAATCGCTAGGTGAATTACTAAAACTGCCTTTTGCCAAGTTGGCCTTTTTTCCCATGACTGTGTTTGATCAAAAGGATCAAAGGCTAAAGCGATTCCCAAATATGTTGCTGCATCACCTGGAGAGTGCCGTGCGACCAATTCATAAATTCCAAAAATGACAAACCCAATATAAATAAACTTATTGAATGATGTTTTCATAGTGCAAGTTTTAATAATTTTTTCCTTTTGATTCTAGTAGTGAATAGGCCTCTTCCCAAGTTGGAATTATATCAGATTCATACCCATATGTTCGACCGGTTGCTATGGATGTAAATGCTTTCATGGCCTTAAGATGAACACCATTTCTCATAAAAGCCAGCATGAGTTCACGACTTTCCCAAGCCGACAAAGTACAATTATAGCCGTTGATTTTTTTGACTGCACTATAAAGATTCCCTTTGGCCGATTTTGCCTCACCAAATGAGGGGATGGCTAAAGTCCAAAATCGAATAAATCCCCACAAACCTTTTGGTTTTAATCCTGTAATTGATATGTGCATAAAATAAAAATATACGATGCTTTGGACTGGGGCCTATTTCTTATTCATTAGGTCCTGAATCGTTGCTTTTAAATTTTCAAATGAATACCGATCTGAATTATTTTTGCCAATATATCTAAATACTTCTTCCCCTTTTTCATTGAGCAAGATTAATGCAGGATAGTGCACTATTTGACCATGAAAGGCATAGCCAGAAGGGATATTAAATTGATCCGCAAGCTTTGCCTTAACATCGTGGTAAATAGGATATTTATTAGCCTTATTGCCACCCAACTTTTCAGCCCATCCTTTAATATCTTTCTCTTCGTCTGGCTTAATAAATATTTGAAGCACATTAGGTAATGAGCTCGCTTTTTCAAAGTAGTCATTGGTATGTTTTATACAATAAGGACACTCTGTTTTCAATAAAAAATGGAGAGCGATAAATTTACCTTTCGACTTACTTAAGGTAAAACTGCTATTGTCGGTTACCGATGAAATGGTAAAATCCGCAACCGACTGACCTTGAAGTTTTAATGAGAAGAAAATAAGAAGAATTAGAATTTTAAAATATTTCATATTATTGAATTTAGATTTCAAAGATAGGATATTGGCTGAATTCGATAAAATTTTATCAATAATTCTTCCTGCTGCATCATTCAAAATGTTCGATCCTTTAAATTCTAATTAGCCTATTTTACTCCGAAAAAATCAAACCCAAACAAGAATTTTTCAAAGAATTAGACATAAAAAAAAGGGTTTAAGAAGTTTCACCTTCCTAAACCCTTTCTTATTATAAGACCAGCAGAGTAGGCCACTTCTTAAAACTCATCGAAGGCAATCTGTTCTTCGGCGACACCTAGGCCGGTGAGCATTTTAAGACAAGCTTTAATCATCCTTGGGGGACCGCAGAGATAGAACTCTATGGATTTAGGGGTGGGATGATTCTTTAGGTAGTTTTCAAATACAACTTCATGAATAAACCCTTTATCTCCAGTCCAATTATCTTCTGTCAGCGGATCTGAGAGGGCAATCTTAAAACTAAAATTAGAATGCTGATCTGCTAGATTTTCAAAATAATCGTCGTAGAAAATCTCTTGTTTCGAGCGTGAGCCATACCAATAGCTAACTTTACGGTTTGTTGACTCATTTTCAAAAAGGTGTGCAAGGTGCGCACGTATTGGAGCCATTCCTGCCCCACCACCGATGTAGACCATCTCTTTCTGAGTTGGTTTGATATGAAAATCGCCAAACGACCCAATGGCAGAAACCCGATCGCCTGGCTTTAAATTAAAAATATAGCTAGACCCAATACCTGGAGGGCAATCTTGACCAGGAGGCGGAGTGGCAAGACGGACATTAAATTTAAGTGTTCGCTCGGTTACACAATTGCTTGCAAGAGAGTAATTATTGCGTCGTCCCGAGTCTGCATTTTTGCTTGTAAGATTAAAAAGACCTTGACGATTCCAGACTGAAGCATAGGGCTCAGGAATCTCAAAATCTCGAAAACTGATCTCCTCGTAACTTGGAATATCAATCTGCATATAGTCCCCAGGAGTAAACACCATTTTTTCTTTGACATCAATTGGCTCCAAAACAAGCTCTTTAATAAACGTAGAGACACTTAAATTGCTAACAACAACGAGCTCATATCTTTTCTCAGAACGCGCTCCGTCGCCCCCTGCTCTTTTCAGATTAATCCAGATAGATTCATTTCGCTCTTCCACCGGATAAGTGGCCAATCCAGCACAAATTGGTGCTCGAGCTGGGGAACCATCAGCCAGATTAAATCGGCCGTTGTGTTTCGGGCATTCGATGATCTTGCCTTTTACAAGACCTTCACTTAAATGGGTATTTCCATGGGTGCAAATACCATCGGTCGCATAAAGTTTTCCCTCTTTATCGCGGTGTATCGCAAAGGTCTTCTTCCCGGAATCAAAGCGAATCACGTCTTCATTAATCAGACGAGCCGAAGCAGTAACCTCTATCCATCCGTCGGCATCAGGGAGGCGATCAGTGCGTAATATGCGCTCGTCAATTCTCCCTTTAGATTCAGGCAGTTTTCGTTTCACGCAGTACGAAGGGTCTTTAACTTGCTTGATTATCGTAGGCAGGATCTCCTTCCAAGCCGAGTAAATAGATGGATACACAGGTGGACAATCGTCTTTTACCAATTTATGAAGTTTAGGAAGCGCATGATAGGGAACGAGCGGAAACATGTGATGCTCGACATGGTAGTTCATGTTCCAATATATAAACCGACTTATTGGGTTCATATAAACGGTGCGACAATTCAGACGATGATCTAATACATTTTCAGCAAGACCAGCATGTTGCGGAGTATTATGCAAAATCATCAACCAGGTGCCAAAAAATTGAGGCAAGATAAATAGGAAAACAGGTATCCAAGTCTTTAGCGCGATAGCCGAGATAATGACCAAAGTATAAATAAGAACCATTATGCGTGCATTCCTGAATATTTTTCCAAATTCAGTCTCCGGGACAAAAGTCCTCTCTGCCCCAGTAACCTTGCCCAGTGCATGCCGAATCAGACCTGGATAGTATGCTTTGTAGCCGGGCAAATTTAAAAGGGAGAGTGCGAGCATCAACAAGTTTGGTGGACGTGGAATTTGAATCTCCGGATCGCGCCCAACAATTATCGTGTCGCTATGGTGACGGTTATGACTCCAGCGCCAGACAACCGATTCGCGCATAACCATAAAAGATGCCACCTCGTATAAAGCATCATTCATCCAGTTTGTTTTGAAAGCGGTCCCATGACCACACTCATGCCATCTTGAATCGGAACTGGTGCCGTAAAATACAGCATAAATAAGATAACAAATCACAGCCCACCAGGTGCCCCAGAAAACTACCGTGGTAACCGCGGTAGTGGCCAAGACAAAGATAAGTAAGAGGGTATCCCGAATAGCAGGCCCATTTTTACGCGTTAATAATTCACGCATAGTGGCACGCGGCACTGGAGTTTGATACCAATCGGCTTCAGCAAGTCCTAACTCCACCGCTCTTTTGGTATTCTCACCAGTTAGCGAGTAGTCTAGCTTTTTTGAAGAAAGCGAAACACGAACTGTTCCATCAATGCGATCAGATTTCATAGGGCGCATCTGCGATTTAAAAACAAGTTTAAGATTGGTTTTAATTTTACCCAATATTAATAAATTTACATTAATTGACTTCAAGACAAAAAACAGTTGTCCTAACCAATCAACAAAACTTGTTCTTTTAAAATTAACGAAGCCACATCTAGCAGAAAAAAGTTTTGCAGAGTGATCAAATGAATTATTATTTTAGCATTCTAGAATCCATCGTTTAAATTCCGCGTCAATGAACAGATTAACCATTATCCTTGCTAGTGCAATTCTTGCAATATCATTTCAATTAGCTGGGCAAGAGACTTTCCCGCTTAATGACGTCGCAAATCCCCGCGAAGGATGCACCGCATTTATCCATGCAACAATCATCAAGGATTCTCAGACCACCTTGCAAGATGCTTCGATGATTATTCGGCATGGCAAGATTGAAAATATTGGATCAGCACTGCCTATTCCAAAAGATGCCGTGGTTATTGACTGTAAAGGGAAGTATATCTATCCTTCATTTATTGATATCTACTCGGATTATGGGGTATCGCCAAGCAAGGGAGAAGGAAGTTCAGGCGAAAGAGGGAGACAGATGACTTCATCCACTAAAGGAGCATTTGGTTGGAATCAGGCCATTAGATCTGAGAATGTAAGTTCCGATTTATTTAAAGTCAACCCATCAAAAGCAAAAGATTTACGGGCTATTGGAATTGGTGCGGTGCTTAGCCATCAGATGGATGGGATATCACGAGGCACAGGTACGTTTGTAACGCTTGGCCTTGAAAAAGAGAATAAGGTGATGCTCAAAGAAAAAGCTTCAGCAAACTTCTCCTTCGACAAGGGTTCCAGCACACAAGATTATCCAACCTCTTTGATGGGTGCGATTGCTCTTTTACGTCAAAACTTCCTCGATGCGCAATGGTATACAACAAAACCAGCAGAGGAAGGGATCAACCTATCCTTGCAAGCCTTTCTCGACAATCGCGCATTACCTCAGATTTTCGAAGGAAATGACAAGTGGAACGATCTGAGAGCCGATAAAGTTGGAGATGAATTTGGAGTTCAATTTATCGTTAAAGGGGGTGGAAACGAGTATCAACGTATCGCCGAGATAAAAGCGACCAATGCACCTTTTATACTTCCACTTAACTTCCCGCTTGCCATGGATGTGGACGATCCTATCGACTCGCGCTTTGTCTCACTTGCCGACCTAAAACATTGGGAGATGGCCCCACTAAATCCAGCAGCATTCGAAAAAGCAACGATACCGTTCGCCCTTACCTCAACGGGATTAAAAGAGCTGAGCTCCTTTATCCCTAATCTGCGTAAAGCGATAAAAGCCGGTCTAAGCGAGCAGGCAGCTCTAGATGCGCTGACTAAAACTCCAGCCAACTTGCTAAAAATGTATGATCAAGTAGGAAGTCTTGAGAAGGGTAAAATTGCAAATTTCCTAATCACCTCAGCTCCTGTTTTTGCCGAGAAAACCGTGATCTTTCAAAACTGGGTTCAAGGAAATAGATATATTGTAAAAGATGAAGGTTGGAAAGACCGAAATGGGATTTATACATTGACACTGAACAACGAGACCTACCGAATGGAGTTGAAAGGCGATGCAGCAAAACCCAAGATACTGTTGATTGGGAAAGACACCTTGAAGAGTGAGCTTGAGATGAACGACCGGCTAGTCAGATTATCCCTTTCTGCCAAAAAAGATTCTCTGTTTAAGGTTAAGCTTAGCGGAGTAATGAGCGAGGAGAGATGGAATGGAACAGCACTATTCTCAACGGGGAAATCAGCGAATTGGGTGGCCACAAAAAGCTCAGAACTATCGCTGGATGCTGACACAGCAAAAACAAAAAAAGCAGATTCTCCATTTAAAATCGAGGGGGTAGTTACCTTTCCATTTGGCGGATATGGCAGCCAGGAAATCCCTTCACAAGAGACTATTTTAATAAAAAATGCAACAGTTTGGACCAATGAAAAGGGAGGAAAACTAGAAGGTACAGATGTCCTAATCAAAAATGGTAAGATTGCGGCGATTGGGAAAAACCTTTCGGAAGGTAAAGCCCGGATTATTGATGGGACAGGCAAACATTTGTCTGCCGGAATTATTGACGAACACTCACATATCGCAGTCAGTGGTGAGGTTAACGAGTGTTCGCAAAGCGTAACAGCAGAATCAAGAATTACGGACGTCATTAATCCCGATGACGTAAACATCTATCGTCAGCTTAGCGGTGGCGTCACGGGAAGTCATATTCTGCATGGAAGCTGCAACACCATTGGCGGTCAGACGCAACTCCTCAAATTACGATGGGGGGTTAATGCCGAGCAAATGAAATTCAGCAACTGGGATCCGTTTATAAAATTTGCCTTAGGAGAGAATGTAAAACGTTCCTATTATCCGAGCAGTGCTCGCTTTCCAGATACCCGAATGGGTGTTGAAGAGGTGCTTACCGATGCGTTCACTCGTGCTCGTGAATACCAAAAGCTGGGACCCACAAAACGAAAAGATCTAGAGTTAGAAGCGCTATCGGAGATCCTAAATAAAAAACGATTTATCACCTGTCATTCCTATGTTCAGAGTGAGATTAACTCTCTGATTAAAATTGCCGATCGGTTTAATTTTACGGTCAACACCTTCACCCATATTTTGGAGGGATATAAAGTTGCCGATAAAATGAATGCTCATGGATCAAACGCTTCAACCTTTAGCGATTGGTGGAATTATAAGATGGAAGTGGTGGATGCGATACCTCAAAATGCTTTCTTAATGCAGAAAAATGGCGTTAATGTAGCGCTGAACAGTGATGACGCGGAGATGGCTAGAAGACTGAACCAGGAAGCAGCCAAGAGTGTAAAGTATGCCAATATGGATGAACAAGAGGCGTTAAAAATGGTCACGTTGAATCCGGCTAAGATGTTACATGTTGCCGATCGTACTGGAAGTATTAAAGTTGGGAAAGACGCGGATTTAGTCCTTTGGAGTGATCATCCATTGAGTATTTATGCAAAATCTGAGCTAACCATGGTCGATGGAGTCATCTATTTCGATCGCCAGAGAGACAAGAAATTACGAGAGCAAATTCTTACTGAGCGCACCCGTCTGCTTCAGAAAATGATCAGTGCAAAAAAAGATGGAGAAAAAACTGTTCCGGCAGCACCATCCTTTGCCGTGAGAAATTACTGCGAGGAGGGTTGTCACGATGGGACTAGCTTACTCGACAGACTTGAAAACAGAGAATCTTCAAGATCGTCTACACAAGAGTAGTCGCTCAAATACCGTCAACGGATTTAAATTAATAAGTTCATCACAATTCAGTTTATTCCTTTTTGAAAACTAAGTTATGCGAAAAATATTCTTTATCCTTTTAATAGTGATCTCTTTCGTAGCGAAGGCACAGGAGACGATGCACCCAACGGCCGCGCAGAGCACTCCGGTATTGATTAAAAATGGAACCATGCATTTGGGCAATGGTCTGATTATTGAAGATGGATATCTCTTTTTTGATAAGGGGAAAATCGTATCGGTAGGGAGTGGGGCGTATGATGCTCCAGCAAATGCCCAGGTCATTAATGCGCAGGGCAAGCAACTTTATCCTGGACTTATTGCGGCCAGCACGAACCTTGGACTGATTGAAGTTAGTGCCGTTCGCGCTACAGCCGATTTTGCCGAGCTTGGCACGATGAATCCAAATATTCATTCGTTAGTGGCGTACAATACAGACAGCAAAGTTATCAATACCGTGCGCAGCAATGGAATTTTGTTGGCACATATTGTTCCGTCGGGTGGCTATCTGAGCGGCACCTCATCAGTTGTGCAGCTCGATGCTTGGAACTGGGAAGATGCGGCGTATAAGATGGATAATGGAATACATTTAAATCTCCCAGTTCTACTTAACCGACCAGGAGGAACCGACCAGGTCAAGTCGGGACTCGAGACTATTGAGGAGATTCGGAATTTTTTCAGAGAGGCGAAAGCTTATAATATGGAGTCTACGCATACCAAAACAAATTTAAAGTTCGAATCCGTTAAAGGGTTGTTTAATTCAAGCCAATCGCTTTTCGTTCATTGCGATCTAGTCCGTGAGATGATGGTAGCGATTGATTTCGCACGCGAATTTGGATTTAAATTAGTCGTTGTAGGTGGCTCTGATAGTTATTTGATCCCCGAGGTTCTTAAGGAGAATAAGGTAGCGGTGATCTTGGCGCAACCGCATAGCCTGCCCTCTGCAGAAGACGATGATATAGACCAGCCGTATAAGACAGGAGCTGCGCTTCAGAAAGCTGGGGTACTATTTACGATCTGTTTGGATCAGGGTTTTGGTTATTGGCGTCAGCGCGACCTCCCCTTCCAGGCAGGGACGATGGCGGCCTACGGATTAACAAAAGAAGAGGCTCTATCTGCGCTAACCCTTAATGCAGCAAAGATCTTAGGAATCGATCAGCTTACAGGTACCCTGGTGGCGGGGAAAGACGCAAATATTGTAATCAGTGAAGGAGATCTACTCGACATGAAAACTAGCAAGGTCACCAAAGCCTTTATTCAAGGTCGCGAGATCAACCTTGACAATAAGCAATCGCAATTATTTGAGAAATATAAGGCGAAGTATTCGATTAAATAAAGTGAATCCTATTAAATTAAGGTAATAGGTATTAGGTAATTTTTCAATGGGAAAGCGTTGAGGAATTTTATCTATAAGCCCTATTAAACTCGCATAATCCATTTCAATGGTTCGCTACAATACCATTTAAATCATTCCTTGCTAAAAAGAGTAATCCGAAGCGGCTGAGCGGTCACTTTAATTCCTGGGATGGTAATCAGCCCATCCTTATCTGCTTTCACTCGGCCTCCAGCTCTCCGAATACCAGCCACTGAGACTATCCAACGATAGTCTTTATCCCGTTCAATTTTAAATTGCTGAATTCTGCGGAGTGTAACATCTGTTACAATCTCTGTTGGCAATTCAACCTTATTTTTTAGCTCCTCTTGTGAGACTAATTTAATCTGCATCGCGAAAGCGTTTGACTGGTCTTTGATATTTGTCCAACGAAAAAATGCATTTATCTGTCCGTTCTGATCGGGCTCTTTCGATTTGTATCCAGGGAATTTCTGATCGCTGGAAGTATTTGTAAAAACTGGATAAGCTTCATTTCGACGAATCGAAAGCCATGGAAATTCAAACGCTGCGGGGTTGGTCATCTCATAATGATTCTGATGCCCCCATGGACCCCATGCGCACACTAAAGCGTAACGGTTTTCTTTTGCAGCTTTAATTAGCAAAGGGATTTCAGCCGACCAATCATCTGTCTGCGAGAAAAATATCAGGGCCGGAGGAGGATTTTTATCTGTAGCGATTTTTTGTCGAAATAACATATGATCAGCACCTGCCGGGACCCCTGCAAAGAGTGCCGCAAAAATATCACCATGCGACATTCCGATTCCGAGGGTGCCACTGCCGCCCATTGAAATGCCGTGCATATAAATCCTGTTCCGATCGACATTGTATTTTTGGACCACCCATTCGATCTCAGCAAGGATTCGCGCCTCCGTTGAGGTTATTGAATCTTCGTATTTCTTCTTATACTTCATGATCTCTTCATGACCCCACCACCATTCGGCATCGAAATTACAGTTCGGAATCAGTCCAACGAAGTCATCTCCTGCAGCTGCAATTCGAGGAACATTCGTGCGCCATTCGGTATTATTTTTCTCACCTGCGCTGTGCAAGCAAATCAACAAGGGATGTTTTGAACTGCTGTCTTTTGGTGTGACAACATCAAAAAACCGTTTCTGGGGGACCTTATAGCCCAATTGAACAGAACACTCATGCTCAAAACGGAGAACAGTTCGGCCGGCTATCTCTTGAGTGCTTAATTTGATTGGTGTCAAATCGGAGCCCGCCACTTTCTGGATTGTTTTCTGAGCCAATCCGACCTGACAAACAAAGAATAATGAGAGCAGAATTAGAGACGCAACTTTTTTCATAAAGAGTTTGATTATAAGCCATAAAAATAGCATAAAGTCAAAAATACTTAATTTCTGCTGGTCAAATGTATCGTTTAAACTAAAAGTGAACTGGTCCTAGCACAAAAAAACATCCAATGAAATATTATCATGTTATGAGAATTTTAAAAGCTCAATACTGTTTGATATTTGTACCAATATTTGGCAACTTTGTCTAAAACTTAATTTATCATGAGCAGAAACACCTCAATATCAAAAGGAGACCATTTTGATAATTTTATTCAAAATAGAAAATCAACAGGAAGATTTAAAAATGCAAGTGAGGTTGTCCGTGCAGGACTAAGACTTTTAGAAGAAGAAGAGAATAGAATAATAGCGTTAAGAGTAGCCATTAAAGAAGGGATTGAGAGCGGAACAGCGAACAATTTTACTTCTGAATCACACCTTCAAGAATTAAAAGCTAAAAAAGGGTGAATGGCAAAGTATAAATTAACAAATAAAGCAATAGTCAATTTAACCCCAAGACCTAGCAACTTCGTGGTATAACATTAAGTTAAAATAAGATTCTCAGATAATTGAAGTTGCGAACAGACACAAGATCAGATTTAAGCCTTGTTAACAAAACTGAAGTATCAATTATCCATTTTTTTAATAAGTTTGTAGGTGCCTTAGAATAGCCGATAAAGCTGATTAATTTGATCGGTTTCCATCTATTCGAAGGATCTGTTTAACCAATTAACTAACTTCAACATGCAAAATTCACGCAGAAAATTCCTTAGAAATCTTTCGGCGACTGCCGTGGTCGCCCCACTTATCCTCCACTCCTGCGGATGGCCTAGTACAAAAAAAAATAATGTCGTTACCTTGGGTCTCATTGGGATGGGAACACAAATGCGCGGACTAATGCGCAATTTCATGGCACGTCCTGACAACAGGGTTGTTGCCGTTTGCGATGTGGATAAAACACGCAGAGAACATTATCAAAAAATAGCAAACGATTTTTACAAAAATGATGAGTGTAAGGCTTACGAAGATTTCCGTGAGATCATCAACCGCAAAGATATTGATGCTGTGGTTATCGCGACTCCGGATCATTGGCACGCCATTCCAATGCTTGCCGCACTTCGGGCAGGGAAAGATGTCTATTGTGAGAAACCTCTAACACATAATATCCACGAAGCTGTCGAAGTGATGAAGGCTGTGGAAGAGAATAAAAGGGTCCTACAAACAGGTTCGATGCAGCGTTCGATGAACGAATTCCGTGTCGCCTGCGAACTAGTACAAAATGGCGTGATTGGACAAATTAGTCATGTCGAATGCAGCTTTGGAGGACCAGGAATTCCATGTGAACTTCCTGAAGAACAAGCGGAGCCAGGATTAAATTGGGAGATGTGGTGTGGACCTGCTCCACGTCGTCCATACAATTCAGTTTTGAGTCCACGTGGCGTGCATGACCATTTCCCAAATTGGAGACTTTACAAGGAGTATGGCTCTGGCATGGTCGGCGACTGGGGAGCACATCATCTAGACATCGCTCAGTGGGGACTTGGAATGGATAATAGCGGTCCAGTAGAAGTGATCCCTCCTGCAGATGAAAAGGCTACTTCCGGATGCAAATTTGTCTACGCAAACGGCATCACACTGGAACACAAAAATGATGGCTTTGGCGTTCATTTCTTTGGTTCAAAAGGGGAAGTAATGGTTAACAGAGGTAGATTTGAACTAATCGTCGAAGGTAAAAACATTACCGAATTTACAGAAGCCGAACGCAAAGAGGGTAAAGCCAAATGTGCCGACAAAGTAGCGAGAGCAGAAAAGGCTTACCTGCAAAATTCAAAAACTCAACTTTACAGAAGCAAAAATCACATCAACGATTTCATGGAGTGCCTGAAGAGTCGTAAGAAGCCAATTACCAGCGAGCTAGTGGGTGCTCATAGCGCCATCTGCTGTCACTTGATGAATCAGAGCTATTACCATCACGCGCGTTTCACTTGGGATCCTGCCAAATACGAATTCACCGGAGGTACCGGCGATCCGAAATGGCTCACCCGCGAATACGCAAGTCCGTGGATGGTGTAATTCTGTGACTCAATAACTTTAGTTTTTGTAGGTGATACAATTTTACTAAAATGAATTTTATTAAAGTAGAATCAATAATCTATGCGCCAATAAGTAAAGTTTGGAATTGTTGGACTAAAGAAGTTCATATTATAAACTAGAATTTCGCTGTATCGGATTGGCATTGTCCTACCGCGACCAATAATTTAGTTGTTGGTGGTGAGTTTCACTACACGATGGCATCGAAAGACAATGCAATGAGCTTTGATTTTTGGGGCACATACAAAAAAGTAGAATTTGAAAAGCAAATTGAAATATTGCTAGGTGACAATCGTCAAATGCGTGTAACTTTTGACATTGCGGATCATGGTATTCTAGTAACTGAATATTTTGAACCAGAGCAAGAAAATCCAGTTGAGCTGCAACAAGCAGGTTGGCAAATGATTTTGGATAATTTCAAGAAATACGTAGAGAAATAATTATTCTTATTCTTTGAGAAACCCACTGTAATGCGAGGTGTATTGCAGTGGGTTTTATTCGCTTGATTGATTATCCTAAAAAATATGCAAACAGTATTATCCCTTTTAAAAACTGTACTTGTTGCGAGCTGTATTTTATTTGCTGTGACTTTCAATGCCCAAGGAGTTGAGCGGAAATCGCACGAATTTTATATTTCTACAACAGGAAACAACACTAATCCGGGCACAATTAATGAACCTTTCCTGACTCCTGAAAGGGCCAGAGATGCCATCCGGGAATT
>CAIUAN010000039.1 GCA_903897145.1 uncultured Bacteroidia bacterium | reverse complement strand
GTCGGCAAATGAAAGCGTTAAAAAAATGTCCGCTGTATTTTATTAGATATTCGGTTTATTTCTTTCTTTACTATTAACTTTGACTAAAATAAAAGTGTTGATCTAACTGCTCAGATTATTATGATTCGTCTTTTTTGTTTGCTTCTTTTTTATTTGCTTCTTTTTTATGCCATGCTGCTGACCAGTCAGGCTCAGAATAGGGATGCATTAAACAAGAGGTCTGGGTCATTGTATAATGAGGCTAAATTGCTAGCTCAATCGGGCGATCGGACACACGCTATAGATATGCTTGCGAGTGTTATAAAAAAAGATCCCCATTTTTTTATGGCCTATTTTGGTTTGGCAGATATTTATCACGAACTAAAAAATCTTCAAAAGGAGCAAGAATATCTTGAGTCTGGTTTGAGATTTGGTGCAGATCAGTATCCCGATGGCTACAAATTTTTAGCTGAACTCTTATATTCCAATGCTTTATATGATGATGCATTGAAAAATATAGTCCATTATGCCCAACTTAAGCCTGCGCTTACCACTGTTGAAAATCGATTGCTCGAGTCTTGTCGTTTTTCTGTTTCGACTATTCAATCGCCCATAGCTTTTCATCCGGAAAATGCTGGACCTGCTATTAATTCTGATGCCGATGATTATTGGCCAAGTTTAAATGGGGAGGGTAACACAATTGTTTTTACTCGCTTGCTTAAAACCGATCAGCAGGGTAGAACCTTGGCGCATCCTCAAGAAGACTTTTTTATCTCTCGAAAAGATTCTGCTGGTTGGCAAATAGCATCTCCATTAGGCCCCCCAATAAATACGTTTGACAATGAAGGAGCGCAGTCCTTATCTGCAGATGGTCGCTTGTTGTTTTTTACTGGTTGCGGCAGGCCTGACGGATTGGGGAGTTGTGACATCTATATGTCGGTAAAGCAGAATGAAGTCTGGTCTGAGCCAATTAATCTGGGCGCCCCCGTGAATAGTGGTGCATGGGAGTCTCAGCCATCAATTTCTGCAGATGGTAAGTGGCTGTATTACACAAGTAACCGTTCTGGAGGGAAAGGGAAGATGGATATTTGGCGGGCTGAGAGATTAGGCGTGTCAGCAAAAGGTTTCCCTGTTTATGGTCGGATTTCGAATCTGAGCACTCTTAATACGCAAGGAAATGAACTCTCCCCATTTATTCATCCAGATGGGAAAACGCTCTATTTTGCTTCTGATTTTTGGCCTGGGTTGGGAGGTAATGATCTGTTTATTATCGAATTAGATAGTCTAGGGAAGGTGCCGCCTCGAAATTTAGGGTACCCATTAAATACCAATGCAAATGAGGAGGGCTTGATGGTCGAGGTTTCAGGCGATCGTGCTTGGTATACCGCAAGCGATAGAGGTTTCGGAGGTCGTGACATATTTACTTTTTTGATGCCTGAGAATTTAAAACCACACAAAACTTCATGGGTTAAATGTAAAGTGATAGATCGTAAAACAAATCGACCGCTAGCCTCTGATGTTGTTGTCAATGATCTTACTTCGAATGCTCAGATTCAACATCAATTCTCATTCGAGAATGAAGGGGAGTTCCTTTTTTGTCTGACTAGCGGCCATAATTACGGGTTTAACATCTCTAAGGAGGGTTATCTCTTTCATTCAGAAAATTACAACCTGCTGGTGACGGCAGATCGAATAAAACCACTGAGCATGGTTATTTCCCTCGATCCGATAGAGGTTGGAAAAATTACAGTACTTAAAAATATTTTCTTCGAAACAGATTCTTATCAGTTGAAACCGGAGTCAAATGGCCAATTAAAAGAGATGGTTGATTTTCTAACTAAAAATCCGAAGGTTAATGTAGAGATTGGTGGGCATACAGATGATCAAGGTACGAATGATTATAATATGATTTTGTCTGAGAAACGGGCCTCCACCGTGGCAAAGTATCTAACCGACATGGGAATTGCATCCACTAGAGTTCATAGTAAAGGTTATGGTTTTGATCATCCATTGGCAGATAATAAAACGGATGAGGGAAGAGCGCAAAATCGAAGAACAGAATTTAAAATCGTTGATTAGTTCAAGCTTTTGATTTCACGTTGTCAATTAGGTTAATGCTAATTCAAGCAAGAAGTCATAATGATCTCCTTTAAATATTTCTTTCACCCTGAAGCCTGCTTCCTGCGCATAATCGCTAAGCGTTTCTTGGTCGACAAACAGCCATGTGAAAGGCTTGCCGACAGTTGACTTATAGGTCAGCTGATAGTCGATCTCACCATAGTAGTTTTCTGATGCTAAATCAACCCATATCTCCCCATCCTCATCTTTAAATAAGTAGAGTAGATCAGAGGAATCAATGAGAATCTTCCCTTTGGGGTTTAGTAAGGTTTTAAGATGATTCAGTAGCATTGATAGTCCAGGTAGTGTTTTCGCTAGCCCTGCGCCATTCATTAGCATAAGTATGGTGTCGTATTTTTGCTCCTTGAGTTCCAAAATATCTTGAAGAATAACGCTCTTTACTCCACGTTTTTGCATAACATCGCACGATAATTTGGATATATCAAGCGCATCAGCCTCAAAACCTTTTTCTTGTAGCCATAAGGTATGAGCCCCTGCTCCTGCACCCACATCAAGTATGCGTCCGTTACAAAGGCTTAACGCTTTTTGTTCTTGAATAGGCATTTGATCATATTCTCTGAAGAAATAGGAGGGAAGTAACACATCGTCTTCGGCTATCTCAGAGTTAACGACGATTGAATCTTCACGAATGCCATTTGCATAATCCCAAATAGCCTGACCAATTGGATCATTTTCTTTCTGTATGAGAGCCATTTATTGGTTGGGAATTAATTGAAGAAGCTAATAAAGAGCGCAATATTCAAAGCTGTGACAATGGCTCCAACGAAATATAAGGAGACTGAGTAGAATCGACTATTCTTATACTTGCCCATCACCTCTTCAGATGAAGTAAGCCAAACCTGCACAAAAATTGTGATCGGCAGCTGTATGCTTAAAACCATTTGAGAATAAATAAGTCCATTGAAGGGATTGGAAATAACAAATATCAAGAGTAGCGCAACGACAAATGAGATCGCAATACCTAATCTTGAATGATTATCTTTACTGTCATAAGGCTCGCTGAATATCCCAGAAAATATAGAGCCAGCGGCCATCCCGGAGGTTATAGTGGAGGCTATCCCAGAGAACAGCAACGCAATGGCAAATACAACACCTGCATGCTCCCCGAGCAATGGACCTAATAAACATTTGGCTTGCTGTAACTCATTCACCTCCATTCCTGCATTGTAAAAACTAGCGGCAGCCAAT
The DNA here is from genome assembly GCA_903897145.1 of uncultured Bacteroidia bacterium. Lineage (GTDB taxonomy): Bacteria > Bacteroidota > Bacteroidia > Bacteroidales > Prolixibacteraceae > JAAFHB01. The sequence continues at coordinate 19,957 of CAIUAN010000039.1, read as the reverse complement.
AAGATCATAGCACTATTGATGGCCCATCCAATAATCATCGATATGATGGTGTCTAGAAATTCGTAGTTCAATCTTTTTTTAATGGTCTCCTCATCTTGCAAGTTCCATTGCCTACTTTGGATAATCTCTGAATGCAAGAAGAGATTATGTGGCATAACCACAGCACCCAAGACACTCATGATAATAATCATAGATCCTTTTGGAAAGCAAGGAGTAACCCACGATCGAATAGCAGTATCCCAGTCTATATGGACTAAGGAGAGTTCATATAAAAAGGAGAGACCAATGATCGAAACAAAGGCTATGATCCATTTCTCGATCATCTTATAGCCATTGGTGAATAGCATGATTAATACGAAAACAACCATTAGAACAGCGCCCGCTCGAATAGGAATACCTATGAGCATGTTTAAGGCAATGGATCCACCTAATATCTCCGCTAAGGATGTTGAGATAGAAGCAATGATGGCTGTCGATAATATCGCTAAGGAATAGCGAGGTTTCAAGTATTTTGTTGTGGCTTCAGATAAACAAAGACCAGTAGCGATACCTAGATGGGCTACATTATGTTGAAGTAGGATTAGCATGATGGTCGATAGGGTAACCATCCATAAAAGTGCATAACCAAACTGAGCTCCAGCGCCTAGGTTAGCTGCCCAGTTCCCTGGATCTATAAAGCCCACAGTTACGAGCAAGCCCGGCCCAAGATATTTGAGAATCTCAAGACCTCCTAACTTTGGCCGATAGTCTTTCCGGTCAATGTTCTTAATATAGTGAGCTAACCAATTGAGCATAGAGCAAAGTTAACTTTTTTTGCTTTTGTTGGTTTTCTAAATTCTCGTCTTAGATCAAATAACTTTCAATTTTACTTGATCTTTTTTGCAGATTTATCTTTTTTTTGTTCGTTCATTGAATCTTGATGGTGCTCAATTAGACATGATATTTTTTTAGAATTAAGTTTTCCGCTTCCAAATACACTCTTTGTGAACCAAAAGCGGTAAATTTGTCGCTTAATGAGTAAAGGCAAAGTAGTAATTGGACTTTCTGGTGGCGTTGATTCAAGCGTTGCAGCATACCTCTTGAAAAAAGAGGGGTATGAGGTGATCGGTGTGTTTATGATTAACTGGAAAGAAAATACAGGCTCAATAACCGCTGGATGCACTTGGGAAGATGATCTGACCTTTGCCGAGATGATCGCCAAGAAACTAGATATCCCTTTTCATGTGGTGGATCTTTCTGACGACTATCGTAAACGGGTGGTCGACTATATGTTTTCGGAATATGAAAAAGGTCGCACACCCAATCCTGATGTGCTTTGCAATAGAGAGATAAAATTTGATCTGTTTATGGCAAAAGCCATGGAGCTAGGTGCTCAATATGTGGCAACAGGCCATTATTGCAGAGGCGGTGTGGTTGAGGCAAATAGCAAGAAATATTATCAGCTCCTTGCCGGTTCTGATGGGAACAAAGATCAGAGCTATTTCCTTTGTCAGTTAAATCAATATCAACTATCAAAATCATTATTTCCTATAGGCCATCTTCTAAAGCCAGCCGTTCGCGAGATTGCTCGTGAACAAGGACTAATAACTGCTGAACGCAAAGACTCACAAGGTATTTGCTTTGTTGGGAAAGTCGATCTTCCAGTTTTCTTGCAACAACAACTTGAAGCGAAAAAAGGGAATGTCATCGAGATCCCGGCCTCTTTTATGGAGAAGAAAAAGATCGTGATTGAGAAACCTGAAGATCTGATTAAGGCTTGCTCTGCTTTCCCATATAAACCGTGGAATGGTAAAGTAATAGGAGAACATAATGGGGCTCATTTTTATACGATCGGCCAGCGTAAGGGGTTGAATATCGGGGGTTACGAAGAGCCACTGTTTGTGCTCGCTTCCGATGTCAGCCGGAATATTCTCTATGTTGGAGAGGGAAAGAACCATCCAGGTCTGTTCCGACAAGGTTTATTTATCCCAACTGCTGACCTTCATTGGGTGCGTCCAGATTTAGAATTGTCAGTGGGTCAAGAACAAGAGTTCTCATTCCGAATTCGTTACCGTCAACCGCTCGAAAAAGGGACCATGATGATCCATCCTGAAGGTGCATTTGTGGTTTTTCACGACGATCAACGCGGAATTACCTCCGGACAGTTTGCTGCTTGGTACCTCGATGATGAGTTGATCGGCTCAGGAGTTATAGCCTAAAAAATAAACTGCCCTCTAATAATCAACAAAGGCCACCGATGTCAATCATCAGCAGCCTTTGTTAGATATTTATTAATCCTTATTATAGATTCTCTGAGTGTTCGAGAAGATAGGTCTCGGCTTCTGTGCTCCATAATCCTTTATGACGATCACAGATTTTAGCTAGTTCCGCATAAGTCGGATTGGTTTGTCCTTTAGCTGCAAAATCTACGATAGGTGTAAGCGGCATCTCCACATGGTTGTAGATTAATTTTTTTCCACCTGGAATCTCAGGAAGATGCAGCGTCGCATCAATAACTGCGTTAAGTCCGCCTACATGAGTTACAAGTCCCGCAGGGTCTAAGCCCGCCGACATCAGTTTGATCGCTTCTTTCATGTCGTCGGTATTTCCACCACTTGTCCCAACAATATGGGTGTACTCGTAATGCACGTTGTAAAAGTTCAAGGTCGCTTTAAAATTAGGATCCGATGGTCCAGCAAAGAAGTTCAGACAGCCATCGAAGGCTAATAAGGCATCCGCTTGTTCAACGACAGGAGCGACTGGTGCAAAAACAAAAATATCGTTATACCCTGTGCCGCAAGAGATCGCTCTAAGCTCTTCAATTACATTGGTGAATTTTGAAGTATTAATATATTGAAGATCAATCCCTCTTGATGCTGCAAAGTCAACCGTATAAAGGGTAGCAGCACGATCTAATCGTGTTTGATCAATATCAGTTACTACCAATAAACCAGGCTTGCGGTCTTCGCGATGAAGCACATAATTAATCGCTGCAAGACCCATCGGTCCAACGCCAGCCAATAAAGCCATCTTGCCTCCATCGACAATCTCCATCTGATGCACATACGACCCTGGTGTGGTATGGTAATTGGCATGAATTGCTCCAATAACACAGGAGAGTGGTTCAGATAAAGAAGCAGGATAGAATCCTTCACCGGTAAACGGCAGCAAGCAATCGAGTTCCATCACCTCATTGGGGATGACCACATAGGTTGCATCACCTCCAATATGCTGATATGAATAGCCTGGTGCACCCATAACGCCAACTGGACTGTCGGCATAGTTAAGGGCTGGCTGTATAGAGAATTTATCTCCGACTTTAAATTTGTCTTTCCATTTTGATCCAACTTCAATAAGAGTCCCTGCAAATTCATGTCCTATAATCACAGGTTTAACATCACAATCGTTTGGAATACGTTTGTGGTCGGATCCTTGACTTGCAGCTTTGTATGATGACATACATAAGCTATCGCAAATTACTTTGGCAAGTATCTCGTTCTCTTTGATCTGTGGCAATTCAAACTCTTCTAAGCGTAAATCTTTCTTGCCATATAATCTTACTGCGCGTGTCTTCATTGATATGTTGTTATTAAGTTAAGCTCTTGTATTATTTAATTTAACATGTTTTGTCCTCCAGTAACTGGAATGGCTTGACCGGTCTCATATTCTTGCTCAATCACATAGAATATCGCTCTGACCACATCGATCACCCGACAACCTCTTCCTGCTGGTACTTGTGCTTCGTAAAAAGCTTTGACATCTTCAATTTCTTTAGCACCAGGCACTTTACCTGCTCTGAGGTATTGAACAAATAAACCCTTCTCTGGATCGCTCCATAATGGACCTTCGAAGAAGTTTCCTGGACAGATTGAATTGACTTTAATCTTATTGGGCATTAGTTCCATTGCAAAAGATTGCGTTAATCCAATGCCGCCAAACTTTCCGCCCGCATAGGCGAAATTCCGATTGCTCCCTTTTAGTCCAGACTTGGAGTTGATCTGAATGATATCGGTGAAATAGTTCTCTTTATATTTTGATTGCGCCTTCATAACAACTGAAGCATATTTCGCACAAAGAAAATAGCCGTTGTAGTTAACATCAGTCATCAATGCAAACGTTTCGGGTGTCATCTCGTCAAGGCCACCTGCACGCAGAATCCCCGCATTGCTTATGATCGCATCTAACCCTCCGAAATGTTTTACTGTCGCTGCAATCATTAGCTCAACAGATTCTGCATTTGATACATTGACAGGGGTAAAAAAGGCTTGATTTGTCTGATTATTCGAATTTAAGGCATCCGCCATAGCAGTGCCAGTTTGTTCATTGAGGTCCGCGATAACCACATTAGCCCCCTGCGCATAAAGCAATTCGGCTATACCTCCTCCAAAACCTTGGGCTCCACCTGTGACTAGGATGATTTTTTGTTGAACTCGACCATTGATATTTTTCAGCTCTTTCGGTGATGCACCCAAAAGCACATCTAAGTCATATGCATTGTCTGCAATAGCAATGAGTCCAATTCCTTTTAAAAGAATATAGTCAGGTTGATTGTTATTAGATGTTGACCATGCTGATAATTTAACTGTTAAATCATCCAATATTTCAGTTGGATCAATTGTCTCGTCGACAACAAGAATACCGGATCCTTTTTTTATAAAAGAGATTGCTCTAAGGTCTTCTTCGTCTTCGGCTGCAACAAGTTCTGAACGCTCATCAAAGCGAACAACCTTAATTGCCGCTGTTGAGGTTAACATCCGTATCGCAGGAATAACGCGTGTAATAATCGGATTGGTCATAGCTTAATTTTTAATCAGGTATTCGATAAGTGCTTTTCCGATTTTTGCAAATTCATCTCTTTTTTCAAGGGTTGGTTTGCCATCGATCGAAACATATCCTTTCCCTTCAGTCGCCATTAGGTATTGATGTGCTGCCGTAATACAAGCCCCTTCGTAATTTATCTCAAGTAAGAGCGGTGAAAGGGGTGTGCTGTGTCTTGCAAATAGCTCAATTGGCTCCATCGCTGGTGTATTGTGCTCCGATCCGAAGGTTACAACTAAACCGTTGTTTTTAAAATATGAGGCATATTCCTCCAGTACAGCAAGGCTATTCCGAGTGGTAATAAATTCAATAGAGCAGATGTTTCGTTCTCTTAGAATCTCTAGTACTCGCTCTTTAGGGGCTTCGAAATCGGTGAAATTACCATACGCATCATCGGCTAAGAAGGGGTAGGTAGGTATTCCTCCAGCTTGCAAGAGCATTTCGCAAACTTCTGTCATATCAAGAAAAGCTTCTGGACTCTCTGCAATAAATGCAGCACCACCAGCTTTTAATAGATTTCCTCTGATCTCATTTTCAATAGCTGCAAAATTGTCAATGCCAGACTTTAAATCTTTGCCACCAAAGATCGAATTGTAGATCTCTTTTTGTTCTTCCGGTGTCTGATAGTGAGCAGAAATCTTTTCGCGTAACGCCTTGGCAAGATGACGTTCTCTTACCATCCCCTTGGTTAATTCCGTCTGAATGGTTCTATAATCAAGCGAAAATTTGATCTTCTTCTCAAGCAAAACTTCATTTAGCTTGGAACACATCTGCTCCACTTGAAGATTTGTTTCGTGTAGCACTGAGGCTAATTTCGAAGCAAATGGTTCCTTTAGCTGCGGCGGAAAGCTAAGACCTTTACCGCTTAAATAGGTCCGTCCAGGATTATTAGGGTCGTTAACTTTGATCCCTGCAGACTGGTCGTCGCGGTTAAGACTAATATATTCGATGTTAAATAGCGGAAAAATCTTCCGATCTGCGCAACCTGCGGCCCATTCTGAATACCCATTCGTAGTGTAGAAATCATTAATTCCCACCACTTTTACGTTTTCAGCTACGGCCATGTCAAGCGCCTGTGGTATATTCTGAAAAGCACTGAATGAATGAGGGGTGTGCATATGTGCATTCACAAGCCTTACCTTCCCATCTCCGTGTTTCTCGAACCAGTTTAGTAATTCATCTTTTTTTGGAAAAATGCTCCAGAAACTCATATGTTATTATTTATTGACAAATGAAAATCCATTGATTAACTTCTGATTGGCTACTTCTAGTTGAATTAAACGCCAAGTTTAGCTCTGCGAATTTGTTCTGAATCGCTGAAATTCTGGTTTGAGATATGACCTTTTAGCGGTACTATTTTTTCGTGTATCGCATCGATAAACCAGTCTGGCTGTGGGAAGAAAGCTTCTTCTAACTCGTAAGCTGGAGTAATCCAGTTTCTTGATCCGACCACAACTGGAGGTGCATCTAGATAATCAAAGGCAAGTTCAGTGATGTTGCGAGCTAACTCATTTAAGAATGATCCACGCGAAGTGGCATCACCTGAGATGATAATGCGTCCAGTCTTTTTAACCGATGCAATAACTTGTTCATAGTTAAATGGAACAAGTGAGCGAGCATCGATAACTTCAGCCGACATGTTGTATTTCTCTTCTAATATTTTTGCGGCATCAAGCGCTCGGTATAAGGTAGCGCCAATGGTTAAGATGGTGATATCCTTACCCTCTTTTTTGATGTCTGATTCGCCAAATGGAATCTCGTAATAGCCTTCTGGAACACCCACTTTGTGGAACTGTTCTCCGATATCATAAACACGTTGACTTTCAAAGAATATAACAGGATCAGTACCTTGTAGAGCGCTATTCATTAATCCTTTGGCATCGTATGGAGTGACTGGGAAAACAACTTTTAAACCTGGAATATGTGCTACTAATGAGGTCCAGTCTTGTGAATGCTGAGCTCCGTATTTTGAACCTACAGAGACACGCATAACAACTGGCATTTTTAGCATATTGCCACTCATGGCTTGCCATTTTGGAAGTTGGTTGAACACTTCGTCACCACAACGACCAAGGAAATCACAATACATAATCTCAGGTATCACTCGTCCACCACACATTGCATATCCAATTGCAGTTCCAATGATAGATGCTTCAGAAATTGGCGAATTGAAAAGTCTGTTATAAGGAAGGGCCTCCGTAAGACCACGATAAACGGCAAATGCACCACCCCAGTCACGGTTTTCTTCACCGTAAGCGATCAAGGTAGGGTCTTTATAGAATCGGTCTACAATGGCATCAAAGATTCCATCGCGTAACTGATATTGTTTCATTTTCGAGAAGGGTTTTCCTTCTGCATCAAAAGCAAATCGCTCTTTTTTCGAGATTTGGATAACCCTTGGGTTTTCTTCCATTGGGTGATTGACCTCTGGTACACGATCGTCCATCTTATCGACAGACTGATTCGAGAAGATCATCTCACCAATCTGTTCTGGTCGTTGCTTGATATCCATCCTCGGTGACACCTCATCATTGATAGAGAGTTTTAGCATCTCAACCATGATCTCTTTGATGCCGGCCCAGATCGAATCTAACTCTTGTTGAGTTGTAATCTTTTCCGCTACGATATTATGACCAAAGGTTGCAATACTATCTTGTGCTTGCCATGCTTCAATCTCTTCTTTTGAACGATACGAGGAGGCATCAGAAGGGGAGTGGCCGCTATAACGATAAGTTAATACTTCAAGAAGTATTGGACCTTTTTTCTCTTCGATCAGTTTTCTTTTTCGACGATAAGCATCGATAACCGCAAGTGGATTGTAACCATCTACACGCTCAGCATGCATCTGATCTGGGTTTACCCCAGCTCCAATACGTGCCACTTTGCCAAATCCCATCGTCTCACCACAGGTTTGTCCACCCATGCCATATTGGTTATTCATGACATTGAAAATAACGGGTAGGCCGCCTTTCATATCACCTTCCCATAGCTCATTGAACTGATCCATTGAAGCAAAGGATAACCCTTCCCACACTGGACCACATGCCATAGAGGCATCTCCGATATTGGCTACAACCATTCCTGGTTTACGATTGACTTTTTTATAAAGAGCTGCTCCGACAGAAATATCGCCGCTACCACCTACGATAGCATTGTTTGGATAAACTCCAAAAGGGGTAAAGAAGGCATGCATACTACCGCCTAACCCTTTATTGAAGCCTGTCTCACGTGCAAATATCTCAGCTAAGGTGCCATAGATTAAAAAGCGACGACCAAGCTCTTTTGTTGTTCCTTTGAAATCTTTTTTAACCACATTAAGAACTGTGCCATTAAAGAAAGTCTCCATGATCTGCATTAGATCAGCATCGCTTAGCTTTTGAATGGCACTTAATCCTTTGGCTAGAATCTCGCCATGACTACGATGAGATCCGAAAATAAAATCTTCAACATCAAGTAAATAAGCCATTCCTACCGCAGCTGCCTCTTGTCCTGCAGAGAGATGGGCAGGTCCAGGATGGTCATAAGGTACACCACTGTACTCTCCAGTAGTCTTGATAAGATTTAGCATGGTCTCAAATTCGCGGATTACAACCATGTCGTGGTAGATGCGCACTAGATCATCATTAGAGAAATTGTCTTTCTCTTGTGCGATCGTTTTCGCATATTGGTTTACCGGAATTGGCTTAAACGTAATCTCGCTTGCTTTTCGTGCTAAGCTTGGGTCAATGAATTGAACTTTAGGCATATTTGCTTGTAATTGATGTTGATAGGTTGGATAATGGACTTAATTAAAAAGAGAAAATTGTTTCTTTGAAGATCTCTGAAATGGTTGGATGAGGGAAAATAACTTCTTCCATCTCTTTGATTGTCATCTCCATCTCGATGGCCATCGATGCGCCATAGATAATCTCGCCAGAAGGATTTCCTAAGATGTGAACTCCTAAAACTTCACCGTATTTAGCTCCGATAAGAACCTTGCAAAGTCCACTTCCAGTTTCGTTTTCTGCAATAAATCGACCTGCATAAGCTAATGGCAATTTCGATACTTTGTATTCAATGCCTTTTGCTTTAGCTGCTTCTTCAGTTAGTCCAACACCTGAGAATTCAGGATTCGTATAGACAACGCCTGGGATCGCATTGTAACGCATCTGATCAGAACGGCCAGTTAAATTATTTACCACTACTTCGCCTTCGCGACTTGCGGTATGTGCTAATAATGAGAATCCAGTGACATCACCTGCTGCGAAGACATTTGGTACATTGGTACGCATCTTTTCGTCAACTTTAATTCCGCCACGGTCTAATTCAACACCGATATTTTCAAGTCCAAATCCTGATGTATTTGGTTTGCGACCTACGCTGACAAGGATTTTTTCACCTTTGATAGATTCTTTTTTACCATCTTTCTCGAAGATCACTTCGTTGCCCTTAACTTCCGTAACTTTTGAAGATAAGTTGAAAACGATTCCCTTCTGGGTGTAGTGCTTACGAAGCATCTCACTCATCTCGCGATCCATTCCTGTAAGGATTTCGTCAAGCATCTCGATGATGGTTACTTGAGTGCCAAGGCTATTGTAGAAACTTGCAAATTCAAGACCAATAACTCCACCGCCAATGATGACAAGAGATTCAGGTCTGTCTTTTAATTGCAGGATTTCTCTATTGGTAAGGATTAGATCACCTGGTTTTCCAAGTCCTGGAATTGGAGGCATAAATGCTTCAGATCCAGTGCAGATTAATAGGTTAGTTGCTAAAATCTCTTCTTTCCCTGCCGTTATTGCAATCCCTGCAGCTGAGCGTCCTTTGATTAAAGCTGAGTCTTTGATAACCTCTACTTTGTGCTCTTTCATTTTCATGCCAACACCGCCGACAAGTTTCTTCACCACTTTCTCTTTGCGAGCCATCATTTTGGTGAAGTCGAACGTTACGTTTGACGTTTCAACGCCATATTTACTTGCGCTTAAGGCATTGTCGTATAGTTTGGCACTGTAAAGCAAAGTTTTTGTTGGAATACATCCTTCATTAAGACATACACCGCCTAGTTCGCTTTTTTCAATCAATACAACTTTAAGCCCTTTTTTGCCAGCTCTCTCAGCGGCAACATAACCGGCAGGTCCCCCGCCAATAATTGCTAAATCGAATGTTTTACTCATTTTGGTGTCTCCTATTTTTTTAAAGTTCAAAATCTAAATTTTCAATCTCTGTCGCTATTTGTTTTAAAAAGCGGGTTGCCTCGCCTCCATCAAGTGCTTGATGATCGTAGGTTAAGCTTAAGCCGATATAAGGTACGAAACCATAAGCTCCGTCGCCTAAATCTTTTGGTCGTGGGACAATCGTGTTGACCCCAAGAATCCCTACCTGAGGAAGGTTGATAACTGGTGTGAACATCTCAACGCCATAATTGCCTAGGTTTGATACGGTAAATGAGGCCGCTTCTGATGAGAGCAACTCTGGATCAATGGCCCCTTTTCGACAAGCGGCGGCAATGTCACGCATATTATTTGATAGTTCTTGAATCGTAAGATTTCCTGCATTCCGAATCGCTGGAACCATTAAGCCACGGTCTGTATCGACTGCTATTCCAAGACTTATATTGTTGAAGTATTTGACGCTATCTCCTAAGAAATGAGCGTTTACTTGAGGATATTGTTTCAATGCTTTAATCACCGAATAACAAACCATATCATTAATGGTGATGTTTACGGGGTAACCGCCATCGGTAGCTTTTTTGATTTTCCTGCGCCATTCTAACATTCTGCGTGCATCGGCTCCAAGATGATGTGTAAGCTGAGCTGAATTTTGCAGAGACTGATGCATCGCTTTGGCAATAAGCTTGCGGATATTTGATAGTTTCTTTATTTCGAAGTCAGTTCCCGAAACTTGATTCTGTTGAGTTAAATCTTTCGATGTGATAGATCCGCCAAGGCCGCTTCCAATGGTTGAACCTTGCAGATGTTCTTGTCCCGCTTTCTTCTTGGCCAACGGGGTCGACTTTGGCTGTTTTGCTAATATGGCTTGAATATCTTGCTCGATAATTCTTCCATTGGGTCCCGACCCGCGCACACTATTTAGATTGATCCCCTCTTCATCAGCCAGAATACGAGCCCTTGGCGAAACAGCTTCAGAGCTAGAGCTATTCGAAGATTCAGTAGCAACTATTTCAGCGGGCACTTCTTCTTTAGTAGATGTCGCGGTAACTTCTGGCGCTTCTGTTTTAACTGAGCTTGATCCGCTGGGAGCGAAAGCATCTGTTGATTCACCCGGTTCACCAATAACGCATACATTAGTTAAGACAGGAACTTCGTCTCCAGTGTTGTAAAACACAGCTAAGAGAACTCCATCAGCAGAAGCTTCTTCTTCAAATGAAGCTTTGTCTGTTTCATAGGCAAAGAGGATTTCTCCTTTTTTTACTTGGTCACCTTTGTTCTTATTCCATTCAGTGATAATGCAGCTTTCAACAGATTGCCCTTGCTTAGGCATGATAACGACAACAGCCATAATTAAAATATTTTCTGCAAAGATATTTTATTTCACTTGTATTTACAAGTAAATAGTATTTTAATTTTAATCAATAGATTCTTTATGTCGCAATATGCATGTTTATAGTATTTTGCACTTATTATATGAGTCTTATCATGTAAATACAAATTTTGTTTTTGTTAATTTATTTATCTATTTTTGCACTTCGTACCCTTAAAATTTTGTGTCGTGTTAAAACATCAAGAGACTTCAATTCCACAACATCGTAAAGTTTATGAGATCCTTCGGTCTCATATTACCGGAGGTGTGTTTGGTGAAGGTGACTTTCTCCCTTCGGAGAATGAGCTGTGCACGGTGCATCACGTTACTCGCCCAACCGTTCGGAAAGCGCTCGATCGTTTGACCAATGAAGGTTATATCGTGCGGCATCAAGGTAAAGGGAGTATTGTGAAGGGTTCGCCTAAAGGGGTGGGGATCTTATCTATGACTGGTACTACATCCGCCATCGGACAAGATAACTTAACGACAACGATCATTATAAAGCCAGAGATTCGGACCTGGAATAATGCATTTAATTTCCCTCTTACTAAATCAGAAATTGAATCTGGGTGTGTGTATATCGAGCGATTACGTTTGGTAAATGGCAAGCCTGTGTTTTACGATATCACCATGATCCCGAATGTGAACCTTCCAAGGTTTACCTCTCGGAATTTTGAGAATAAGTCGCTATTTGATATCCTTCGGAAGCATTACCATGTTGAGGTTCGAGGAGGTGAGCAACAACTCCTTGCCATCGTAGCTGACGAAAAAATGAAGGGCTATTTCAACGTAGGACAAGGTCATCCCATCCTTCAATTAAATCGCAAAATTGAGACTAACCGCGCTGGATTTTATATCTATAGTCAGGTTTTTTGCAACACCGATGAATATGTGCTATACGGCACATTCTAATGCTCCTGCTCTAAATAGTCTGGTGAGCATAATTCCCTTAATTAATGCAGAAATTTAGGAGCTCTTCTGAATTTTGTCCCATTTTCATAGCCATAAGCCATCTCAATTAAAAGTGGTTCGCTCCAAGCCCTGCCAAAGAATGAAATTCCCACCGGTAATTCGTCTATGAATCCCATGGGCACAGTGATGCTCGGATAGCCAGCCTGGGCTGCTGCGGAAGATGAACCAAGACCAAAAGAGTCACCATTGGTAAGATCTGTTTTCCATGCAGGAGCTCCTGTTGGGGCAATGATGGCATCGAGATTATTGCTATTCATAACTCGATCAAGACCTTCCTCCCGACTCCCCTTCATTAATTTAGCTAATGCTTTTTTATACTCCTCTGATGACAGAGCCCCTTTTCGTTCGGCAAGCTCAAGGAACTTTTGATTGAAATATTTTAGCTCGATAGAATCGGATTTATTAAATGCGATAAGCTCTTGAATGTTTTTAATTGGAGCCGCCTGGCCTAGTGACTTAAAATAGTTGTTCAAGCCATCTTTGTACTCATACAACATAATTTCATAGGAATAATTGTCTGCTTCTTTCGCATAAATTGGACCTATTGCTACTGTTGTTGCGCCCTGCTGCTTTAAATATTTAAGGGCCTGATTAAACAAGGAGTCCACCTTGAAGTTAATCCCTAAGGCTGATCTATCTATGCCAATCCGCTTCCCTTTTAATCCTTCTTTGTTTAAAAATTTAGTGTAATTGGTTTGAAACTCCCCTTTACTAGCTAATGTTTTCTGGTCTGCCGAATCAACCCCAACTAAGGCGCCAAGACAAATCGCAGCATCGCGAACAGTTCTGCCCATTGGTCCTGGTGTATCTTGCGTAAACGAGATTGGAATAACCCCATTTCGGCTTATCAGTCCAACTGTTGGCTTGATTCCCACAATCCCATTCGTTTGCGCCGGACAAACTATTGATCCATTCGTCTCAGTGCCAATTGCTACCATCGTTAGATTTGCTGCCACCGCTGCTGCAGAACCTGAACTTGACCCACATGGATTACGCGTTAGATCATAGGGATTTTTGGTCTGACCACCAGCTCCACTCCATCCACTAGTTGACATTTGTCCCCTGAAATTAGCCCATTCACTTAAGTTTGCTTTGCCTAGAATTATGGCCCCTTCGGCTCGAAGACGCTGCGCAACAAAACTATCTTTCAATGGATGAGAATTTAAAAGCGCTCGCGATCCTGCTGTGGTTGCCATCTTATCGTGCGTGTCGATGTTGTCTTTTAAAATAACTGGAATGCCATGCATTGGTCCACGACTCTTACCTTCATTCAGTTCTTTGTCTAATGCTTCGGCAATATTTATCGCATCCGGATTAATTGCGATAATAGAGTTAATTGAAGGTCCCGATTTATCGAGCATTGCAATTCTATCAAGATAAGCCTGAACAACTTCTTTAATCGTAAACCGTTTTTCCTTATAGCCTTGCTGAATTTGGACTATATCCTGTTCTTCGATTTGAATGATAGCCGCAGGTATATTTACATTTTTTGTTGAATTAGATTGACATGACCAAGTCAGTATTATTAGCGCAACCATTAGAATGGATTGAAATAATGATCTATCTTTACTTTTTAAAATAATCTTCGTAATAGTCTTCATAAAGAGGTGATTAGAATAATTAAGCAAGAAATAAAGGTGTGGAACTCTTCTTTTTTCTGCTATTAAATGAATGTCAATTTGAATAAGATATTAATTGATAGTCAAAAATATTAAAATTTAGTAAATAGGCATGAGTATTTATCCGTCTAATTTCGAGAGTAAGATTGGCTTTGAAAAGGTGCGTGAGTTTCTTCAGGCGCGCTGCTTGAGCTCACTTGGAAAAGAACAGGTCGAAGCGTGCCAATTTACTCCCGATAAAGATACCGTTGAGCGTCAGTTGGATGAAACCATCGAATTCGTTAAGATCGTTGGCGATGGGATGAGCTTCCCTAATGGCTATTTTATAGATATGAGACCTGTCCTGCAAAGGGCTAAAGTTGAGGGCTCTTTTATGGATGTTATAGAGGTTTTTGATCTAAGGCGGTCACTCGAAACTATTCGTGCGATCGTGGCATTCTTTCGAAATACAGAGCCTGAATCTTTCCCTCGATTAAAAGAGGTTGTAAAAAATGTTCAGGTCTTCCCATTTATCTATGAGCGTATCGACCAGATTTTGAATAAACATGGTCAGATAAAAGACAATGCCTCTCCTGAATTAGCACAAATCCGCAAAGATATTTTCTCCCTTCAATCGAGCGTTTCAAAGATCATGAGTGCGATCTTGCGAAAGATGCAAGCTGAAGGGTTAGTAGAGAAGGATATTGCCGTTTCTATGCGCGATGGTCGGGCAGTGATTCCTGTGGGCGCAGCGAATAAACGGAAGATCAAAGGGATCATTCACGATGAATCGGCTACTGGAAAAACATCGTATGTTGAACCTGAAGAGATCGTTGAGACAAATAATAGAATCCGCGAACTTGAATCGGCTGAACGTCGAGAAATCGTGAAGATTCTTACCCGATTTACCGACGATGTTCGTCCTTATGCCGATGATATCGCATACTCATACCAGGTATTAGCGGTGCTTGATTTTATTCGAGCAAAGGCAATTTGGAGCATTGAAAGTAAATCGAATAGACCTGTAATAACTAAAGAACTTGCGATCGATTGGATTGCTGCACGTCATCCATTGCTGGAAATCAACCTAGCCCGCGAAGCGCGAAAGATCGTTCCGTTAAATATTCGACTTGACAAGCAAGATCGGATCTTGCTAATCTCAGGGCCCAATGCAGGTGGAAAATCTGTCTGCCTTAAAACGGTTGGACTATTGCAATATATGGTACAATGTGGCATCCCAATACCTGTTCAGATTGATAGTCGAACAGGGTTGTTTAAGTCTATCTTTATGGATATTGGCGATGATCAATCTCTTGATAATGATCTAAGTACATACAGCTCTCACCTCTACAATATGAAGTACTTTGTCAAGAATTGCACCCCTGAATCATTGGTGCTTATTGATGAGTTCGGCACTGGGACAGAGCCAATGCTAGGAGGTGCTATTGCTGAGTCAATCTTGAATAAGATCAATGCCTTGGGATCATTTGGTGTGATCACTACCCATTATACAAACTTGAAACATTTTGCTTCGTCGGCTCCAGGTATTGCGAATGGTGCGATGATGTATGATTCGCATCGGATGGAGCCTCTGTTTCAGCTTCAGAGCGGAAAGCCGGGTAGTTCATTTGCCTTTGAGATTGCTCGTAAAATCGGATTACCGGAAGATATCTTGCAGGATGCAACAGCTAAGATTGGCGTCGACCACATCGATTTTGATAAGCATCTCCGGGAGATCATTCGCGATAAAAAATACTGGGAGAGTAAGCGTCAAAAGATCCGGCAAGAGGAGAAGAGACTTGAAGAGCTGGCTGTCATCTATGATACTGGAATGGCTGACACGAAAAGATTGCGAAAAGAGATTTTAGATAACGCAAAGCGAGAAGCTGAAGAGATTCTTTCTGGTGCGAATAAAATTATTGAACGGACCATCCGGGATATCAAAGAAGCTGAAGCAGAAAAAGAGAAAACGCAGGAAGCTCGTCAAAAATTTGAGGCTTTTAAAAGCGAAATCTCTAAAGATCAGGAACTGCAAGAAGACAAGATCTTGCGCAAGATGGAGAAGCTAAAACAGCAAAAGATCACACGTAGTGAGCAACAGCCTAAAGTAGAGGAGAAGAAAAAAGAGGTGATTGTTCCGAAAAAAGCACCTGCTGAGATTGCTGTTGGTGGCTGGGTTCGCTTAATTGGACAGGAGACCTTAGGTGAAGTTTTGGAGATGAAAGCCAATAAGATCACCTTGGCTTTTGGACATCTGCGTTCGGTTGTTGATCGAAGTAAGATCGAATCAGTCTCTCATAGCGAGGTTAAGAAGAATAAGGTAGAAAATCGAACTATAGGACGTATTAACCAAGAGATTGGTGAGCGAAAGTTGGTTTTTAAGCCGAGCATCGATGTTCGAGGAAAGCGAGCGGAGGAGGCATTGCAAGAGATTCAGGCTTTCGTCGATGAGGCAATCATGGTTGATGCCAACGAGCTACGCATCTTGCACGGCAAAGGAAATGGCGTGCTTCGTGATTTGATACAGAAATACCTAAGGACTGAGCCTGCCGTAAAAAGTGTTCGTGATGAACAAATTCAATTTGGAGGCTCCGGAATTACAGTGGTTGAATTAGGTTAGATCCTAATTTAACATCCGCAAAAGATAGGGGTCCCAGCTGCTCCTTGAGTGCCAATTGTCTCGTAACCTTCAAGCTTCCACCAAGCAATCCCACCAATTAATTCTTTTACTTGGAATCCTAGTTTTACTAAGTTGTAAGCTCCTTTGGTAGACGCGTTGCAGCCTACACCATCGCAATAAGCGACATATAAAAATTGCTTGTCAAGATGAGATGTAGTTGCTTCCGACATTGTTCGGTGAGGTATGTTGATGGCATTGGGGATGTGTTCAGCTAGATAAAAATCCGGCGTGCGTGCATCAATAACAATGATGGCTTGATTTTTAAGTGCATTGAAAAGATCAGAAGCATCAAGCTCATAGGCGAGCTTAGATGCGTAAAAACTCAGTTGGTTTTTCATCGTTTATTTTTTAGGTTTGATTTACTATTGAATGATCTCCATCTCTTTCAAAAGATAGCCTGCTCCTGCAAATTTATCAATTACAAAAAGTGCATATCTAATATCCAAGGCAATATTACGACATTGATCGGGATCATATTTAAGATCGCTCATCGTCCCTTCCCAGCAGCGGTCGAAATTTACCCCGATAAGCTCCCCTCTGCCATTGATAACTGGACTTCCGGAGTTTCCTCCCGTCGTATGATTGGACGCGCAAAATGCTACCGGAACATCCCCAGTTTGATTGGCATAAGGACCAAAATCCTTCGCTTGATACAGTTGCTTTAGCTTTAATGGTACGTGATAATCCTCGATAGCAGGGTTGTCCTTTTCAATGATCCCTTTCAGCGTTGTGAAATAAGTATACGAAACTCCATCGGCTGGCTTGAATCCCTCTATTTTGCCATATGCCACGCGTAAAGTTAGATTTGCATCGGCTAGCATCCTTGAACCTGCATGTTGCTCTAAAAGCGCTGCTGTATAGTTTCGCTGATTGGCATCTATGGCATAAAACAATCTCTTGTATTGTTGCTCTACCTTCGACTTGTAATGATCAAGCAGCAAGGTATAAAGCTTGTAAACGGGGTCTTTATGAAGTTTGGCTTTGGCTTTTGGGTTAAATTCAGCAATCATTTTGGTTAGTTCTGCGCTGTCTTTAAGGATCGATTTTCGATAGGTTTTATCTAGAAATCGATCTGAATTCAATTTGACTAACGACTGTTTTAATTCTGGTGAGAGTGAATTTACATTCATCCGATCAGTAAAGATTTTCAGCAGTGCAAGCCATACTTTCTCATCAGTCTTTTGATTGTAATCTTTGAAGTAGCCTGCAAATGATTCTTTTGATTTAGGAGAATTGTCAGATGCAGATTTTAAGTTACTGGATCTTGACTCCATATTCTCAAGCCGTAAGGCTAGTGCGAAAATATCGGATCCTCTAAAGATACATTCCGTATAGGCGTCGTAGGCCGCTTGAAGTGGCTTGAACTCACCATATAGCTTTTCGAAGTCAGCTAATATTGAACCGTATTTGGCTTCTCGTTGCGGATCAGCTTTGATCCACTCTTGAAATAGTTTTTCTTCTCTCTTTTTTTCGTTCAGCACATCTAACCGCTTCAATCCTTTGATCTCACCTTGCCATTTTTTCCAATAGTTGGCATTACTCACATATTTACTGGAATACTGAATGCGAACCCCTGGATCGGTTTTCATCTCATCTGCCCAGATATTAAGTTTTGTTGTTCTGATAGCAATTTTAGCTGGATCGCTTTGATTTAGAATTAAGTCAATGGCTTGCGAAGGGATGTATCGCTGCGTGCTTCCTGGGTTTCCAAAGACCATAGTAAAATCACCCTCTTTAAATCCCTTTAAATTTATTGGGAAGTGCTTTTTAGGGTGGTAAGGGACGTTCTGAGGTGAGTAAGCCGCTGGTTTATTGTCTTTTCCAGCATAGATTCTAAAGAGTGAAAAATCTCCAGTATGTCTTGGCCAGATCCAGTTGTCGGTGTCGCCACCAAATTTGCCGATCGACATGGGTGGCGCTCCAACTAACCGCACATCTTTAAAAACTTCATAGAGATAAAGGTAGTATTGGTTTCCATTGAATAATGGTTTGATGTCTGCCAAGTAGCCTGATTTTCCTATGAACCGTTTCTTAACTCGCTCTGTATTTTTGGCGATGGTGTCAGCCCTAACTTCGGGTGTCATCCTTGAAGTTGTATTCGTTAAAACGGCAGCCGTAACATCTTCCATTTTAACTAAAAACTGAACTGTTAATCCAGGGTTTGTTAACTCTTCATTTTTATTCATAGCCCAGAATCCATCTGTTAGGTAATCATGCGCGACCGAACTATGACTCTGTATTTGACTAAAGCCGCAATGGTGATTCGTGATAAGGAGTCCATCATCGGATATTACCTCGCCAGTGCACCCTGCCCCAAATAGAACCACAGCATCTTTCATGCTGGCATGATTCACGCTATAGATATCTTCAGCAGTAAGCTTAAAGCCCATTTGTGTCATCTCCTCTATGTTGTATTTCTGCAATAAAGTGGGAATCCACATCCCTTCTTTGGCAAAGGTTGAGGAGAAAATGGGGAAGAGAAAAATCAGCGAAAGCGTTAATATTTTCATATTGAAATGTTTATGCGTGATTTTTTAGAATTTCTGAAGCTCTTCGTAAAGTCGCTGGACCGGAAGTCCCATCACATTAAAATAAGAACCTTCGATTTTTGTTATCGCAATATAGCCAATCCATTCCTGAACGCCATAAGATCCTGCTTTATCGTATGGTCTATAATTATCGAGATAATACTTAATCTCACTGTCGGTAAGCTCTTTGAAATACACCTCAGCGGTGTCGCAGAAGCTTACTTGTTTTGATTTTGTGGTTAGGCAGACGCCTGTTGCCACAATATGTTTCTTGCCAGATAGTTGACGAAGCATCGCGGTCGCGTGCTCATAGTCAAGTGGCTTGCCAAGTACCATGTCGTCAACCCAGACTATGGTATCGGCAGTGATGATTAGCGCATCATGACTTATCTCTTCTGCAAAGGGCTCAGCCTTTAGTTTTGCAAGATATACCGGTATTTCTTCCATCGATAGACCTTCAGGAAACACCTCGTCAACCTCATGGATAACCACTTCAAATGGAATGTTAAGTCCATCTAACAATTGTCGTCTTCGTGGCGATTTAGAAGCAAGTATAACTTTGTAATCTTCAAGCATAGAATTCGGATAAAAAAAAGAACCACAGTAGGCACAATAGTACATAATTAGGTTTAAGAGTTTTAAATTGATTTGGCGATTTTAAAAAATCACGTTAGTTCTTTTATTTCTAATATGTCCTATTGTGCCTACTGTGTTTATTTTTTTGTTTAATTTTTTTATTAAAAATCACGTTAGTTCTTTTATTTCTAATGTGACCTATTGTACCTACTGTGTTTTTTTTTTTTTTTTTTGTTTAATTTTTTTATTAAAAAATCACGTTAGTTCTTTTATTTCTAATGAGTCCT